>JBKDWF010000050.1:0-9319 GCA_046338525.1 Holosporales bacterium
CCCATTCCCACGTGGACGACCACGCCGACCCGTTGCAAATGCCTTCTCCCCATCCCGCTTGTACATTGACACCCACCGACTCACCGTCCCACGGGCAACGCCAATGATTTTAGACACTTTTTCATGGCTTGTGCCCTCCAGTGCCATCTTTACCGCGCGCTTGCGTAACGCTGCTTGGGTTTGTTGATCTAATTTTCGGGCATCTTCAAGTTTCATGCCCTCTCATACCATTTCGTGAGAAAGTTGTCACCTATTTTTATTCGGGATTAGTAATAGAGGTGCCCTAAGGTTTTTGGTATGCGTTGGGGAGTGCCATTTTTTGTAAGACACGCTAGTGTTACCAGTATCTCTACAAGCAGGGAGTCATTATAAAATATTTTTTGAGTCATTTTAAGGCGGGCACCGCTGTTATGCATCATCTGCGTATAAATAGTTAAAGTTTGGCTGAGCCGTGCTGGCTTCAAAAATTCTACCTCTACTCGTCTGACAACAAACACGATGTCTTGTTGCCAAAGTTCCGCGTTGGCAAGTCCCGAAGTTTCTTCGAGCCATGCGGCCCGGGCACGTTCCGCAAATTCCAGATAGCGTGCATAATATACCACCCCGCCCGCATCAGTGTCGGCAAAGGCCACCGTCCAAAGAAAAACATGGGCTGGAAAGCAAGGCTCTATCATTGCTACAGTTTTGCCAATGCTTTTGCCGCCGTCAAGGCATCGTAGGTGATAATGCCACTTGCCCCGGCACGCCGACAACACAAAAGCTGCTCCAATAAAACCGGCAAAAATTCAAGAGAATTTGTGGCTACTGCAGCGTGAAGCATGACGGCTTCACCACTGACAATATAAGAAAGCAACGGCACGGATGTGTGTACCGATAGTCGTTGGACGATATCAAGATACGCGAGGCCAGGCTTAATAATCAAGGCATCCGCACCTTCTTGAATGTCCGTTTGAGCTTCAGCCAGGGCTTCTTTGGCATTGCCAATGGGAAGTTGATAACTTTTTTTATCGGTTAAATTTCCGCCTAAAGGTGAGGCTCCTATTGCGCCGCGGAACGGTGCGTAGAGGTGACTGGCAAATTTTGCAGCATAACTGATGAGTAATGTCTCTCCATATCCGGCTCTTTCTAGGGCATGACGAATAGCCAAGACTCGGCCATCAAGCATATCAGAAGGAGCCACCGCGCTGGCACCCGCTTGAGCATAGAGCACGGCTTGCCTCGATAAAACTTCCACCGTAGCATCGTTGGCAATACCGTTATTGTTAAGAAGACCATCATGACCATGATCCGTATAGGGATCGAGAGCCACATCAGCAATAAGACCAAGACCCCTAGACTCGTTTTTAACAAGTTGAAGTGCTCTGCATAATAATCCCTCAGGATTAAGGGCTTCATGGGCTTCTGGGCTTTTGCGCAATGCTGGAATAACCGGGAATAAAGCCAGTGCCGCAATGCCTGCATCAGCAGCCTGGCGAGCTACATCTTTCAACCCTTGCAAAGAATACCGCATAGCGCCCGGAAGACCGGTAATAGGGGTGCTTTCAGGCTCCTCATGCACAAAAACAGGCAAAATTAAATGCTGCGGCAAAAGATGAGTTTCTGCAAACATCCCACGCCGCCAATTTTCCAACCTCTGGCGACGCTGACGTTTAAACACAAAAGAAGATAATAAACGAGAATCTTCAAACAAAACGGTTCCCCCCTTGTATATCGTTTAACAAAAAAATTCATTTTTTTGTTGTTTTTTGAAAGTAAAGAGCGTATTAAATACCATCTAAACATACAGGAAGATTATCATGAAACAAGTTTATACTGAAACATTCCGTTTGCTTGAGCGTGTCCACCGGCAATTTCTCGAAGTTATCAAAGCAGAACTGGATCGCCTTGGCATTCAAGACATAAACAACGTTCAGGCTTTGATTTTATTCAACATTGCCGATGATGAGCTAACTATCGGTGAATTGACAAACCGCGGATACTACCTTGGTTCCAACGTTTCATACAACGTGCGGAAAATGGTCGAAAATGGCTACTTGGAACAACAGCGTTCTGCCCATGACAAACGTTCTATACGTGTTAAATTGACCAAAAAAGGATTGCCTTTGTACAATGAAATGAATGAGTTTATTGATCGACATACAACGGCTTTAAAAGAAAGCTCCATCACCGCTGTTGATTTAAAAACTACCAGCGATGTGTTACGTAAGCTGGAGCGTTTTTGGGGTAATCTCATTAACTTCCAACTCTAGCCACACCGTTTTTCCAAGGGGCGCGCCAACCCGCCCCTTGGTTCTATTTGGGCACCTCTATTAACCCATTTCCCAATCAAGACCTATATCTACCGCTGGGGCGGAATGGGTAAGCCCTCCTATAGAGAGATAATCAACCCCTGTATCGGCGGTGCTCCGCGCATTGCCGAGGGTAATTCCTCCGGATGCCTCTAATATCGTCTTGCCTTTGGCCACGCGTACCACTGCGGCTAATGTAGATAAAGACATGTTATCTAACAATAGCCACGGAGCCCCTGCTTCAAGAGCTTGATCCACCTGTTCCAGTGTATCGCATTCCAAAATAAAATCTTTGTACCCTGCTGCCTTTATCTGCTGCAAGGCTGGCCTGACACCGCCGACAATCGCTAAATGATTGTCTTTGATAAGAACACCATCGTGCAATCCAAACCGATGGTTTTTGCCGCCACCACAAGCCACGGCATATTTAGCCAACGCCCGAAAGCCGGGAATAGTTTTACGAGTATCAAGAATCTTTGTGCCTGTGCCCGCTACTGCCGCCACAAAAGCGGCTGTTCTAGTGGCAATACCACTAAGATATTGTATAAAATTCAATGCGCTTCGTTCTACTGCCAATAAGGCACAAGCATCCCCCTCAACCTGGCACAACACAGTACCCGCAGGAACCTCCGCACCATCGGAAACATGAGAATGAACGGTCACCGAGGCATCATACTGCTCCCACAATAGGGGAAGAATCGGCATCCCCGCCAAGCACATGGCTTCGCGACTCCGAAAAAAGGCTACCCCTTGGGTACCGCGCTTAACTAAAGCGGTAGAGGTAATGTCGCCACTGCCAACGTCCTCGGCCAATGCCAAGGCAATCAAGGGCTGTGCCGCATGAATGGGAAAAGCGGGAAGCATGAATTAAAGTGTACTAGACATTGATCCACCCAGCACGCCCTTCGTAGATGGAACACCAGTTTCCCGGGAATCAAGAGCTACCGCCACGCGCAACGCCCTAGCCAAACCCTTAAAGCAGGATTCAACAATATGATGGGTGTTGCTGCCGTATAAATTTTCCACATGCAGGGTCAGCCCTGCAGACTGACTGAACGCTTGGAAAAATTCCTTGAATAGTTCGGTGTCCATCTCCCCTAAGCGTTGACCCGGCAAGACCACTTTCCAAATAAGATAGGGACGATTAGACGCATCCAAAGCCACCCGGGTAAGCGTCTCATCCATAGGAATATAGGCATGGCCATAACGATTAATACCAGCACGGGTGCCTAACGCCTTACTAAAAGCCTCGCCCAACGCCCATCCAGTATCTTCCGTCAGGTGGTGAAAATCAATATGGGTGTCGCCCTTGGCAGTAATCTCAATGTCTATAAGACTGTGCTTGCTAAGCTGATCCAGCATATGATCGAGAAAGCCAATGGTTGTGTTGATGCGCCGGGCACCGCTGCCGTCCAAGTTTACGGACACAGAAATTTCTGTCTCATGCGTTTTGCGCTGAACACTGGCACGGCGGGGGGATGGGGAGGACATTGTCGGAGAGTTTACTATAAAAAAATAAACCGTTCAATGACTTAAAAATGAATGACCCTGCCGTAAGCATCCAGGACGCTTTCGTGCATCATTTCGGACAATGTCGGGTGCGGGAAAACGGTGTGCATCAACTCGCCTTCCGTTAATTCCCCACTCATGGCGATGGCGTAACCTTGAATCATCTCGGTGACTTCGGCCCCCACCATGTGGGCACCAAGAAGCTCGCCCGTTTTGGCATCAAACACTGTTTTTACAAAGCCTTCCGCCTCACCCAAAGCAATAGCCTTGCCATTGCCCATAAAGGGAAACTTGCCAACTTTTACAGCATGACCAGCGGCCTTGGCCTTTTCTTCGGTGAGACCGATACTGGCGACTTGAGGGCGGCAATAGGTACAACCAGGAATCTGATTCTTGTTCATGGGGTGGGGGTGCTTGCCGGCAATGGCTTCCACACAGATAATGGCCTCATGGCTAGCTTTATGAGCAAGCCACGGCGCGCCGGCCACATCGCCAATGGCGTACACACCAGGCTCGGCCGTTTTGCCGGTGGCATCGGTAACAATCTGTCCTTTTTCGACTTTAACTTTTGTTTTTTCTAAGCCAAGATTTTCCACATTACCCACAATGCCTACGGCCATGATCGCTTTGTCAAACATCTGCTCAGTGGTTTTACCGTTTTGTTCAATAGTGACAGTGAGGTGACCGTTGCTTTTTTTAATGGATTTAACCCCGGCTTTGATGAGAACTTTCATCCCCTGTTTTTCAAAAGCCTTGTGAACAAAAGCCGATATTTCTGAATCTTCTACGGGCAGAACCCGATCTTGTACTTCAACTAAAGTTACCGCGCTGCCCATGTTCTGGTAAAAGCTGGCAAACTCTGAACCAATAGCCCCGCTGCCCACCACTAGGAGGGTTTTTGGCAATGTCTTGGGCGTCATGGCCTCTTTGTACGTCCAGACGAATTCCCCGTCCGGCTCCAACCCCGGCAGGACCCGCGCCCGTGCGCCGGTGGCAATAATGATATTTTTCGCTGCTACGTCCTCATGCTTGCCGTCTTTAGCGGTGACGCGCACGCCGCCATTGCCCAGCAACGCGCCTGAGCCGTCCAGAACGGTGACTTTATTCTTCTTAAGCAAGTGTTTAATCCCGCCCGAAAGCTGGCTTGCCACCCCGCGCGAACGGGCAATAACCTTGGTAAAGTCAAAGCGAATATTATCCGCCGCAAAGCCGTAATCGCCCAAGCTGTGCAATAAATGATTGATTTCCGAGGCTCGCAACAACGCTTTGGTGGGAATACAGCCCCAGTTTAGGCAGATACCCCCCAGGTGTTCCCGCTCCACCACCGCGGTTTTCAGCCCTAACTGCGCCGCCCGAATCGCCGCCACATAGCCGCCCGGCCCGGCGCCAAGAATAACCAGATCAAAATTTTGTGTGCTCATGCCGGGGGGTATAGACGATGGTGGGCGCAGCGGCAAGGGGCATATACTTCTTGTGTCATATACTTCTTGCACATGAAGAATGTGCAAAGAGTATAGAGATAAGCTATACTCCTTGCACATGAAGAATGTGCAAGGGCTTCGCTCAAGTGCCGCGCGGGCTGTACCGCTCGCAAGATTGAGAGGGGAAGTTTTGATGTGCGAGCGGTATATAGGGGACAATGTTCTTGGTGGAGCGCGACTTGCTAATTTCTAGTGCCCTTTTTGATGCCCAATTCCCCGGGCCCCGCTGCGGCGTGGATGAGGTGGGCCGGGGTTGCCTCGCCGGGGATGTGGTTGCGGCAGCGGTGATTCTGCCCGACATCTTACCTCCAGGATTGGAAGCCCACATTCGCGACAGCAAAACCCTCACCGCCAAGGCACGCCAAACGATATCCGACGCCCTCACTCCTTTAGCTATTTGCGCCATTGGCACCGCCAGCGTGTCGGAAATCGATGAGCTCAACATTTTTCACGCATCCATGCTGGCCATGCAACGGGCTGTACTCGGATTGCCGCAGTCACCCGTCTTGGCTCTCATCGACGGCAATAAGATTCCGCCGGGACTCCCCTGCCCTGCCCAAGCCATTATCGGCGGCGACAGCAAAAGCCTGTGCATTGCCGCCGCCTCGATTCTGGCCAAAGTGGCACGGGATCGGTATATGATGGAACTAGCAACTCGATGGCCTGGGTACGGTTGGGAACGCAACGCTGGTTACGGCACGGCAATACACCTTAAAGGATTGCGCGAACACGGCGTCACCCCACACCATCGCCGCAGTTTTGCCCCGGTGGCGGCGCTACTTTAAAGCGTGCCACTCAAAGACGAATAATACGCCCCTCCTTGCTGTTGCTGAAGATAGGGGGACTTACCGCTGTCATAGGGCAATAGGCAATGATCCAAAATTCCAGAAGATAGACCCACCTTATCCCAACGGCGTGCGTTAAAGGACAGCACCACTACCCCAGCCGGGGGAAATTCTTGACTTAGGGCAGTTAAAGATTCTTGATTCCCCTCCCCCACCAAGGCCAGAGCCAATTGGTGTATGCCTGGGTTGTGACCGATAACAAGAAGCTCGCTATAATCGTCGCTTTTACCTTGAATAATATGAAATAATTTTGTAGCCGTTGCCATATAGCATTGCGCATCAAAAAGCGCTTGATGCTGGTATCTAAGCCATTCTTCAGTGCACAAGGCGTAAGTCTCTCGGGTTCGTTCCGCATCGGAACACAGCACCAGGTCTGGTTGAAGGCGCAGCTCGTGCAAGGTTGCTTGTTGAGCTAAAGCTGTGGCTATACCTTCAGGGTGTAAGGGACGACTCTGATCATTTTGACCCCTCACGGCTTCTCGGGATTTTGCATGACGCATTAAAATAAGCTTTTTCATGAAATTATCTCATTATCAAGGGGATCAATTCTCATGAAAACTAATCCAAACACTATTAAAAAAACGTGAAGGATATACCGGTTGCTTACACTTCATTCTCTTGGCGGAACTGCAACAAATGCTTTTCTGCTGCTACCGAATCACCTTTTAAGGCGGCGGCTTGGGCACTGAGCAGCAAGTGCAGCTTAGGCCTATCCAATAACGCACCGACCTTTTTTAGGGCTGGTTCGGCTTTGCTAGGCTCCCCCGCAGTGAGGTTTTCAAGAACTTGCGTCAAAGCATCAAGACCCTTTTCCATGCGCTGGCCTTCCTTGCGTGCCCGCCGCCTGGATGGCCACGATACGAGGCGTTGCCAGCCAACCAGACAGCCGTGCGCCAAGCAGAACAGCACCAACAACCCCAAACCCACCGCCACGCCTTGGCCTTCTATCACCTGAGAATCGGTCTCCAGCTTCACGGTGCCAGGAAGAAGCAGGTGCAACCCAAAAGCAAGAGCCAGGAAACCAATGAGGTAAAAAAAGAAGCGCAGCATTTACGGCTCCTTCCCTAGTAACAAGGTTTCATTGAGGTGTTCCGTTGCCGCCGTGCGCCATAGGCCAATGCCGCGCCGGGCACGGTCAAGCTCTTCGAGTTCGGCCAGAAGGCTGATGGCTTCGGGGCTTATCCGCACGGCTTCGGGTAAAACTTGGGCTTCGGCAAGAGCAGTAGTGGTATCCCCAAGGGACAAGGCTTTCAAAAACGCCACCCCATCACCCTCAACGGCCTGTTCCTTGCGGCGAATTTGGACAAACTTGCCAATGGTTTTTTCTAGTTTTGTTTCCCCCGCAGGGGCGCGGAGCAAGGGTTCAAACCCGCGTTGAATATCAATGACGGGACGCACGCCGCGCTTGGCAATACGAGCCAAATCAGCGGAAACCCCGCTGGGGATGACCACCCCGGCTTTTTGGGATAAGGATATACCGGCGGCCAGTTCATCACCGAATGGCTCACCGCTGTCGAGGCGACTTTGAAGAGTAAACAAAATATTTTGTAACAGAGCCAAGCTGGCGGTACCATTATCGCCGGGGCGGCTCATGGCTTGCAAGGCGGTGAGCTGTTCGACATGGGCGCGGAGTTCCTGGATTTGAGCCTCCAGCGCGTCGGCCTCGGGATCAGGGGATGGCGGCGTTTCATCGGTAATGGGAATACGGCTAGCTAAAGCCACAACATCAGCGCGATCGGCTTTTTGTAAAGCAATAAGAGCCACAACAATAGCCAGCAAAAGACAGGCCAAGCTTATCCCCATAAGCCACGGTCGTATCTGGCGGCGCACCAGTTGGCGCAAGGCTTGCAAGGCGGCATCGGGGGGCGTGGGGATCATAGCGTCTCTTTTATAGCCGCAAGAAAGCCCGCTGCGCTAGGGGTCTTTGCAACCACAATGCGTCCGCCCATGGGTTTCAAGATGTCGGCAATCACCGGGGATAAACAAAAGCAGATACTGGCGGGTGGCAAGAGCGTCAGTTTCAAAAAAACTTCTGTCAATCGTGGCGATAAAAACCCGATGCCCCAAAACGTATGCGGCGGGATGGTGAAGCGTATGTTTTCTTGGAGATCATACACAATGGCCTCACGCAGGCCGGGGTGGTGTAGCGGGCGGCGGATGGTTGAACCACGCAAATATAATGGCTTAGCATCAACAGGAAGAGTATCTAGGTGGGCTTGCAGTTCTTCGGCGGTGACGGCACTGGCAAGGATGTTCCAGCCAGGCGGCGTGCCAATGCTAAGGAGAGGCAAAGACGTAAGCGGCAAGGTTTTCAGACCCCGGCGGCTGGTGATGATAAGGTGGGTTGCCTCTGCAAGAGCCTGTGGCGGTACGGGAAAATATTGGGCGGTGAGCAGGGCCTGGGTGATGACGGTAAACCCCAGGGCGGCAATGCCCTCAGCCAGAGCCGGGTCGGCATCCTCCGGGCGGGGGAGGAGGAAGAGGGGGTCTGTGATCCCCTCTTTTTTGAGGATGCCAAACCCCGCTTGCGGGGGAGCACCTCTGTGTTCTCCCTCCCCCGCTTGCGGGGGAGCACCTCTCTGATCTCCCTCCCCCGCTTGCGGGGGAGGGTCGGGGAGGGGGTATACGTCAGCCGTACGCGCCACAACCTCCAAAACACCCTCTATATTACTTAACACATCATTGTTCCAGAAACGCAAAACACGATAACCCTGTTCTTCTAAAAAACGAGTACGCTCTGCATCGTATTCTTGGTTTTCAGTATGCTGGCCGCCGTCGAGTTCGATGGCTAGATTTTTTTCTGAACAAACAAAGTCAATAATATAAGGCGGCACGGGGTGCTGGCGGCGGAAGTGTAGCCCGTGAAGCTGGTCGCGGCGCAGGTGCTGCCAGAGCTTTTTTTCAGCGTCGGTCAGGGACGATCGCAGCTGGCGGGCGCGGCGTGTTGTTGTGTTGTTGCGTGCCATGCGTGTACCCCCTCCCTAGCCCTCCCCCGCTGCGCGGGAGAGGGGATCAGACCGAGGGATTATAAATACACACCTCACTGTCAAGAAAAACAAGAATTCTCCCGCTTGCGGGGGAGGGCCTCTCTGATCTCCCTCCCCCGCTTGCGGGGGAGGGTCGGGGAGGGGGTATACGTCAGCCGTACGCGCCACAACCTCCAAAACACCCTCTATATTACTTAACACATCATTGT
>JBKDWF010000061.1:0-24444 GCA_046338525.1 Holosporales bacterium
GTCTGGCTTTCTCTCGCGAAGTAAAACACCTAGCAGAATTTTCGTTCTCATAAAATCTAGTTGAATTCGCGGCGGAAAATCTTCCCATTTTTTTTGTGCATAGGAAGGGAGATAAAATAACTCGCCGTCTAATTCCGAGAAACGCTTGTAATTTGGGTTAGAAATGTATTCGTTTTTTAAAGAATTCATGAAGTCCAATATTGTAGAAAGCCTCTGCATACCATCAACTACCTCCCACTTGCCATCTTCATCTTGAGCCACAAAGAAGGAAGGTAGAGGTAGACCTATTAGTATGGATTCTATCAATTTTGATTTTTGTTCTGTCGTCCAACGATAGTACCGTTGGTATTGTGGGCGGAGAATGATTTCATCTCTCTCATACATACTTTGGATTTCACCAATAGAAATCGGATATCCATCTGTTTTTACATTTTTTTTAGCATCATCTAAAGTGTTTACCAGATCATCCGTCATGATTGTACCTATTTAAAAATTTTCAGGAATAAGCTACCCATTTCAACAAAAAATACAATTCATTTCTTGACACCAATAGATTTTTGGCTTGTCAGCGGCAAAGTGGCGCGCTAGCACGGGGCAACCATTGAGGATCCCATTATGAGCAAAGACGTCGCCGCTTTTTTATCCCGCATCCAAGATGAAGGCATTGAGTACATCGATTTTCGTTTCACCGACATGCGCGGCAAGTGGCACCACACCGCCCAGCACGTCAGCACCATTGACGAAGATTTGATTGCCGACGGCATTATGTTCGATGGCTCCAGCATTGCTGGCTGGAAAGCCATTAATGAATCCGACATGATTTTAAAGCCCGATTTGTCCACCGTGGTTCGCGACCTGTACAGTGCCGCCCCGCAACTTATCGTCGTCTGTGACGTTCTTGAACCCGCCACCGGCCAAGGCTACAGCCGCGATCCCCGCACCATTGCCCGCAAGGCCGAAGCCCACCTCGTGGCTAGCGGCATTGCCGACACCGCCTATTTTGGCCCCGAAGCCGAGTTCTTTATTTTCGACAACGTGCGCTTCCGCGCTGGCCAGACAGAATCCTTCTTTCACCTTGATTCTTATGAGTTCCCCCAGAACAACGGCAAGGAATACAATGAGCCGCAAGTAAACCAAGGCCACCGCCCCGGCCCCAAAGGCGGGTACTTCCCCGTTAACCCCGTGGACAGCGTTGCCGATATCCGCGCCGAAATGCTGAGCAACCTCGCCGAAGTCGGCGTTGAAGTGGAAAAGCACCACCACGAAGTTGCCCCGGCCCAGCATGAATTGGGCATTAAGTTCAGCACCATGCTGAAAATCGCCGACGCCATGCAGATGTATAAATACGTCGTGCACAACGTCGCCGCCGGCTGGAACAAAACCGCCACCTTCATGCCCAAGCCCATTTACGGCGACAACGGTTCCGGGATGCACGTCCACCAGTCCTTGTGGAAAGGCAACAAGCCCTTGTTCGCTGGCAATGGCTATGCCGATCTGTCGGAAACGGCACTTTTTTACATCGGCGGGATCATCCGCCATGCCAAGGCCATCAACGCCCTGACCAACCCTTCTACCAATAGCTACAAGCGTTTGGTGCCAGGCTATGAGGCACCGGTGTTGCTGGCCTATTCCTCCCGCAACCGTTCAGCATCCTGCCGGATTCCGTACGTCGCCAGCCCAAAAGGCAAGCGCGTTGAGGTTCGTTTCCCCGATCCGTCGGCCAATCCGTATTTGGCCTATGCCGCCATGCTCATGGCCGGACTGGATGGCATCCAGAACAAAATCCACCCAGGCGAGGCGATGGATAAAAACCTCTACGACCTGCCGCCGGAAGAACTGAAAAATGTTCCCACCGTCTGCGGCAGCCTCCGGGAAGCCCTCGATAACCTCGACAAAGATCGGGCGTTCCTCAAAAAAGGCCATGTGTTCAGCGATGATTTCATCGATGCTTATATTGAGCTAAAAATGGAGGAAGTCCGCCGCTTTGAAATGACCCCGCACCCGGTGGAGTTTGAATTGTACTACAGCGTCTAAGACCATCCCAGACGGGGGCGTTGCGAAGTCACATCGCCCCCGTCCCTAGGGCTTGAGCGAATCCCTTGCACATTCTTCATATGCAAGGAGTATAGTGGAGATACTAGAAAGGCTTACCTTGTCCCAACGTCGCCCCCGCATTGCCATTACCCTTGATGCTCAAGACCCTGGGGGTTACAGCAAGATGCCTTGGTACGCCGTTCGTCAAAATTATTGCGAGGCCGTATGGGCGGCGGGAGGTCTGCCGATTGCCTTGCCCCATCATCCAGAAGCAGCAGTAGACTATTTGCCCTTAATTGATGGCGTTTTGATTACCGGCGGTGATTTTGATATTCCGCCACATTATTACGGCGAGGATAGTGTTCACCATACCGTACACACCAAGGGGAACCGGACAGCCTTTGAGTTCTCCTTAACCCGTGCCGCTCTCGATGCCAACAAGCCCGTACTGGGCATCTGCGGCGGCCAGCAGTTGC
This sequence comes from Holosporales bacterium, assembly GCA_046338525.1. Classification (GTDB taxonomy): domain Bacteria; phylum Pseudomonadota; class Alphaproteobacteria; order JAJTHO01; family JAJTHO01; genus JBKCUA01. The sequence goes on from JBKDWF010000061.1 coordinate 2,511, forward strand.
TCAATGTTGTGTTGGGCGGAACCCTTATTCAGCATATCCCCGAAAGCGTCCCCAACGCCCTTGCTCATGAGCAACCCAATCCCCGTACGGAACCCGGCCATGACATTATTGTCGCAGCCGGCACGTTGCTAGCCCAGATTGTTGGGGCCGGACGGCTATCGGTTAACAGCGCCCACCACCAGGCCGTCCGCAAGGAAGCTAGCGGCTGCCTGATTAACGCCCATGCCCCAGATGGGGTGATTGAGGGTATTGAACACCCCGGGTATCGGTTTTGCCTCGGCGTACAATGGCACCCCGAGTACCATGTGACGGGCGGTGATAAAAAAATTTTCGATGCCTTCGTCGCCGCTTGTTTGCCCGACTGATGGGTGAATGGCTTATCAAGGCCTTGGCTGCCGCTGGGGTAGCTTCTCGCCGTCAAGTGGCGGCCATGATTGCCGAGGGGCGAGTGCACCTTAATGGCAACATTGTCACCGAGCCTGCCGTCCGGTTGGCCTCTGGTGACGATATCCGCGTTGACGGCAAGCCCGTCACCATTACTGCCCCGTCGTTAAGCCTATACCGTTTTCACAAGCCGCGAGGCACCCTTACCACCCGCAGCGATCCCGAAGGTCGCCCCACCTTCTACGACTTATTGCCGCACGATGCTCCGCGCTTGATGCCTGTGGGTCGATTAGACATGAATAGCGAGGGCTTACTGCTGTTAACGCCTCACGGCGGATTGAAGCGGCATCTGGAACTCCCCGCCACGGGGCTGGAACGCCATTACCGCGTCCGGGTGTTCGGCAAGCCTAGCGATGCCGATTTGGCTGCGTTAGGGGCAGGCATGACGGTGGACGGGGTACGCTATGATAAAATTCAAGCCGTTGTCGATAGTAGTCGGGGGGACAATACATGGCTAACCCTCACCTTGCGGGAGGGAAAAAACCGTGAAATCAGACGGGTTATGGAGGCATTGGGCTTCACCGTTAATCGCCTCCTCCGTACGGGGTACGGACCGTTTAAACTCGGCGATCTTCCCCCTGGCGGGCTAGAAGAGGTTTCTGCGGGAAAGGTACGGGGGCTTTACGGCGAGCTGTATATATGAACGCAAAGCGGTATAACCTCATTTCTGGGGCGATTGGCGCACAGCATCGCGTTACTGACGTTCAATCTCTACTAGAGCGTTCTTCAAATCCTCAAGCCGTACCTTGACCGAAGGCTCATCCTTAAGCAACGGTTCCGCCCGGCGCAGAGCCGCCGCCAAACCTCGCCGATCACCTTGACGCAAGGCCCTCTCGGCATCGCACAAGGCCGACAAGCCTGGCTTACCCAAAACATCATAGGCCTGAGCCATGAGGCGCCAAGACTCACCGGTGTCCGGCTCACTCACCGTTACCGGGCGGAGCAGAGTCAGTACTTGGGCGGCATTATTGCTGCGCTGCACTTCATCAGCGAGGATGGTTTTGGCATAGGCCATCCGAATCATCGCCGAGTCCGGAGCTAAGGCGAAAGCGGCTCGGTAATCCTCCAACGCTGCCGCGACATTGCCGTTCTCTAGGCGCAACTGGCCTCTTGTATCGTGCAAAAATGCATCCTTAGGGGATGCTTTAAAAAGAGCCGCAAAAGCCTCTTCCCCACCCCGGCTGTCCCCTAGACGGTACAAGGCTATAGCCCGAGCATACGCAAGAGTAGCTGGGGTATATTTTTCCTGTCCGGTACTGACCACAGGGTTGAGTACTTGCTGGGGATTGCTCAGGAAGCCAAGAAGTTTGCCCCGCATGCGTTCTTGTCGAGCTTGTAAATCAGCGGACACTCGGCGCCCCCTGAGAGGAGATTTAATTTCTTGATTCTCAAGAAATTCCACCCGCTGATCGGTTAAAGGGTGGCTTTGCAAATAAGGATCAATGTTCGAGCGGTACATGCTGCTGCGCCCCAAGATTTTCATAAACTCAAGCAGCCCTTCGGGCGGCAACTGAGCATTGGCCATGAATCTCACCCCGGCTTGGTCGGCGGCGGATTCTTGGGTGCGGCTGTAACGAAGCATGAGGCGCTGACCGATCTGGCTGCTGCCGCTGACCACTGCGGCGACACCTTGCCCGGAACCGGCGACGGCTGCCGCCGCACCACCGAGCACCATGGCGGCAATGGTTGCCGCTGAAAGGCTGCTCATCTCCTCCTGCGTTCTTGCCAAATGCCCCCCGGCAACGTGCCCTAATTCGTGGGCTAGAACACCCATGACTTGCTCCGGCGTTTCCGCGCGTAATAATAGGCCACTGTGAAAGAAAACATTTTGCCCTCCAGCCACAAAAGCATTCAGGCTATCATCGTGAATAAGGTAAAGACGTACCGCTGCTGGGTTCAATCCTGCCGCAATAAATAAGGGTTTTGAATAGTGATTGAGGGTATCCTCAATCTCGGCATCGCGTAAAAAACTAATGCGGCGGCCTTCTTGTGCTTGCACAGCGACAGAAAATAGTATAAATATCAATGAAATAAAGATGCTCAAAAGACTTTTCATAAGGACAATATAACACATTTTGAACGCCCACAGGAAAAAAGGAAGCGGCGAAAACACCATTTTGCAGTGGGTTCTTTTTATGCTATAGATAAAGAATATTTTGTTATTCAGGAGAACCCCCGTGCGTTTGCATTTTTTACTTGCCGCCTTGTTTTGTTTTTCATGGGATAGTGTTGCCTTGGCCGCCAAGGGGGGGAGTAGTACTGAAATTTCTCGTCCTGGTGCGCTGGAAAGTTTCGCCAGCAATGAGGCCATCGATACCGATCGCTTCGGTGTCGGCGCCGTTGTTATGAGTAAAAAAGCAACATCGTCTGCATCGCCTCGCAAAGATAAAGCCAAGCATAAAGCCCATACCGCAAAATCCGGCGGTAAAAAAGCCATTCGCAACAAGAAACCTAACTCTCTTTAAATATCTAAGGTTTATTCATGTCTGTTGATTCTTTGCACCAAGAAATTGAGTCCCTTATTGCAAAACACCCAGTGCTGTTATTTATGAAGGGCACGGCGGATTTCCCAGCGTGTGGTTTTTCTAATTTAGTGGTGCAAGTGCTAGATCAATTTAACGTTCCTTTTCAATATGTTGATATCCTTGACCGCGCCGACTTACGCCAAGCCATCAAGGACTACACCAACTGGCCAACGCTGCCGCAACTTTACATCAATGGTACTTTTATTGGCGGCGCGGATATTGTCCGAGAAATGTACATGGATGGTACTTTTGAAACCTTATTGAGGGAGCAAGGGTTTCTCAATGAGGCGGCGGAGTAAACAGCCCTCAATCCTCCAGTAGGGCACCTCTATTAACCCATTTATGGGGATGAGTGGCTAGAAAGGAATTTGCGAGCAAAAACCTGACGACGCCAATCGCCCCAGAAATGAGGTGAATAGAGGCGCCCAGTAATTATTCTCTGAATTATTCTCTGAATTATTCTCTGTAATTATTCTCTTGCTCCCATCCGCTTCTGGCTCGTATTCCTTCCTGCCGGAGGCTTTTTCATGGATATGCTGCGTATTGTCGGTGGGGTGCCGCTGTCGGGAGTGATTCGCATCAGCGGCGCGAAAAACGCTGCCCTTCCCCTCATGGCGGCGGCATTACTGACCAATGAGGCGTTAGTACTACACAACGTGCCAAAACTGGCAGATATCTCCACCATGACGGCCTTGCTGGCTCAGCACGGCACAGCCATTGACACGAAAGAGCACACCCTTACCCTGCACACACAAAAGATTACTTCCAGCCTCGCCCCCTACGATTTGGTACGAAAGATGCGGGCCAGTGTTTTAGTGCTAGGGCCTTTACTGGCGCGGCATGGAAATGCACGCGTATCGTTGCCCGGCGGCTGTGCCATTGGTACCCGCCCAGTGGATTTGCATATCATGGGTCTCGAAAAGCTTGGAGCAACTATTCGTATTGATAACGGGTATATGGAGGCAACAGCACCAGAAAATGGTTTGCGCGGCGCGGAAATTGTCATGCCGATGGTATCGGTGGGGGCGACGGAAAACCTCCTCATGGCCGCCAGCTTAGCCGAGGGAGAAACGGTACTACGCAATGCGGCGCGGGAGCCTGAGATTACCAACCTTGCCCACTGCCTCGTCTCAATGGGTGCCCATATTGAGGGGATCAGCACGGATACCCTGCGTATTCAAGGTGTTGCCAACCTGCACGGGGCAACCCACACAGTCATCCCCGATCGGATTGAGACGGGCACCTATGCCGTGGCGGCAGCTCTAACAGGAGGAGAGTTAACCTTAACCCACACCGATCCGCAATTATTAGGGGCTTTTTTAGAAACCTTGCGCCGGGCGGGGTGTGTGGTGGATGAAGATGTTAAAAATGCTTGCCTTAGCGTATCCAGCGGAGGCCGTCGTCCCCAAGGTGTGGATGTCATGACCGAACCACATCCCGGCTTTCCCACGGATTTACAAGCCCAGTTCATGGCCTTGATGACCTTATCCGAAGGAGCAGCACTGCTCACCGAGACGATTTTTGAAAACCGCTTCATGCACGTCCCTGAACTGTGCCGCATGGGGGCGAAAATTACTGTCCACCATGCATCGGCTTTAGTGCGCGGCGTTCCCTGTTTGACGGGGGCACCGGTCATGGCCAGCGATCTCCGCGCCTCAGCCGCTCTTGTTCTTGCCGGCCTTGTGGCTAAAAATGAAACTGAAGTACATCGCCTGTATCACCTCGATCGCGGCTATGAGCAGATGGTCGAAAAATTGCAAGCTTGCGGGGCGAAGCTGCAACGGGAACGGCGTGAATAAGCCCACTAAGCCGCAAAAGCCTCTTCCCAAGTTCCTTTGGTTGCTGCTTTGGAATACTCTGTTGCCCGACTTTCAAAGAAATTGGCGTGCTCAATCCCGTTCATCATTTGATCGATCCACGGCAGGGGATTTGCCTCTAGCATGTACACCGGCTGTAGGCCTAACTGAGTTAGACGACGATCGGCAATATAACGAATATAGTTTTTAACCTCATCCGGGTGCAGCCCTTCCACGCCGCCCATTTCAAAGGCCAAATCAATAAAAGCATCTTCGTGTTCCACAATAGTGGTGCAAGCAAGGGTAAGCTCATCTTGAAACCCATCTGTGTTGATTTCTGGGTTTTCTTTGACAAAGGCATGGAACAGTCGAATAATGGATTGACAGTGCAGGGTTTCATCTCGAACGCTCCAGCTAACAATTTGGCCCATGCCCTTCATTTTGTTAAAACGCGGAAAATTCAACAAAATGGCAAAGCTAGCAAAAAGCTGAAGCCCCTCGGTAAACGCCCCGAACACCGCCAGTGTCTTGGCAATATCGGTTTTACTGCTCATACCAAACTGCTGCATGTAATCGTATTTGTCTTTCATGGCTTTGTAGCGCAAGAAGGCTGAATATTCTGCTTCCGGCATCCCAATGGTGTCCAGCAGGTAAGAATATGCCGCAATGTGCACCGTTTCCATGTTGGAGAAGGCCGACAACATCATTAATACTTCGGTAGGTTGAAATACCTTGCTGTAGTGGCGCATATAGCAATTGTTCACCTCAACATCTGCTTGAGTAAAAAAGCGAAAAATTTGGGTGAGAAGGTTGCGTTCCTTATCGCTTAACTTGCGTTGCCAGTCTTTAACATCATCAGCCATCGGCACCTCTTCGGGGAGCCAGTGCAAGCGTTGTTGTTGAAGCCAAGCATCATACGCCCAAGGATAGCGAAACGGCTTGTAAACAGGACTGGAAGCAAGAAGAGACATGGCAAACTCCTATGAAAATTTAATATGAGAGAGTATCAATCGCATCATAACGCCCGCCGCCGCTCTAACCCCGCTTCGCGAAACGCACCACCTTGATAGGTGATATACTGGAGAGGGTCTACCGGCTTGCTGGCATGACGAACTTGGAAATGCACTTGGGGGGTTGGGGCACCGCCGCTGTCCCCGACAAGCGCGATAATATCACCCTTGGCAACTTTTTGCCCCTTCCGGACAAGAATTTTATCTGCATGAGCGTAAGCCGTTACCCATTGGCGATCGTGGCGGAGCAAGACCAACCGCCCCAAGTTTGGCACATTCTGACCGACATAGAGGACAGTGCCGCTTCCGGCGGCTTTGATAGGAGTACCCTTGGGGGCGGCAATACTGATCCCGTGGTTGACTTCGCCGCCGCTGCGCCGACCAAAATCATGAGCCAACCGACCCGCGCTTACAGGAGCAACGAAAGGCGGGGTCGCTTTATTGGCTTCAGGCGATGGAAAGCCTCGATTGTCCACCTTGGGCAACACTGATTTCGGTACTGATCCATTACTGCCTAGCAATTTTAAGGTCTGCCCCAATTGCAATCCGTATGGAGCTTGCAGGTTATTTATGCTAATTAAGTCTGTCGGGCTAATACCATGTTGGCGGGAAACACTGTACACAGTATCACCCGGCTGGACGATGTACGTTTTACCATCTCCAGCAGGAACATTAAGGGGTCTGGCCGCTGCTTCAGGACTGGAAACACTGGCTGGGGCATCGGGAGATGGGGACGACTCACTAGGTTGCAACTCATTTATTCCAACGCTGTTACTCGTGGGAATCGGATCGCCCCGTTCCACAATGGGACCCTGACCAAAAGAGGCGGCTTCGCCGCTAGGGTGATGATAATGAATATCCTCCGGCGCGCCGGGAGTCGCTGAAGATCGACCAGAAGAAGATCGATCGGGTGAGGATACCACAGGCATACAACCGCCAAGAACCAGCAATGCCGCCATCAAAGGAACAATACGCATTATCATGCCGACAAAACCTCCCTGTTTATAGTATCTTCTGTGGACGGAAAACGGGGACTAAAACATCCTACAAAGCGCACGGGGCGCAATACTTCCTCCGTCCAGCCGCCGGGCACCCGCGTCCATCGAACAAGGTATTGTTCCTGACCCGCCCGTCCTACAGGAGCAATCAGGATACCATTTTCGGCCAACTGACCAGCAAGGTCAAGGGGAACATCGGGAAGAGCCGCCGCTACCACAATGCGGTGAAACGGTGCTTGCCCCGCCCAATCCACGAGGCCATCACCAGTAATTGCGGTGATATTAGACAGACGCAATGCGCCCCACGCGGCTTCGGCATGGGGGAGCATCTCCCAAAACCGATCAATGCTGTACACGCGCCGGCATAGACGCGCCAACAGCGCCGTTTGATAGCCGCTGCCCGTGCCAATCTCCAACACCTTATGGCGTTTTTCAACATTAAGATATTGGACAATTTCAGCCACCAACACCGGCTGGCTGGTGGTCTGGCCACAGGCAATGGGCAAAGCAATATTCTCATATGCCTGATCCGCAAACGCCGGCGGAACAAACAGCGAACGCGGCGTGTCCTCAAGGGCTTTCAGCAACGGCATCTGGTGAATCCCGGCCCGGCGCAACTCCATCAAAAAGCGAATTTTTTTATGTTGTTCTGCGCTCACGGTGTCCTCCCAGGGTTTTTACTTTAGCAAGATTTGTCGGGATGTCACTATTGCTGTAATCCACAAAAGAACCGCGTTTATTTGGTGCAAGCTCGCCAACGCGATTGGCACGCTATACACTATCGTGGCAATGCCTAGCCCTGCTTGAATTACCAGCAACACCGCCAACACTAGGCCCCTGTAATACCGACGCAGGCTCCATGCGCTCCAAAACCCCAGGATAAGCGTCCCATACGCCGCCATTCGGTGACCGAATTGCACTGCGCCCGGCTCATTGACCAAGGTTGGCCACCAGGAGGCTGTTGTTTGCAGGCTTTCGGGCAACGCTGCTCCGTTGAAACTCGGGAAAGAGATATAGGCCAGTCCTGCATCCATCCCGGCTACCAACGCGCCGTAGCCGATAGTCAAAAACAACCACGCCGGAAAAATTATTCCGTTCAGCCAGCGGTGCGGCACAGCAAGTTTTCGCCATCCCCAAGCCCGGGATGCTTGTAGGGTCAGTAATGCTACAATCACCAACGCTACCCATAAATGCAGCATCAGGCGGTACGGCGATACGTCGGTGGCATTGCCCACCAACCCGCTCTGCACCATGAACCAGCCGACAAAGGCCTGCACGCCGCCTAGGGCAAAAATCCCGAGGCACTCCAGCCCAAACCGCCCTGAAATTTGCCGCCGCGCCCAGAACACCAGCAGCGGCACCACAAACACCAGCCCTAACACCCGCCCCCAAAGCCGGTGGGCATACTCCCACCAGAAGATGACCTTGAATTCCTCAAGGCTCATCCCGCGATTTATCTGTTGGTATTCCGGAATGCGGCGATAAGCGTCGAATTCTTCTTGCCATTCTGTCGCGCTCAGGGGCGGCAACGTGCCGTGGATCGGCTTCCACGCCACAATAGACAACCCCGAATCGGTCAAGCGGGTGAGTCCGCCCAAGGCGATCATTCCCACGGTCAGGGCGATGCAGGCGATGAGCCACCAGCGGACGGGGGGGGAATAATACGTGCTCATGCATTATTCATAACAACCCCATTTTTTGGGGGGAAGTTTTTTTTCTGCATTCAAAGACTGATTATTCTTGACGTTTTTCTTACTCTCCGCTACCAAAAGCCTCCTTTCGCGCGGGAGGAGGCCATCCGCACCGCGCCCCTCAACTGGAGGTTTTTATGGCAAAGAAGATCGCCGGGTACATTAAGTTGCAGGTACCCGCAGGTAAGGCTAACCCGTCGCCGCCCATCGGCCCGGCCTTGGGGCAACGCGGCCTGAACATCATGGAATTTTGCAAGGCGTTTAACGCCAAAACTCAGGGGATGGAGCCGGGCACGCCGCTGCCGGTGGTGATTACCGCCTACTCGGACAAGTCCTTTACTTTTATTACCAAGCTTCCCCCGGTGAGCTTCTTCTTGAAGAAAGCCGCCAACCTCAAGTCCGGTTCGCAAACACCCGGCCGAGGTTTTGCTGGGCAAATCAAACGCTCGCAACTGCGGGAAATTGCCAAGAATAAAATGCCTGACTTGAACGCCGTTGATATTGATGCGGCAACGTCCATGATTGAGGGTTCTGCCCGTTCCATGGGTCTTGAAGTGGTGGAGGGCTAAGCACATGGCACTGACAAAACGCATTAAAAAATACAACGACGGCTTGGATCGCGAAAAGCTCTACCCTCTCGCCGAAGCTCTGGCGATGGTCAAAGCCCGCGCTACCGCAAAGTTTGATGAGACTATTGAAATAGCCCTCAACCTCGCTGTTGACCCCCGCAAATCCGAACAGAACGTGCGCGGCGTGGTCTCGCTGCCCCACGGCACGGGCAAAACCGTCCGCGTGGCCGTGTTCGCCAAGGGCGATAAGGCTGCTGAAGCTACCAAAGCCGGCGCAGACATTGTCGGCGCGGAAGACTTGGTGGAAAGCATTACTAAGGGCGAAATCGCTTTTGATCGCTGCATTGCCACCCCGGACATGATGGGGCTGGTGGGCCGCGTGGCAAAAGTCCTTGGTCCCAAAGGCCTGATGCCCAACCCCAAGCTGGGCACCGTCACCCCCAACGTCGCCGACGCCGTGAAAACGTACAAGGCCGGGCAGGTTGAATACCGCTCTGAAAAAGAAGTCATCATCCACGCCGGTATTGGCAAGGCCAGCTTTTCCGAGCCGGCTCTTTTGGAAAACTTCCGTGCCCTGTTCGGCGCGGTGCAAAAAGCCAAGCCCAGCGACGTGAAAGGCAGTTACGTCCGCAAACTGACGTTCAGCTCCACCATGGGGCCAGGAATTAAGGTTGACTTGACGACACTGACCAGCTAAAAACCCATCCTCTGTCAAAGACCACAGGTAAACCTTAGGGTTTTAAATCCCGTGCAGACAGGCTCAAGAATACCCCTGCAACGGGATATTCCTGCTCCTGCGTTTTTGATAGACCCCGCAGGAGATATTTATGGAACGCAGCAGAAAACCCGAACTCGTCGCTGAATGGCACGACACCCTCAAGGGCAGCAGCCTTGTGGTCATTGCCCGTCAAGACGGCCTGACCGTATCGGAAATCAACGCGCTTCGCGGCAAAATGCGTGCTGCTGGTGCGACGTTCAAAGTGGCTAAAAACAGCCTCGTGCGCCTGGCCCTCAAAGACACCGCCCATGAAGCCCTCATCCAGCACTTCAAAGGCGTTGTCACCGTTGCCACGTCGGTGGATCCTATTGCTGCCGCCAAGGCTGCCGATGGCTTTGCCAACGACAATAAAAAGTACACTATTCTTGCCGGCTCCCTCAATGGCCGCGTCTTGAGCAAAGCGGAAATCAAGGCCTTAGCTGCCTTGCCGTCCTTGGATGCCCTGCGCTCAACGCTGATTGGCCTTATACAGGCCCCTGCCTCGAAGATTGCCCGCGTCGTGTCCGCGCCCGCCGCCCAGCTTGCCCGGGTCGTGCAGGCCTACGCCCAGAAATCTTAACCCCCAGCCCCAACCGTATCAGGAGACTTTATCATGGCTGACTTACAAAAACTCGTGGACGATTTGTCCAAATTGACTGTCCTGGAGGCCGCCGAACTGGCGAAACTTCTAGAGGAAAAGTGGGGCGTGTCTGCTGCTGCTCCGGTTGCCGTTGCGGCGGCTGGCGGCGGTGCTGCTGCGGCTCCTGTAGCGGAAAAAACCGAATTTGACGTGATCCTCGTCGACGGCGGCGCCAACAAAATCAACGTGATTAAAGAAGTTCGCGCGTTGACCAGCCTCGGCCTCAAAGAAGCCAAAGACTTGGTAGAAGGCGCTCCGAAAGCCATTAAAGAGGCCGTCGGCAAAACCGAAGCCGAAGACATCAAGAAGAAAATCGAAGCCGCTGGCGGTAAGGTTGAGCTGAAATAGGCTTGGTTGTTACTGACTCAATGCAAATAGCCCCTATCATTAATTTGGTAGGGGTTTTGCTTTGTAGTGTGGTGCACAATTAACGGGATTCTTAATCCTGAAACGCCCTCACCATGGAAGGCCGTTGGCCTTCCTTCCCCCGCTTGCGGGCTACCCTATGCACACAAGTCCTGAAATTGGCTCTTTTCCAGCATCAACGCGTAGCAACGCCGTTGCCTTGAAGAAGATAACTGCTGCCTGTTGCCCCCTTCTCCCGCGCAGCGGGGGAAGGTGAGGAAGGGGGTGTTTAAAATAAGAAAAACCAATGCTTTGTTCTCGTGCTTTTCACCCCCTCCCCGGCCCTCCCCCGCAAGCGGGAGAGGGGGCTGCACCGAGCACTTCAACGAGCTTATAACACTTTGCATAGGGTAGCCTAGACGGTGTGGCAGACAAGAACTCTGCCCTCTATCGCTATACTCTAGGATGCTTGCCCCAATCTTTCCTCCCATGATACCATCCCCCGCCATGCTCTCCCCCCTCACCCGTCGCCGCCTTGACGCCTTTGCCCGCAACCGCCGGGGGCTGGTGAGCTTGATTGTTGTTATCGCGTTGGCGGTGGTGACGTTGTTTGCCGAGGTGATTGCCAACGATCGGCCGCTGGTTATTATTATGAATAATAATGTATATTTCCCGGTGCTGAAAGCCTACCCGGAGGAGGCCTTTGGCGGCGACTTTGCCACCGAGGCCAATTACCGTGAGCCGTATGTGCAAGACCTCATTGCCCAAAACGGCGGGGTGATCCTCTGGCCCGTGATTCCCTTTGATTACACCACCATTGATAACGCGTCGGGGGAGCCGCATCCCCAGCCGCCCAGTGCCGCCCATTGGCTGGGCACTGATGATCGGGGCCGGGATGTGCTGGCCCGGGTGATTTACGGGGTACGTCTGTCCATTGTTTTTGGCCTTACCCTAGCGGTTCTAAGCACCATTATCGGCGTGGCCGTTGGCGCGGCGCAAGGGTTTTACGGCGGTATGGTGGATTTGCTGGGGCAACGGTTTTTGGAAATATGGTCGGGGATGCCGGTGTTGTACCTGCTGATTATTCTGGCCAGTTTGACCACCCCCACGGTGGGGTGGCTATTGCTGACGATGCTGTTGTTCTCATGGATGGGTCTGGTGGGCGTGGTGCGAGCGGAGTTTTTGCGGGCGCGGCGGCTGGATTACGTCGCGGCGGCTCAGGCTCTGGGCGTAGGCGACGGGATGATCATGTGGCGGCACATCCTGCCCAACGCCATGGTGGCGACGCTGACGTTCCTGCCGTTTGCGGTGAACGGGGCGATGGTGACGCTCACCGCTTTGGATTTTCTAGGGTTCGGCCTGCCCCCCGGCTCACCCTCCCTTGGGGAGTTGGTGGCCCAGGGGAAGAATAACCTTCAGGCCCCGTGGCTGGGGATCACCGCGTTTTTGGTGCTATCGGTGTTGCTTAGCCTGCTGGTGTTTGTGGGCGAGGCGTTGCGGGATGCGTTTGATCCGAGGCAAGTGTAGTTTCCCGAATCTCCCGCGCCTTCAGGTACGACAGCAACGGAAACAACCCGGCGCACAGGGCAATAGCGATCCCATAAATCCCCTCACGATACCCGCCCCGGCGGACATAGCACTTCCAGAACCGAAAGAAAAACCGCCGGATATGCCCCCCCAAAGTGCCGATATTTCCGGCGTCCAGCCAGTCCCGCGCCTTGAGGTCGGAATAGCGGTTCAGCCGGGCAAAGGTTTCCGACAAATCCTCATCCACTTGGTGGCGGATGCTGGCCGTCAGACGCGGGCCGCGCACGCCCTTCAGGGTCAGGGATGGGTGTACCCGCTGGCCGCCCCAACGCTTGGCATCCCGGCGAAACAGGGCCAAATCGGATCGGGTGCCAAAGGAGCCGCCCCAGCCGTCCCGCACCAGCCGCTTGCCAATATAATTATCAATAGGCACTAGGTAATAGTCGGCCTTCGGGGCTTTGAGTAGCTCTTTGATCTCGATGGCTAGTTCTGGGGACACCCATTCGTCGGCGTCCACTTCCAGCACCCACTCCCCCCGGCAGGCCTCAATCCCGGTGTTGCGCCGGGGGCCTTCTAGAGGCCATGAGCCGCTGATGAGGCGATCGGTAAACCGCCGGGCGATGGCCTCGCTGCCGTCGGTGCATTTATCCAACACCACCACGATTTCATCGGCAAAGCCAAGGCGTTGGAGGCAGGCTTCTAAGCGAGCCTCTTCATTATGAGCCACCACTAGGGCGGAAAGGGTGATGCTCATGCGGCCTCCTGCTCATGCACGCGGCGCCACAGAGCGCTAACCGCATCGATAACGGCGGCGGGGGAAAGGCCGCCCATCAGGCTGCCCACCGTGCCGGCATCGTAACCGCGAAAGTTGGTGAGTTCCGCCAAGGATTCCGGGGTGCGGACAAAGGCCGTGTGGGGGCCGGTGGGGCGGTAGATGCGCTCATTACTGGGGCCAAATAAGCCCAAGGTGGGGACCCCCGCCGCAGCGGCAAGGTGCATCAGGCCGGAATCGTTGCCAATGAATAATTGGCTTCTCTCAAAGCAGGCAGCCAGGGTAAGCAGATCCGTGCTGCCCATTAAATCAATGGCCCGGTCGCGAAAGTGCGCCAACAACGGCGCGGCGCGATCGCGTTCATGCAGACTCCCCGCCACGGCAATGGCCGCGCCGGGCAGGATACCCGTCTCGGCGGTGAGAATCTCGGCCACAGTAATAAACCGATCAACGGGCCATTCCTTGCCACGCCAGCCCGCCGTGGGCGCTAACGCTAAAACAGGTTTATCGCGGGGAAGCAACGCCGCCGCTGCGCCGCGTTGCAGGCTGGTGAGCCACACATGCGGCGGCGGCAATGCCGGAATCCCAAGACCCCTAGCCAGAGCCGTCGCTTTTGGAAGTTCTCCAGCAGGGGGTGTCCAACGCCAGCGGCGTTCGGCTCTTAAAAGCCAAGGCGTTATCGATCGACGCAGATCAATCACCGCCGCCCACTGCGTGTTCCAACATTCGGACAACAAGGTTCGCCAATGCCCCCAGATAGGAGCCTTGCGCATAACATGAATTTTTTTCAAATGGGGAACAGCCTCAAACAACGGTGCCGACACCGAGCCGCAGGCAATATGGACGGGATGTTCTGGATAGCGCTGCAAAAACCACATTAAAACACCAGTGCTCAGCACTGCATCGCCCAACCTGGTAGCGGTAATAAACAACAGCGGTTTGGGTTTTTGTTGTTGGAACACCGGGTGCTTATAGCAAAGCCGTGGACGCTGTCTTGTGTTTTTAAGTGGGAGGATAAAAATCCGGCCAAGATTATCTTTAAAATACTGTTTAACTTGGAAAATTTTAAATTTTTATCTTTCTCTATAACCTTCCCCCTTGCATCCTTGCCTCAAAATCCCCATATAGCACTCATCTTCTCTCATTCTCTATATGTTGTAAGGAAATTTTTATGTCCTACGTTATTGGTATTGATCTCGGCACCACCAACAGCTGCGTGGCCTTCATGGACGGCAAGGAGCCGAAGGTGATGGAAAACGCCGAAGGTGCCCGGACGACACCGTCCATTGTTGCTTTTGCCAAGGACGGCGAACGCCTCGTGGGGCAGGCCGCCAAACGCCAAGGGGTGACGAACCCTAAAAACACGTTTTATGCTATTAAACGTTTGATTGGCCGCCGCTTTGAAGACCCCATGACCCAAAAAGACATGAATCTCGTGCCCTATAAAATCATCAAGGGCGACAATGGCGATGCTTGGGTGGACAGCGAAGGTAAGAAATACTCCCCAAGTGAAATCAGTGCCTTTACCCTCATCAAAATGAAGGAAACTGCTGAACGCTACTTGGGTCAAAAAGTGACCCAAGCGGTAATTACCGTGCCGGCATACTTCAATGACTCCCAGCGGCAGGCCACCCGGGATGCCGGGAAGATTGCCGGCCTCGAAGTCCTGCGGATCATCAATGAGCCGACGGCGGCGGCCCTCGCCTACGGCCTCGACAAGAAAAAATCCGGCACCATTGCGGTGTATGACCTTGGCGGCGGAACCTTTGACGTGTCCATCCTTGAGATCGGCGACGGGGTGTTTGAGGTCAAATCCACCAACGGAGATACCTTCTTGGGGGGTGAGGATTTTGATAACCGAGTCATCGACTTCCTGGCCGATGAGTTCAAAAAAGAAAACGGCATTGATTTGCGAAAAGACACCTTGGCTCTGCAACGCCTGAAAGAAGCGGCAGAAAAGGCCAAGATCGAGCTGTCCAGCAGTCTACAAACCGAAGTCAACCTGCCCTTTATTACGGCGGATGCCAGCGGGCCGAAGCACCTGACCATCAAGCTGACCCGGGCAAAGCTTGAATCCCTCGTGGGTGATTTGCTGCAAAAAACCATGGAGCCATGCAAAGCCGCCCTCAAAGATGCCGGGGTAACGGCGAGCCAGATTGACGAGGTGATTCTGGTGGGTGGGATGACCCGGATGCCTAAAGTTCAAGAACTGGTGAAAAACTTCTTTGGGCGGGAGCCGCACCAAGGGGTAAACCCCGATGAAGTCGTGGCGGTGGGCGCGGCCATTCAGGGCGGCGTGCTGCGCGGCGACGTGAAGGATGTGCTGCTGCTGGATGTCACCCCTCTTTCGTTGGGAATTGAAACGTTGGGCGGGGTATTTACGCGCCTGATTGAGCGCAACACGACGATTCCGACCCGAAAAAGTCAGGTGTTTTCTACCGCCGACGACAACCAGAACGCCGTGACCATCCGGGTGTTTCAAGGTGAGCGAGAAATGGCCGCCGATAACAAGTTGCTGGGTCAATTTGATTTGGTCGGCATTCCCCCGGCACCGCGGGGGATGCCCCAGATTGAAGTGACCTTTGATATTGATGCCAACGGCATCGTTAGTGTTTCCGCTAAAGATAAGGCCACCAACAAGGAACAGCAAATTCGTATCCAGGCCTCCGGCGGTCTGTCCGACGACGATATCAAGCGTATGGTGCGCGAGGCCGAAGAAAACGCGGCCAGCGACAAGCAACGCCGGGAACTGGTAGACCTCAAAAACCAAGCCGACGGCCTGATCCATTCTACCGAAAAGAATTTGTCCGAGCATGGCGACAAGGTTGCCGCAGCAGTCAAAGCCGAGATTGAATTGGCCGTAGAACAGCTTAAAGATGCCAAAGACAAGGATGATGCCGAGCTGCTGCGCCAACGTATTCAGGCGGCAAGCCAAGCGGCGATGAAGTTGGGCGAGGCCATGTACCAAGCCCAGCAGCAAGCCGGTGGTGAAACCGCCAGCGCCGCAGGAGCGACGACAAAAAACGAAAACGTCGTCGATGCCGATTTTGAGGAAATGGACGGCAAGGGGAATAAAAACAACGCAGCCTGAAACGGCCTGTAATGACCACCCTTGAAACGCCGCTGGATATTGAGGCAAAAAACCTCAAAAAAATGCACCTCTACGCCCATCTGCGGGAGCTGCGCCGGCGGCTGGTCTGGGTGGTTCTTGCCTTGACGATTGGGTTTGGGGTGGGGCTTGGCGTGGCGGAGCCGGTGTACCGGTTTTTGCTGCTGCCGCTGCAACAGGCTCTGCCCCCCACCGCCACGAACACCTTGATTTTTACCGCCGTCACCGACGGCTTTGTCACAGAAATGCGGGTAGCATGGTTTGTGGCCTTGGTTTTTGGGTTTCCGGTGCTGGCGTGGCAAATATACGCCTTTGTCGCCCCGGGCTTGTACCCCGGGGAAAAGAAATGGTTTCGGGCCTATCTTTTGGCCGCGCCGCTGTTGTTTATCATCGGGGCTGCATTGGCCTACGGGGTTGTGCTGCGCCTCGCCCTCGCCTTTTTTCTCAGTTTTGGTCTTGATTCCAGCGGAGCCGGCAGTATCGGCAGCACGTACCTTGGTACCGTCGGGGCATACCTCAGTTTTGTTACCGGCTTGCTACTCGCCTTTGGCATCTCCTTCCAGTTGCCCATTATTATCACGGCTCTAGGCCGAAGCGGCCTCGTGCCACTGGCCACCCTCAAGGCCAAGCGCCGCCACGCCGTGGTGCTGGTACTCATCTTCGCCGCCATCGTCACCCCGCCGGATGTGATCAGCCAGTTGACGCTCAGTGTGCCGTTGTACGCGCTGTATGAGGTGTCGTTGTTGTTGATTGCGGCGGGGACTGGGAAGAGTATACACCTAAACAAGCAAACATAACGAGAGATCTTATGCGAATATTGCTGCTACTAACCATGGTTAGTTTTTTTGGTACCGTAATGTGCGCTCGCGCAGGAGATAAGGAACTTGAAAAATATAAGAATTTTACTCCCGATCAAATCAAAGAGCTTCCTGATAAAGTTCGCGAAAGCTCGGTACCAATGATGTATATATTGGCTGCTCGTAGAGGACTGGCGCCTGACGCAAAACTCGCATTTGCATCAGATTTAAATACACTAATGTACTCTGGTATCAGCGATTATGATTCGGCATTAAAAGCTTTTCAATCAGATGTAGGGGATAAACCAACTGGGAATCTCACAGTATCGCAGATTCATAAGCTACAACAATATGCTGACATGCAACGTCTTGGAAAAATCTCGTTTCCTAATACCTTTTCCAGCTTTATCAATAAAGACTTTGCCAGAATTGAGGGCACAGCGACTATTTTAGATGATCGCATTGCGTGGCCTATTAATCATGTAAAAATAACATGCTATAAATCAGAAAAATATTGTGAATATAGCCAAATAGCTCTCATTATCCCTAACGATCAATCTTGGGCACAAACATATCAGGTAATGGATATGGGAACTGATTTATATAAAGTTATACGATGGGAAGATGGAAATATTGATGCCGTTCCAATGAGTAGTGGAGATACCTGTCGAACGGTATCACTAAACTACAATTTCAAAACGAAGGAATTTTTTGAAACTACTCGTAATACAGATCGAGAATGCAAGATTCTGGATAAAACCATAGAAAAACTACAAAAACCTAGAACCGCTCAAATAATTGATGGAAAAAAGATAATTGAAGCTGAGTTTGACAATATTCAACGCAGAGCCTACGAACGTTTATCTAGCGATTTTCGAAAAAAAGTCGAAGACTTAGTGAAATCACAGTCTTCTGTGCAATAAAGCGTTTTAACTGACTGCATAATTATCGGTATAAAATTACACACCCTCACCCCTGCCCCTACCCTATGCACACAAGTCCTAAAATTGGCTCTTTTCCAGCATTAGCAGGGTATAACGCCGCCGCCGGTTGCCCCCTTCTCCCGCGCAGCGGGGGAAGGTGAGGAAGGGGGCGTGTAAAATGATAAAAACCAATGATTTGTCTTCATGCTTTTCACCCCCCTCCCCAGCCCTCCCCCGCTGCGCGGGAGAGGGGGCTACACCGAGCACTTGAACAGTTGTGCGCATAGGGTAGGCCTCTGGGAAAGGGAAGGAAGGCTAACAGCCTCAGGGGCGAGGGGGTTTCAAGATTAAACATCCCGTTAATTTTGCAACTTTATACATTGTTTTTCAAAGCTTTATTGTTTTCCATGCCCCCCGCACCTTCCCTGCCGGAATCTCATTCAATGAAATATTTACGATGCATCCTTCGCACTAGTTTTTGCCGCCTCTTGTTCCTCGCGCAGCTTTTGCACCATCGCCCGCAATTCTTCAAATTCCGCCCTGCGGACAAAACCAGCGTTTTCCGCCCAGTGTTCTGTTTTGGCCCGAACGCTGGCCTCGATATCCTTGCGCAGGGCATCAAGACCAGACAAAGCGCCACCGGCCATTTTACTGATATCGTCAAAAAATTGGTTAGGGTTGGTCATGGGAACCTCCATTGTTGTTTGATTGTAGCACAGTTAAATATTTTAAACGCAGCATCTTCAAATCAGCCCACGCCTCCCGTTTTTTCAGCGGTTGATGCAATAAAAACAACGGGTGCAACGTGGGTAGTGCCGGGATTCGGGCACCACTCGTGCACGAATATTCCAGCCATTTTCCCCGCAACCGCAAGATGCCAGCGGTTTCACCGGTCAGGGTTTTGGTGGCCACACCCCCCAGTAGCACAAGAATTTTTGGCTTAACCAGGGCAATATGGGCTTTGATAAAAGGGGTGCACAGGGCAACCTCCTGATCCGTGGGGGCACGATTGCCTGGAGGCCGCCACGGCAAAATGTTGGTTACATATACCTCGGCCCGAGTAAGACCAATGGCGGCCAGCATTTTGTTGAGCAACCGCCCCGATGGCCCCACAAAGGGAATTCCCTGTATGTCCTCCTCCGCCCCGGGAGCCTCGCCAACGAACATAATAGAGGCAGCAGGATCGCCGTCCCCAAACACCAAGTTCATAGCAGTATTTTTAAGGGCGCAGCGATCAAAATCCTGGATGCGGGTGCGTAGGGCTTCCAGATTTTCTAGTGCTATTTCGGGTTCTACCTGTGGTGCAGGGGGGAATGTGGCCGCAAACGGCCTATACTCTTCTAACGTTGCCACCACGTCGGCAACGACGGCGGTAACGCCAATGCTGCGATACCACGCAAGGGCTTGCGATGTGCCATTCATCCGCTATGAATAGCGTGAATTGTTCCCCGCGCCAACAGGCTGAAAACAACAGAGGAGAATGTTAGTGTTTTTGTGCCGCCTTCTTCTTTGTATGATCTTGATAACGGCGGTAGGCTGCAAAGAAGATATAAAGCATAAACAAGATACTATTGCCCGTCCCAACGTCGATGAGGGTATTGGCACCTACCTTGAATCCCGCTTTGCCAGCAATCAAGGGGATGTCACCAAGGCAATAGAATCGTTGGATGCCTTGTTGGCGTTAAAGCCCAATGATGTGGCCTTGCTGCGGCAACGGTTGCGACTGGCCATGTATAGCCCAAAGACATTAAACACCGTCACACCCTTGGCACGGCGGCTACTAACCTTAGAGAAAAGCGATTTTCTGGGCAATTTATTACTGGTTACCGGGGCGGTGCAGGCGGGAAAATTTTCTGAGGCGTCGGGATATCTCGATGGATTAGATGATGAAAATTTTCAAAAACTTTTTCGGCCTTTGCTCAATGCATGGCTAGCAGCAGGACGAGGTGATGGCGTGGCGGCCCAAGAAGCGTTGGCGGTGGCCGGGCAGACAACAGAAATTGCTACCCTCGCAGGCATGCACCGAGCCTTAATATTTTCGGTGCAAGGCGATGCCAGAAAAGCCTTGGATGCGGCACTGGCATTGCCAAAAAATGGATCGCTGCGGGTACAGGCCTTGCAAGGGGCGCTGGCACGCCGCGCCGGGGCGACTATTTCGCTTGAAGATTTTACCCTTAACGCTGACGATGCCCCGCGTGCGGCTTATCAAATGACCGTACGCGATGCCGTCATGGCGGGAGATTTTCAGGCCGTGGGGCTGCCTCCCGCCGCCGCCCAAGGAGTAGGACAGGTATTTTTTGATATTGCCTCCTTATTCAGTCAGGAAAAATCAAAGGATGTGGCATTGGTGTTTGCTCGCCTTGCGTTGGAGTTAATGCCGGATTTTACGTTTGCCAACATGCTGATTGTGGATTTGCTGGGGGAAGAACGCGGGTGGGAGGCAGCACTAACCTTTAACGCTCAGGTGCCTGAGAAAAGCCCCTTTTGGCCGCTGGTGCAATTGCGTAGCGCAGAGATGGAACAGCTTCTAGGCAGACCCCTCGATGCGGAACGACGTCTTGTGTTTTTTTTAGAGCGGTTTCCAAAAAACGTCAGTGCGCTATCGGATATGGCGGCACTGTACCGGCGGCAGGAAGATTTTGCGCGGGCATTCACTTATTACGATAAAGCCATTGCGCTGACCGACCCAGCTAACCCAACCCTATGGGCGTTGCTGCATGGCCGGGGCATTTGCTCAGAACGGCTAAAAAATTGGCCCGCAGCAGAAGCGGATTTTCAAAAAGCCTTGGCGATACGACCCAATGAACCCCACGTGCTTAATTACCTCGCCTACTCCTGGATTGAGCGTGGTGAAAAGTTAGAAGAATCCCTAAGAATGCTAGAAACGGCAGTAGAATTAGCGCCACGCGACGGCTATATCGTCGATAGCCTCGGCTGGGCGCATTATCGTCTTGGACGCTACAGCCTGGCCGTCAAATACTTAGAACGAGCGGTGGAAATAGCCCCGGGCGATGCCACGCTGAACGATCACCTTGGCGATGCTTATTGGAAAATTGGCCGCACCCGTGAGGCGCTTTTTCAATGGCAGCGAGCCTTGGATTTTACAAAAAAAACAGAAGATAGCATCGCCTTGCAAAAGAAAATTGCACATCGTGCAAAAGGAGAAGAGAGTGCCCCTGTTAACCCCGATTTGAGAAATTCCGGATCAACAACATCAGCTCCTTATGGGGATGGTGATGGGGCTAATAGAGGCCTCCAAGAATGAAGCCACCTTCAGCTTTTCCCCATAGTATTCAGGTTTTTCCCGAAGGATTCCTGATAATCGATAGCGCGCGCTTTTCCTGCGCCATTGGCAAAAATGGAGTAACATCCCGCAAACGTGAAGGCGACGGTAAGACCCCGATAGGCACCTTTGCCTTACGCCAATTATTCTACCGCCCCGACAGAGTGCCCAACCCGCAAACATCATTGAAAACAATAGAATTAACCCCCAAGATAGGGTGGAGCGATGATGTCACCGACCCAGCCTACAACACCCTCGTTACCCTCCCCCATGCCTTTGGTCATGAGGTATTGTGGCGTGAGGATGCGCGCTACGATTATATCATACCTCTTGGCTACAATGATGACCCGATTGTTCCCAATGAAGGTAGTGCGATTTTCTTTCACCTAGCCACCCCAGAACGATGGACAACAGAGGGATGCGTAGCCGTCACAAAAACTGATTTTGAGGCGATCCTAAGGATGATAACACCGGACACCGTGCTCAGGGTCTATGAAGCTTATACTAATTTACACTTTTTTGAGTAATATACAGTGATTATCTCTTTTCTAAAATGTTTGGGTTCCAGTTTCTACGCCCTCACCCGCCAAAGCTGCCGCTTTGGCGACCTCTCCTTTCGGCCTACCCTATGCACACAAGCCCTGAAATTGGCTCTATTCCAGCATTATCGGGGTATAACGCCGCCGCCCGTTGCCTCCTTCTCCCGCGCAGCGGGGGAAGGTGAGGAAGGGGGTGTTTAAAATAAGAA
>JBKDWF010000063.1:0-46893 GCA_046338525.1 Holosporales bacterium
GCCCTTCACCAACAACCTTGCCGAACGCGATATTCGCATGATGAAGGTCAAACAAAAAATCTCCGGCGGCTTCCGCTCCATGCAAGGGGCACTAAACTTCGCCATTATACGCTCATTCCTCTCCACCGCCGCAAAGCAAAAGCTTACCCTCATGCACGCTATTAAAAATGCCTTTGCAGGATTGCCCCCACCCATTGGGGCTTAGCGGGTACCTGGGGAGTTACTATTTTTTGCAGAATTGATGCATACTTACGCATGCTTGCCTGATAGATTTAAAAAAGAAGATAGCGTCACAGAAATCACCAAAGAAACATGGTTGGAAGAAACTTTAATGCGCAGAAGTATATTGTTTCGGTGTATATCAGGAACTTTTGAAAAAGGCCGTTAATATGCCTCCCCCAAAAACATTGGGGGCAGCCAACGGCCACCCCCAATAGCATTTTTTCTGAATGGCGCTTAAACAGCAACGGTATCCTGGGGCATCGTACTCGCCTGATTGATTTGATCGCGGAGTACCAGTTTGAATTTTTTAATCTGTCGGATTATCGCCTCATTGGGGCGAGGTCTAGCAAGCTCGCTTTGGAGCTGATCCTCTAGATTGGCGTGCTTCGCGGTCAGGTTTTTAAGGCGCAATGGATGCATGATAACCCCCTGTGGTGTGGCGCGAGGACGGGATGTCCCCGCTGGCCCAATGTAAGCATAAAAAAACGGGTGTGTCATGAGCGATTAAAGCAGATTTTTTCAAAGGGGAACCTTCATTAACCCCCTTTCTGGGGCGATTGGCATCGTCAGATCGTTGCTCACAAATCCCTTTCTAGCCACATGTGCAATGGGTATAGAGGCACCCAATAATCATTGATCGTGCTTTTTATCAATCGTGCTTTTATCAATTGCCCTAGCCGCAAGGCAATTTTAGAATACACGCACCATGAGTGCCGATCGTATCGAAGCCCTGCGCCGCCAGCTTGCCCAATGGGATGAGGCCTATTACGGTCAAGACGCACCTCTGGTGGATGATGCGACGTATGATGCGCTGAAAAAAGAGCTGCTGGCCTTGGATGCCCAATCTCTGGCAAAGGTTGGCCATGCCAATAATGGCAGCCGGTTTCCAAAAATCCCCCACCGCCAGGCGATGCTATCCTTGGAAAATGTATTCTCTATCGATGAATTTGACGATTTTCTTGAACAGGCGCGGCGGTTTTTAAAACTACCCCTTGGTGTGCCATTACCGTGCGTGGCAGAGCCAAAAATAGATGGGCTATCCATCAACTTGACCTATGAAAACGGCATCTTGACCCATGCTGCTACGCGAGGAGACGGGGAAATCGGCGAAGATATTATTGCAAATATCAAAACCATTACCAGTATTCCACAACACTTGACCCATGCCCCGGCGATCGTCGAGGTGCGGGGCGAAGCTTTTTTAGCTAAAGACGATTTTCTGCGCCTGAACGTCGCTAGGGAAGCCGCAGGCGATCCCCTTTTTGCCAATCCCCGCAATGCAGCAGCGGGATCCTTACGCCAACTAGACCCGGCGATAACCGCGGAACGTCCGTTGCGGTTTTTTGCCTATGCCCTCGGCTATACCACCGCCACGGTAGCGCAGACGCAGATGGGGGTACTGGAATGGTTAAGCCTGCAAGGGTTCCCGGTTAATCCTGACACCAAAAAGCCTGGGGATGTGCAAGCTGTCTACGCCGATTTTTGCGAGCAACGGGCTTCCCTGAGTTACGATATTGACGGCATTGTGTTTAAAATAAACGATCTGAGGCTTCAGCAACAGCTCGGTACACGGGAAACATCCCCCCGCTGGGCCGTGGCGTGGAAATTTCCAAGCGATCAGGCGCAAACCCTTGTTCGCGCGATAAGTATTCAGGTAGGGCGCACCGGCGCGCTCACCCCCGTAGCAGAACTCGAACCCATCAATATTGGCGGCGTGCTGGTGCGTCGAGCCAGCTTGTATAATGAAGACGATTTAGCCCGTAAAGATATTCGCGCCGGGGATACTGTCATCGTGCAACGAGCCGGGGATGTCATCCCTCAAGTGATAGCGGTAGTGGCGGAAAAACGCCCCGTCGGTACAACGCCATTTTTTATGCCACATTATTGCCCCATCTGTAATAGCCCAGCGGAAAAACCCGATGGCGAAGCCGTACGCCGCTGCACCGGGGGATTCAACTGTCCCGCCCAAGCAACGGAACGCCTTGTGCATTTTTGCAGCAAGGATGCCCTAGATATTAGCGGCTTTGGCGATAAAATGGCGCACCGCTTTTACCAAAAAGGTCTAGTCAAGGTGCCTTCGGATTTATTTACTCTCGCTAGCCGTCAAGCAGCAGGCGAGATTTACCTCACCACCTTGGAGGGGTTTGGACCCCAAGCCATGAGCAATCTTTTTGCCGCTATTGATCGCCGCCGCACGCTCAGTCTGCATCGTTTTATCTACGCCCTTGGTATCCGCCGAGTGGGGCAGACGAGCGCCGATTTACTGGCTCGTTCTTTTGGAACGTGGGAGGATTTTGCCAAGGCCGATACCGCTATTCTTCACAACATTAACGGTGTTGGATCACAGATGGCCGAGGCAATCCGCGCATTTTTGCATGATCCCAGGATGCTGGAGGAGGTAGAACGCCTACGCCAGCACATCACCATCACCCCGCCGCGACCGACAGCAACGCAAGGGGAATTGGCCGGAAAAACCATTGTTTTTACAGGAACCCTTGCTCTATTGAGCCGTAGCGCCGCCAAATCCGCCGCCGAAACCGCCGGTGCTCTTGTCGCCTCCAGCATCAGCAAGAACATTAATATCGTCGTCGCTGGCAATACCGCGGGAAGCAAGCTCGACAAAGCGCGAGCCTTGGGGGTGGAAGTATGGGATGAGGAAAGGTTTTTGAAAGCGGTAGAGGCTTAGTGGGGAGCCTTCCTGTTGTCCCCTAGTGCGAAGGCGCTTATACAGCGCGTATACAATGATGCGTATACAATGATTGCCAAAACCTATTTTTTTCACTATAATGCTTTTCCTTGTTGAGACGTTGTTGTTGACTTATTGAAAGCACTAGGGAGTATCCGCATGGCCGATGAGGCATGGCTACAAAAAAAGCTGACGGAACTGTATGACGAACACCGCCGCTTGGATGGTATTATCAATCAGTTGACCCTTGAAGTTTCCATTGATCAATTGCAGGTGCAACGACTGAAAAAACGCAAGTTGCAATTGCGCGATCAAATTCAGATGGTCGAAAGCTCATTATTACCGGATATCATTGCCTGATGCAGCCCCCCGTTGTTGCTATCATCATGGGCAGCCAATCTGACTGGAAAATTCTTCGCCTAGCCGCAGAGACCCTAGACACACTAAATATTCCCTTTGAAGCCCGCATTGTATCTGCCCACCGAACGCCTAAACGTTTGTATAATTTTGCAGAAACAGCGCGAGAAAACGGTTTTCGAGTCATTATCGCCGGTGCCGGCGGTGCAGCGCACCTGCCCGGCATGGTTGCGGCAATAACTTCTTTGCCTGTTTTGGGCGTGCCAGTGGCCGCTACCGGGCTGAACGGTCTCGATAGCCTTTTATCTATCGTTCAAATGCCCAAAGGTATTCCCGTAGGGACCTTGGCCATTGGTGAAGCAGGTGCAGTAAACGCAGCTCTTTTGGCGGCCGCCATGCTTGCCACCACCGATGCGACCTTGGCACAGCGCCTTGACACCTACCGTGCTGCCCAAACCAATGGCGTGGCTGATGCCCCTGCCTGAAGCTCGGCTTATTGTTGGTCTCGGCAACCCCGGGGCAGAATATGCTCGACACCGTCATAACGTGGGATTTATGGCTATAGATGCCCTTGCGGATCGCTTTAAAAAAATATCTTTTTCAAAAAAATTTAAAGGCTTATACGCAAATGTTCAGGTTAAAGCAAAAGATGAATATAATCACCAAACCTTGCACCTCTTAAAACCACAAACATACATGAATTTATCAGGAGAGTCAGTACTGGCGGCCTGCCAATTTTTTAAACTCCCCCCCAGTGCCGTGACCGTAATTCATGATGAGATTGACCTGCCGTTGGGCAGTGTCCGTGTCAAAATCGGCGGCGGCGATGCCGGGCACAATGGCCTCAAAAGCGTCACTGCTGTACTTGGATCGGGCTACTACCGTATCCGCATAGGCATCGGCCATCCGGGTCAACGCGAACGGGTGGCGGGATATGTGTTGGAACCCTTTTCAAAAGAGGAGGAAATCCTCTTAGATACAATAATAAAAACAGCACTGGACACCGCTCTACCTTCTAACGGGCGCCTCTATTAACCCCATTTCTGGGGCGATGGGCATCGTCAGGGTTTTGCTCGCGCATCTCTTTTTAGCCACTCATCCCCATAAATGAAATGGGTTAATAGAAGGTGCCCTTAAATTATTGATAGTATACTCCTTGCACATGAAGAATGTGCAAGGGCTTCGCTCAAGTGCCGCGCGGGCTGTACCGCTCGCAAGATGGAGAGGGGGAAGTTTTGATGTGCGAGCGGTATATAGCGCGCTGCATAATTACACAGTCGCCTCTTCCCTTCATTATTTTTACCACTACAATACACGATGTGATTGGGTTAACCGTTCCTTAAAGCGGCCGTGTCACACTTGCCTGTCAGGGGCGTTTTGCTAGGAGAAAGACATGAGTAAAAACAATCAAAACGATAAAAATACCTTGTATTGCTCCTTTTGTGGCAAGGGTCAGCATGAGGTGAAAAAACTCATTGCCGGGCCAACGGTTTTTATTTGCAATGAGTGCGTCGAGCTATGCTCAGAAATTATCCGGGAGGAAGCCAAGGTTTCTTTTGTTAAATCCCGGGATGGTGTTCCTAGCCCAAAAGAAATTAAGACTGTTCTTGATGATTATGTCATTGGCCAAGATCACGCCAAGCGTGTGTTGGCCGTGGCCGTCCACAACCACTACAAGCGTGTCAATATGGGTGGAAAAAGCGGCGAGGTTGAGCTGGCCAAGTCCAATATTATGCTTATTGGCCCGACGGGTTGCGGTAAAACCTTGCTGGCTCAGACGTTGGCTCGTATTCTTGATGTGCCGTTTACGATGGCTGATGCCACTACCTTGACTGAAGCTGGATATGTTGGTGAGGACGTTGAGAATATTATTTTAAAACTGTTGCAGGCTGCCGATTACAATGTCGAGCGCGCCCAGCGCGGTATTGTCTATATTGATGAGGTTGATAAAATTAGCCGTAAGTCGGAAAATCCTTCTATTACCAGAGATGTATCTGGTGAAGGGGTGCAGCAAGCACTGCTGAAAATTATGGAAGGTACGGTGGCCTCTGTTCCGC
The DNA here is from genome assembly GCA_046338525.1 of Holosporales bacterium. GTDB lineage: Bacteria > Pseudomonadota > Alphaproteobacteria > JAJTHO01 > JAJTHO01 > JBKCUA01. Next base: position 5,323 of record JBKDWF010000063.1, read on the forward strand.
CTCAGGGAGGTCGCAAACATCCCCAGCAGGAGTTCCTGCAGGTGGATACTACTAATATTTTGTTTATTTGTGGCGGTGCATTTGCCGGGCTGGACAAGATTATCGCCAATCGTGGCAAGGGATCGGCGATCGGTTTTGGTGCGGATGTTCGCGCCCCGGATGAGCGTACCCCCGGTACCATTATGCGCCAAGTAGAGCCAGAAGACCTCATTAAGTTCGGTCTTATTCCTGAATTTATTGGCCGTTTGCCGGTAGTGGCAACCCTAGAAGACCTTAGTGAAAGTGCTTTGATCCAAATCTTAACCGAGCCGAAGAACGCGCTTCTTAAACAGTATCAACGCCTTTATAAAATGGAGGATGTCGATCTGCGCTTTGATGATGAGGCACTTTCAGCGGTGGCGAAAAAAGCCATTGCGCGCAATACCGGAGCACGAGGCTTACGCTCGATTATGGAGGGATTGTTACTAGAATCCATGTTTGATCTCCCGGAGCTTGAAAATGTTAGTGAGATCGTTGTGACCAAAGAGGTGGTGGAAGGAAAAGCTAAGCCAACATACATTCAAGGTGAGGAAGTTTCTTATTCTAAAGAAAAAGAAAAGAAACCCCTTAAAGAATCGGCTGGGAAACACTAAATAGAAGATAGTGCGCCTATTTTATCCCATAGTTTAAGAGAACCGTCATCATGCCTATCCGAGAACGTGCTACCCCTACAGAGAGCCATTTGATCTTGCCGCTGTTGCCGCTGCGAGACATTGTGGTGTTTCCACATATGATTGTGCCGTTGTTTGTGGGCCGTGAGAAGTCTGTTCGCGCTCTTGAGGCCGCTATGCGGCAAGATAAAAACGTGATGTTACTCACCCAGAAAGACCCTAGTCTTGATGATCCAGATATGCGCGGTGTGTACCAGATTGGTACGATGGGATCGATTTTGCAGTTGCTGCGTTTGCCCGATGGTACGGTTAAGGTTCTTGTTGAGGGCGTTGGCAGGGCTAAAGTTCTGAGTATAGACAATACCAGTGCTCTTTATGCCGAGGCTGTGGTGGAAGTCCTGGACGGTAGTATTGGTGACGAACGTGAGCTTGCTGCCCTGACTCGGTCCGTGTTGACAGCTTTTGATAACTATATCAAGCTTAATAAAAAAATACCCCCTGAAGTCTTGGTGGCCATTAACCAGATGGGGGAATCGGGTAAGCTTTCTGATACGATAGCTTCGCATCTTAGTCTCAAAATTCCTGAGCGGCAGAAATTACTGGAAACTATTGATATTAATAAACGTATCAAGGCTATTCTTGCCGTGATGGAAGGCGAAATCAGTGTTCTCCAGGTGGAGAAAAAAATTCGTACCCGCGTCAAAAAGCAAATGGAAAAAAGCCAGAGGGAATACTACCTAAATGAGCAAATGAAAGCCATCCAAAAGGAATTGGGTGAAAATGAAGACGGTAAGGATGAGGTCTCTGAACTTGAAGATCGCATTAAAAAAACCCGTTTAAGTAAGGAGGCCAAGGAACGCGCCCATCATGAGATTCGTAAGTTGCGTATGATGTCCCCAATGGCGGCGGAATCCACCGTGATTCGTAATTATTTAGACTGGCTGTTGAGTTTGCCGTGGAAGAAGCTTACTAAGCTCAAGCATGACGTGGAAGCGGCGGAAATATTGCTGAACAAAGAGCATTTCGGCCTTGATAAAGTTAAAGAGCGTATCATTGAATACCTTGCCGTGCAAAAGCGAACAGGCAAGCTAAAAGGACCGATTCTTTGTTTGGTGGGTCCGCCGGGGGTTGGCAAAACATCTTTGGGCAAATCCATTGCTGCTGCTACGGGTCGTGCTTTTGTGCGGATGTCCGTGGGCGGGGTTCGGGATGAGTCGGAGATTCGCGGCCACCGGCGTACTTATATTGGCTCTCTGCCTGGAAAAATTATTCAGTCGATGAAAAAAGCAAAGGCATCAAATCCTTTGTTTCTTATTGATGAGATTGATAAACTTGCCAATGATTGGCGAGGCGATCCGACATCGGCATTGCTTGAAGTGCTTGATCCTGAACAAAACGCGACGTTTAATGATCACTATTTAGAGGTGGATTACGATCTCTCTCAGGTGATGTTTGTCTGTACCGCCAACACCTTGAATATGCCCCAACCTCTTTTGGATCGTATGGAGGTTATTCGCATTTCTGGTTACACTGAGGACGAAAAAATCGCTATCTGTCAGCGGCACTTGCTGGCTAAACAACGCGAAGCCCACGGTCTTAAGGAACAGGAATTCATCGTTCCTGAGGAAACTTTGCGCGCTATTATTCGCACTTATACTCGGGAGGCCGGGGTGCGTAATATTGATCGTGAACTGGCTAAATTGGCCCGCAAGGCCACCCGTGCTCTTGAAGCCAAGCCCAGTATTGCAAGTATCACCATCACCCCTGACACTTTAGAAGGGTACTTGGGCGTACCCAAATATCGGTTTGGCTTGGCAGAAGAGAGCGATCAGGTCGGAACCACCACTGGCCTTGCTTGGACTGAAGTCGGCGGCGATCTTTTGTCTATCGAAGCTGTGCTGGTTCATGGCAGTGGAAAGATTACAATCACCGGTAAGCTGGGCGATGTGATGCAGGAATCTATTCAGGCCGCGCTTAGCTATGTGAAGGCTAACGCGGCTCATTTTGGTGTTAAGCCCACGGTGTTTGATAAAAAAGATATCCACGTGCACGTTCCCGAAGGTGCTACGCCTAAAGATGGACCTTCGGCGGGGATTGCCATTGCGACGTCTATTGTCTCTTTGCTCACAGGCATTCCGGTGCGTCGGGACGTGGCCATGACCGGAGAAGTCACCTTGCGGGGTCGAGTATTGCCCATTGGCGGTCTCAAGGAAAAATTGCTGGCGGCATTGCGTGGTGGCCTCAAGATCGTTCTTATTCCGGAAGAGAACACTAAAGATTTGGCCGATATTCCTGAGATTGTGAAAAGAAGCTTAGAGATAAAACCAGTAGCCACGGTAGATGCGGTATTGGCATATGCCTTGACTCAACCTCCCTTGCCTATTGTTTGGGATGATGAGGCAGAAGCGGCGGCAATGGCGGGGGTTATGGGTAAAACGCCGATCCACCCGGGACAGTCGGCTATCGCGCATTAAACATCTGCATTTACAACACAACAATGTTAGGTAATCCTGCCATTTCCCTAAAACAACGCCTGTTTACCGGGGATACCCTCGTGTTGGCCAGTCATAATCGTGGTAAGATTGAGGAGCTGCAAATCTTGATGGAACCTTATAGAATCAAGGTTCTTGGGGCAGGGGATTTGGGGCTGATTGAGCCTGTTGAGGATGGCTTGACCTACGCCGAAAACGCCATGCTCAAGGCTCGTGCTGCTGCTGACGCGAGTGGTTTGCCCGCCTTGGCCGATGATTCTGGTTTGGGGGCGAATGCCTTAGGGGGGGAACCCGGTGTCCACTCAGCTCGATGGGCGGAGAAGGCTCCCGGTATGCGTGATTTTACTTGGGGTATGGAGAGGTTGTGGTCTGCCATTGCTGCTAGTGAAGACAAGAGTGCTCAGTTTACCTGCGCTTTGGCACTGGCTTATCCTGATCATAGGCCTGGGGAGTTGCACGTGGGTGTGTTGTCAGGAATCTTGGCATGGCCGCCGCGTGGTCATGCGGGGTTTGGTTATGATCCCATGTTTATTCCCAATGGTTTTACTCAGACCTTGGCCGAGCTTGGGTCGGCAGTGAAAGATCGAATCAGCCATCGGGCGCAGGCGTTTGCGGCGTTGGCGGCAGTGTGTTTTAAGTTTTGACTATACTCCTTGCACATGAAGAATGTGCAAGGGCTTCGCTCAAGCGCCGCGCGGGCTGTACCGCTCGCAAGATGGAGAGGGGAAGTTTTGATGTGCGGCGCCCCGCGCCGGGCGCGGGTTGAAAATATATTGTTCATTGTGCAACCCGCTATAATTCTTGCGCGAAAGCGGAAAAAACGACAGGATACGATGATGTATTTGCTCAATGCCCGTGATGCTGATTTTTTGCCTAGGCTGGATAAGGCTCTCATACGGGGCAGTAGTCATGAACCAACCATTATTGGGATAGTCTCTTCGATTATTGAGGCTGTGCGCCAAGAGGGTGACACTGCCCTAAAGCGCTATACGCAGCAATTTGACCGCCATACGGGGGATTTGAAAATTTCAAGAGCTGCGCTGGAACAGGCTGCCGCCCTGTGTCCGGTTCCGGTGTGGGAGGCGTTAGAGAAGGCCGCCGCCCGGATTTCTGCTTTTCATGCCCTTCAGCATCCAGACGATAAAGAGACCATCGATAGCCTTGGTGTTCGCTCAGGTTGGCGATGGGAAGCTCTGGGAGCTGTTGGGCTATATGTGCCGGGGGGACGGGCTAGTTACCCTAGCTCGGTACTGATGAACGCTTTGCCGGCGAAAATTGCCGGGGTTGAGCGGTTGGTTGTTACCGTTCCGACGCCTGAAGGGTATTTGTCCCCAGCGGTGGCGGCCGCGTTATTGCTGTCCAACGTGGATGAGGTTTATGCGGTGGGCGGGGCGCAGGCTATCGCTGCTTTGGCTTTTGGCACCACCAGTATTGCCCCGGTGGTGAAGATCGTAGGCCCCGGCAACGCCTATGTGGCCGAGGCAAAACGCCAAGTGTTCGGCAAGGTGGGCATTGATTCTATCGCCGGGCCGTCGGAAGTCTGTATCATCAGCGACGCAAGCACCCCCGCCGCGTGGCTCGCCGCTGATCTCCTTGCCCAGGCCGAACATGACCCAGATGCTCAGTCGATTATTATTGCTACCGATCACGGGCATCTGCAGGCTGTTGTTGATGCCGTTGCCGCGCAATTGCCCTTACTGGCCACCCGCGCCGTAGCGCAGGCCAGTTGGGATCGCCACGGCCTTGCTATTCTTGTGCCCAGCTTGGCGGATGCCATCCCCGTGGCCGCTCGCATTGCCCCGGAACATTTGGAGTTGTCTGGGCCTAAGGCCGAGGCGTTGTTCCCTCAAGTTCGCTGCGCCGGCAGTATTTTCCTTGGTGCCCACACCCCCGAAGCTTTGGGGGATTACTGCGCCGGCCCCAACCACGTCCTGCCCACCAGCGGCGCGGCGCGCTATGCCTCTGGCCTCGGCGTGACCGATTTCATGCGCCGGGCGACGTTTTTGCACTGTCCTGCCGGCAAGGCTTTTGCGGCATTAGCCGGTATTGCCATCCCCCTTGCCGAGGCGGAGGGGTTGCCGGGGCATGGGGGATCGGTGGGGGTGAGGGGGTAGGGTGCGGTGCTGCTAAAGGATCTTGATCAAGGCCAGCAATGTACCAGCCTGAGCCAGCAACAGCGGAATGATCCATTTTAGCAAATCCGCTTTAATTGTAATAACATCAACGCGCAGATTAGCAATCTCTTGCTTGAGCGCACTTTGAATATCGTTGAGATCCTGTTTGTTGGCAACGTGGTTGAGATCGGCTGTTGTCAAAACATCAACAACGGCCTTGGCTTGCTTCTCCTCAAAGCCCGAATCACGCAAAAGGCTTATGGAAGCGTACGTATCAATGGTTAATGTTGCCATGGGGGTAGATTACTGTAAAAAAGTCATCTTTGCAATGGCTTTTGCCAGAGTGTGCAAGGAGTATATATTGAACGCAAAGCGGCATTAGTTTCTACCCCTCAAACCCCGCCCCTAACCCCCGCATCAACGGCACGAAATCCGGAAAACTCGTAGCAATAGCACTATCATCATCCACGGTCACTGGGGCGCTGCCTACCATGCCGGCGATGAGGAAGCTCATGGCAATGCGGTGATCCATGTTGGTGGTTATAATGCCACTAGGGCGCAACAGATCGGCCTTGCCGAGGCCTTCGATGCTCATCCAGTCGTCCCCCGTTTTGACGATAACGCCGAGGCTGGAAAGGCCTTCAGCAATAGCGGACAGGCGATTGCTTTCCTTGACTTTTAGTTCGGCGATGCCTTCAAAATGACTCACCCCATCGGCGCAGGCCGCGGAAATGGCCAACATGGGGTATGCGTCGATCATGAACGCCGCTCGGCTGGAAGGACCGCGGACACCGCGCAGGCGACTGGGCCTGGCCGTGAGGGTGCCGGTGGGTTCACCGCCAATGTTAATGATGTTGCTGATACTGATGTCTGCGTTCATTTCCATCAGGGTATCTAGAAGACCCGTGCGGGTTGGGTTCAAACACACCCCCGGAAGAACAATTTCCCCGGTGGTGGCCAGTACCCCGGCCACTAAGGGAAACGCGGCAGAGGAGGGGTCGGCAGGTACCTGTAGGGTAAAAGGATTAAGGTCGCAGTGTCCATCCAGTTCAATTATATTGCCGCCTTCAGCGGCCTTGCTGACCCGGATCGGTACGCCCAAAGATTGCAGCATCCGTTCGGTGTGATCCCGGCTGGGGTAACGTTCCCATATTTTTGTTGTACCCCGAGTATTCAGTCCGGCCAGCAAAATTGCTGATTTTACTTGAGCCGAGGCCACGGGCAAGGCGTAATCAATGGGCAGAGGCAGAGCTGAGCCTTGCACCGTCAGGGGTAGGCGGCCATTGCTGCGGGAGATAAATTGCGCCCCGCTTTGCCGTAGTGGCGCAATGACCCGTTGCATAGGTCGGCGGCGCAGCGAGGCATCCCCAGTGATGCAGGCAGTAAAGTTATGACTGGCTAAAAGCCCAAGCAGAAGCCGCGCCGATGTGCCGGAATTGCCCATGTTCATAATATCTTCAGGTTCCAGAAAACCGCCGATACCAACACCCTGTACGCGCCAACAGCTAGGTTCAAGCCGTTCTAGTGTTACACCCAAAGCCCGCAGAGCCGTGGCCGTGGCTAGGACGTCTTCCCCCTCTAGTAGGCCGGAAATGCTGCTCTCGCCGACAGTTTGGGATGCCAATATCAAGGCTCGGTGGGAAATTGATTTATCTCCCGGCACTCGAACTTTACCCCGTAATGCGGAAACAGGAATAGCGGTTAAGGGATGAGAAATGGACACGTGCTAAAATCCTCTTGACAGAGATGCGGACGCACCCTAACCGGGCATCCACATCAGAACAAGAGGGAAAGCCATGGTAAAATCAGAATGGGGTACGAAACGTCAGTGCCAAGCGTGTGGTGTGCCGTTTTACGATTTACGCAAAAGCCCGGTTGTTTGCCCGAAATGTGGTGCTACGCAGCAACTTGATGCCCCCCTGCGGAGTCGTCGCACCCGTGTCGTTGCCGACGCTGACCCATTAATGGCAAAGAAAACAGCCGCTTTGGCTGTTGATCCATTGGTCGATGATGTTGCTGACACCAGTGTGGTCGAAGATGGGTTTTTGGAAGATGCTGAAGAATTTGAAGAAGATGATGTTCTCACCCCGGGTATTGAGGATGAGGATGGCAAGGATAAAGAAACTTGATGGCATCTTTATTGGCGTCGTCAGGTCGTTGCTCGTAATCCGCATGTACGTTTGAGTACGCTTGCGGTTGCTGGGAAATCCCCTTCTAGCCACTCATCCTCATAAATGGGTTAGTAGAGGTGCTCTTGAAAAAGTTGATTTTTTGGTACTTATACCCCTTTGCGTTCAATATACTCCTTGCACATGAAGAATGTGCAAGGAGTATATACCGCTCGCACATCAAAACTTCCCCTCTCAATCTTGCGAGCGGTACAGCCCGCGCGGCGTTTGAGGGAAGAATTTTGCAATCAATTGATTGCAAAATGGTATTAAAATGTTGCTTTTGCAGCTTTTAAGGTGTTCCCCAATAAGCACGCAATAGTCATAGGGCCAACACCCCCAGGAACGGGGGTAATAGCGAGGGCTTTTGGGGCAACGCTGGGGTAGTCTATGTCTCCCACGAGGGAGTCGCCCACCCGGTTAATACCGACATCTAAGACTACAATGCCACTTTCCACCATATCTCCGGTTATTATCTTCGGCCGTCCTACGGCAGCGACTAAGATATCCGCTTGGCGAGTAATATCTTTTAGATTCTTGGTTTTTGAATGTGCGATGGTCACGGTGCAATCGGCCTGAAGGAGCAGAGCAGCCATAGGCTTGCCCACAATGTTACTCCGACCGACGATGACAGCGTGCTTGCCAGCCAGTTTTTCCCTAGGCAGTGCTTGTTCTAACAGGAGCATGCATCCTTGCGGCGTGCAGGGCACAAACGCCTCTAGTCCCAATTGTAATCGACCGATGTTGACGGTGGTAAAGCCGTCTACGTCCTTTGCCGGGCTGATGCGTTCGATGATTGTCGTGCTGTCAATATGTTGGGGCAGGGGAAGTTGTACTAGAATGCCATGCACAAGAGGGTCTTGGTTGAGATTGTCTACTAGGCTTAATAAATCGGCTTGGGTTGTATTTTTTGGCAAGCGATGGGTGAAGGAAGCAAAACCAGCCTCGGTTGCCTGTTTACCCTTGGTGCGGACGTACACGGCACTGGCCGGGTCTTCGCCTACCAGCACCACGGCCAAGCCGGGCGTTATCCCTGTGCGGGCATGAAACTCTTTTGCTTGCCGGGCTACTTCGGCGCGAACTTTGGCCCCTAAGGTTTTACCATCAAGAACAATCATCGAGCCAGCCAGTGTAGGACATCAACGGTAAAATATAGCCCTAAGATTAAAAATACTGGAGAGAGGTCAATCGACAATGTGGGCCAAATACGGCGGATAAGGCGGCGGATGGGGCTGAGCAACGGTTCGGAGATTTTTCGCACTGTATCATCCAGTATTCGGACAAATTTGTGCCCACCGTTGACAATATCAAGATACACCAGCCATCCTAAGAATATCTGCACAATCAAGGCAAAGATAAATAAGTTAATAACACTAACAGCAAGATTAACAATGGGGCTTAGCATCATTGGACTGTATCGGGGAACGGCTGTGGCGTCAATGACTGGTGTTGCCATGACTGGTGTTGCCAAAAGAAGTGTTTATATTCCTCCCATGCTTATCTTTCCTCGTCTTCAATATCTTGTTTTGGGGTTGCTTTTGCCACTGCTGTGGTTGCCAAAAATCAACCTTATTGCCGTATCGGGTCAGTACGCCGGGGCGCGAGTGGATGATGGGATTCTTCTGCTTGCTGCTGCTGTTGTTGTGGTGGTGTGGTGGCGGGTTTTGTTGGCATTGCCATGGTTTTTGTATGCACTGGCCGGGTTTTGTATTCTTGGTGTGGGTAGTGTTTATTGGAATGGCGGCGATTTCATTGGTTATGCTTATGCCCTGCGGTTGGCGGAATATGGGGTGTTTTTCATAGTGGGTAGTTTATTGGCGGATAAACCACGTTTTTTTACCATGTATCTTGGTGCTTATTGCTTGGTGACGGTGGCACTGGTGGTTTTGCAACAGCAGGGGCTAGCCCCGGCTTTTACCACCGAAGACGGTTTACGTTGGGGCATTCCTAGCGGTTTGACGGGTGGGACGTGGGAGGTGGGGTTGGTGCTGGCCCTGCTGGCGGCGGCGGGGTTACAGGCTCGGTTATCGTGGCAACAGAAGGGCGTGGCTCTTTTATGGGCAGGTTTAGGGATTGTTATGTCCGGGGCGCGGGTGCCGTTTGTGCTGCTGCTCGGGGTTGCAGCGGTGGGTCGGGATTGGCGGCGGTGGGCGGCGGCTTTGGTTCTTGTGCCCTTGGTGGTGGGGTTCTCCCCTGTGGGCAAGCGGTTAGGGATGCTGGTCAGCGGTGATAACATTGTGGCCGTGCGGGGCATCTGGCACGCTGCTACGCCAGAAATGCCTGTGGGGGATGCGTATCCTTTGGCCACGGCGACGCATGCCGTGCTGCCTGCTACTGATCTTAGTTTGCTGCAACGGAGTGAAAAAACTGCCGTGGCCGTCAAGCTGTTTTGGCACAGTCGGGACACGATGGCCTTTTGGATCGGCCACGGTCCGGGCAGTCGAGGCACCGCCGTGGATATGGGCTATGCCCGATTGCTGGCAGAAAATGGTGTGGTGGGGACACTATTGATGGGAGGATTTTTTTTCGGTGGTCTGTTGGTCTGTCCTTTGCCGACAATAGTCCTGCTGGGGAATATGCTGACATTGGATGCGTATTTAGCCTATAAGGTTATGACGGTGTATTTTTTGCTGCTGGGATTTGTACGGCCGCATAAATCTCTAGTGCTTTAAAGATACTCCCCATATCGTCGGGATTCACCAGCCTAGCATAGCCTTGGTATAAGCTTTCTTGTTGGTTTGGGTTGTTGCGCGCCAGCACGCTGAGGCGTTCGCGAATACCGTGGTGGTGTAGGAAGTCCCGCTGGTGGGTAAGTGTTGTTGTCAGGTTGAAAGCTTTGGCTATGGCGTGGAGTTCTTCAAAATTCACATGGCTGGTGATGTCGGTGTCGGCATCGGCGGTAAAAGGGTTTACGGACTGGTGCTTGCGCAGGGCTTGGAGGCTGTCTCCCGGTTGCCACCGCATTGCGCCGTAGTCAATAATAAGGCCAGCCCCGCAAGATTTTTGCACTATGGTGCAAAGATGATTCATTGCGGCAACGCGAACAGGGCTGATTTCCGTAATGGGGGTATCATCGGTATCGGGTTGAGGAAGCCACACACGGTTGCCGTCTTGCACAAAAGCCTGTGCCTGGCCGCGCCATTGCTCGATAGGAAGAGCATCAAAAAACTCATTAGCAAGGACAAACATTGGCTGATCCGTGGGCAGTGATTCCAAGGTGTTCATCCATTGAGGATCGGGGATGCCGTGTTGTTTCCAGTATCGGCTCTGCACGGCCCGCAGCGGTATTGAGTTTTCCAATGCCACCACCCGCCATTGAACCGGGAGTGCTTTCACCCGGCGGTAGATATCCGCCATGAGGGTGCCGCGTCCGGGGCCAAGTTCCGCTAGGGTTGCCCGTGCGGGGCTTCCTGCACGTTCCCATGCAAGTGCCAGCCACACGGCTAGGCTTTCACCGAACAGGGGGCTTATTTCCGGGGCGGTGGTAAAGGCTCCCTGCGCGCCCACGGCGTTGGTATTGTTATAATACAGGGCAGTTTGAGCCGCCCACCAGTCTTTTAGACTCTGGGGCGCAGGCACACCGCCCCCGCCATGATCATAAGCAGGCACAGCCATTGCCCTTGGCTCAGGCCTAGGGCGAGAAAGCCAATCTGGGCATCCGGCTCCCGGAAGAATTCCGCGCCAAACCGCGCTAGGCCATACCCGGCCAAGAATGCCCCGGTCATGCGCCACGGTGTCCGTAGCCAGCCCCAACGATATGCCCCCAGCAATAAAACAAAACCCAGCAGTAGGCCTTCGCCCAATGCCTCATACAATTGGCTTGGGTGGCGGGGCAACGGGCCTGCGTGGGGAAACACCATGCCTAGGGGGGAATCGGTCACCCGGCCATACAGCTCACCATTAATGAAATTCGCCACCCGGCCAAAGAACAGGCCAATGGGCACCACCGTCGCCGTGAGATCAGCAAGGCGGGGCAGGGGCACTTGGTGCTGGCGACTAACGATAAAGATTGCCGCTGCCACGCCGATTAAGCCGCCGTGAAAGGCCATGCCGCCTTGCCAGATTTTAAAAATATCTAGGAGGTTCTGGCTGTAATAATCCCATTGATATAAAAGGGCATAGCCCAGCCGCCCACCTAGAATAATCCCCAAGATGACCCCGGTGAGCAGGCTATCTAAGGCTGCATCAGAAGGCTCACCGTGATTGCCGGCGAGGCGACGCAGGCGTTTCAAGGTCAAAAAGCCAAGGAAAATCCCGGCAACATAGGCCAGCGCGTACCACCGGACGGCAAAGCCGCCGATGGAAATCGCTACCGGATCAATGGCCGGGACGGTCAACACGCCTAGCGGCGCAGGCCAAGGGCTTGAATCAAACGCTGGTAACGGCCAAAATCTTTCTTTTTCAGATAATCCAGCAACGACCGGCGATGCCCAACCATTTTGAGCAACCCGCGGCGGGAGTGGTTGTCTTTGTTGTGGCTGCTAAGGTGCCCGGAGAGGGAATTAATCCGCTCGGTCAACAGGGCAACCTGCACCTCCGGTGAGCCGGTGTCGTTGGCAACAACGGCAAATTTCTTCATGATTTCCGCTTTTTTAGCGACAGTAAGCGACATCGGGATGCTCCATCGTTAGGGGTAAACCCGACGTGCCAAGATGTCGTCCAGCACACGGGGAGGAAAAAACCTGTAGCAGAACCAATAAGGAAGACGCAAGAAATAAAAGACAGGCTGTTGTTTTGGTAGGTGAGCGGGGGGTGGTGAGTGGTGAGTATAAGAACCCTCCACTCCCTACTCACCACTCCCCACTCACTCTACTTACTCCTCCTCCGCCGGAACTTTCGCCACTGCTACGACCTGCTCATTGCTGGCGACCTTGAAGATGGTGACGCCCTGGGTTTTGCGCCCGGCGATGCGGATTTGATCGACGGGGCAGCGGATAAGCTGGCCGTTGTTGGTGACGAGCATGATTTGATCGGTATCCTTCACCGGGAAGGTGGCGATCATCTGGCCGTTTTTGGCGTTGAGTTCCATGGCGGCGATGCCCTGGCCGCCGCGCCCGGTGAGGCGGTAGTCGAACAGGGAGCTGCGCTTGCCCAAGCCGAGGTTGCTGACGGTCAACATGAATTCTTCTTGAGCAGCCAGCTCATCAAAGCGTTGCTTGCTGAGCGATACGGCGGCAACCACGTCTTCGGGATCGGCTTCCTCAACCTCAAGACCGCGGCGGCGGGCGGCTTCAGCGCGGTAGGCGGCGCGTTCTTCCATGGTCATGTCCACGTGGCACACGGTGGACAGGTTGATGACCTCATCCCCCTTGGCTAGGCGCACGACCCGCACCCCGGTGGATGCGCGGCTATTGAACACCCGCAGTTCGTCCAAGGCAAAGCGGATGGTGCGGCCCATTTTGGTCGAGAGAACGACATCTTCATGGTCATGGCAGGCCACCACGTCCACGAGGGACTCGCCCGCTTCTTCCAGTTTCATGGCCATTTTACCGCCGGTTTTAATGCTGGTGAAATCGGTGAGGGCGTTGCGGCGGATATTCCCCTTGCTGGTGGCAAACAGGATGGACATCTTATCCCACAGCGTCGCGTCGTCGGGCAGGGGCATGATGGCGCTGACCCGCTCATTGCCTTCGAGTTTTGGGAGAAGCTGCACCAGCGGCTTGCCCCGGGTCTGGGGCGTGCCCTGGGGCAGGGCGTAGGTTTTTAGTAAATACACCCGTCCGGCGGAGGTAAAGAACAACACCGGGGTGTGGGTGTTGGCGATGAACAGGCGGGTGACGAAATCCTCTTCCCGGGTGGTCATGGCACTACGCCCCTTGCCGCCGCGTTTTTGGGCGCGGTAGCTGGAGAGGGAGACGCGCTTGACGTAGCCGTTGAAGCTGACGGTGACGACCATGTCTTCGCGTTGGATAAGGTCTTCCATATCCCGCTCAATAGCCTCGCCAACAATATCGGTGCGGCGCGGGGTGCTGAACTTTTCCTTAACGGTCAGGAGTTCTTGTTTGAGGACTTCCAGCATTTTAGGGCGAGAGTTGAGGATGGTTAGGTATTCGCCAATCGCTGCCCCAACTTCTTTGAGTTCGCCGGTGATTTTTTCCCGCTCCAGCCCCGTCAAACGGTGCAGGCGCAGATCGAGAATGGCCTTGGCCTGGGTTTCGCTGAGGCGGTAGATTTTTTGATTCTGATCCACGCCGGGATCGACAATGGCCACCAAGGGCATGATGCCTTCTGCAGGCCAGTCGCGTTTTATCAATTCCGCCCGCGCCGTTTCCGGGTTCGGGGCGGCTCGGATGATGCGGATAACCTCGTCAATGTTGGCGACGGCCACGGCAAGACCCACCAAGATGTGGGCGCGTTCCCGCGCTTTCATCAACTCAAAGCGGGTGCGGCGGCCAATAACTTCCTCCCGGAAGGTGACAAAGGCGGCAATAATGCTCAGCAGGCCCATGGTCGCCGGGCGGCCGTTGTGCAGGGCCACGGTGTTGACGCCAAAGCTGGTCTCCAGCGGGGTTAAGGAAAACAGCTTGTTAAGGATGACTTCTGGTTCAATATCGCGCTTAAGGTCTACCACCACCCGCACGCCGTCGCGATCGGATTCATCGCGGACTTCGGCAATGCCCTCAACAATTTTTTCTTTGATGAGATCGCCAATTTTTTCAACGATTTTGGCTTTGTTTTGCTGGTAGGGAATAGTATCAAAAATGATGGATTGACGGTCTTTGCCGTGGGTTTCTAAGTGGTGCTTAGCCCGCATTAGGATAGAGCCACGCCCAGTTTTAAAGGCATCGAGAATACCCTTGCGCCCTAAAATCAGGCCGCCGGTGGGAAAATCTGGCCCTTGGACAAACTGCATCACCTCTTCGAGTGTCAGGGCTGGATTATCCACATAGGCACAGCACGCATCAATAACCTCGCCCAGGTTATGGGGCGGAATGTTGGTGGCCATGCCGACGGCAATACCGCCGACACCGTTGACGAGAAGGTTAGGGAACTGGGCGGGAAGAACCATGGGCTCCCGCTCGGAATCGTCATAATTTGGCCTGAAATCAACGGTATTCTTGTCAATATCGCGCAGCAATTCTTCAGCGGCTTTGGCCAGGCGAGCCTCGGTATACCGCATGGCGGCGGGGTTATCGCCGTCCATGCTGCCGAAGTTTCCTTGCCCTTGAATAAGCGGCAGGCGAAGCGAGAAATCCTGCGCCATACGCACCAACGCATCATAAATAGCGGTATCGCCGTGGGGGTGGTATTTCCCCATGACATCCCCGATAATCCGGGCGGATTTGCGTAGCGGCTTGGTGGAATCGTAGCCGCCTTCCTTCATGGCGTACAAAATCCGGCGGTGCACCGGCTTGAGGCCGTCGCGCACATCGGGCAGGGCGCGTGAGACAATAACGCTCATGGCATAGTCCAGATAGGACTTACGCATTTCGTCTTCGATGGACAATTCCGGGTTATCGGCGGTGGTTGTAAGAGTGCTCATAGCCCCGGGTTATAGGGGGGTTTGGGCGGGGGAACAAGGGCTACAAAAAATCCCTTAAAAACTTGCCGTTGCCCGCAGGGCCACAATATCCAGATAGCTCTCATATTGCCCGTTGAGGCTTCCTTTGAGGCCGCCCGGATCGCGCAGGTGCACGGTGGCCGCATCAAACCACATGGCCATATAGGTGGCATCAAGACGCACGGCATCGCTCAACGCATAGCCAACCCCCATGCCAAGCCAGTATCGATCGGCATCGGGGATGCGGACATTCAGGCTTTGCTCGTTGCTCACCGGGCTTTGATCGAAGCCGGTGCCGATGCGGTAGCTCCACGGGCTGAAGCCCGGCTGAAACCGTGCGCCAATGCTGGCAAACCACGTGTTGCGCCAGTTATAGGGTGTATTGTCATCGGCTTGGCCGGAATCGAAACGGGCACTGAGGGTCTTCACAACGTTCCATTGTACCCGGTGAACACTGGCGGCTAGGGTCCATTCTGGGGTCACGTCGTACTCCCCGCCTAGGCGCAGGGTGGCCGGGGTGGTGATGTTCAGTGATATACCGCCATTGGGTAGTACTCCTGCTAAAGCTGGGTTAGGGAGTTCATAGGCGACGTTACCTTTGAGGTTGTGTTTGACTGCGCTGTTATAGCTCAGGCCTAGGCGAACCTCTGTTGTTGGTTGCCACAGTGCCCCGAGAGTATAGCCGTAACCCCAGTCGTTACCTGTCATGTTCGCAAAGCAATCGTTGGCCCCCGGTGCAGTCGTCAGAATCGTACCGCAATCAATGGCGTTGCTCATGCGACCATCGAGGTATTGCGCTTGGATGCCTGCTCCTAGGCTGAGGGTATCGCTGAATTTATGAGCCACCGCCGGGGTGATGTTGAGGGATTGCAATTGAGAGGTGACACCGTAATAGCGGCCTGTCCAAGTATCGTCATAGCTGGTGGTTAGACCCCATGGCGTGGTGATGGACATGCCGATCACGGTTTTTGGATTGATGGGTGCGCTGGCGTAAAAGCTGGGAATGGCAACGTCTTTGATAATATCGCCCCGGTAGTTACGGCCATTGATAGGGGTTGCGTCGGCGGTGGTGCCGGTAAAATTTTTGGCGGTGAAGTTGGGAAGGATAAGGCTTGTTGCTGCACTTATTTGAGGAGTCGAATACGCTGTTAAAGTTGCCGGGTTGAAAAATTGACTGCTTATGTCGTTAGTGGTTGCAGCGGCTCCGGCATAAGCTTGCCCCAGCAGTGCCGGGCTTTCGTTCATCACGGCAAAACCGGCGGCATAGACGGGGAGTATGATGATATTGCCTACAAAAATAATAATTAAAGCAATTATTTTCATGGCGATACTCCTTTTTTGATGTTCGCACACAATGCTTAATAAAAAATCACTGGAATCCTGGCGGCAACGCCCCTATGGTGCACGCCGATGTTGCGCCCAGATAGCTCAGTCGGTAGAGCAGAGGACTGAAAATCCTCGTGTCGGCGGTTCGATTCCGTCTCTGGGCACCATCGGTTGTGGCGGACGTAGCTCAGTTGGTTAGAGCGCAAGATTGTGGCTCTTGAGGTCGGGGGTTCGAGACCCCTCGTTCGCCCCATTTTCCCCTCTTCTTTCCGGCCAGGGTCGTGCTATGACCCCCTTCTATGGTTAGCCCTTTGCCCGCATCGCCCCGCCTTGTCAGCCCTGCCGTGCGGGAGGGTGACGCGCTGGACGCAGCCCTGCGGCCGCAACGGTTGGCGGAATTTATTGGTCAGCCTGATCTTCGGGCAAACCTCGGCGTGTTTATTGAGGCGGCGAAAAAACGCGGCGAGACGCTGGATCACGTGCTTTTCTACGGTCCGCCGGGCTTGGGGAAGACAACGCTGGCCCAGATTGTGGCGCGGGAAATGGGGGTCAACTTTCGGGCCACCAGCGGCCCGATGCTGGCCAAGGCCGGGGATTTGGCGGCGATTCTCACCAACCTGCAACCGGGCGATGTGCTTTTTATTGATGAGATTCATCGGCTTCAGGCCAGTGTCGAAGAGGTCCTCTACCCAGCGATGGAGGATTTTCAGCTTGATTTGATCCTCGGCGAAGGCCCCGCCGCCCGGAGCATCCGCATTGATTTGCCGCGCTTTACCTTGGTGGGGGCCACGACGCGATCGGGGCTGCTCAGCAACCCCCTGCGGGATCGGTTTGGGATTCCGCTGCGGCTGGATTTTTATAGCCCGGAAGATTTGGTGAAGGTAGTGACCCGGGCGGCGGCCCTCCTCCACTGCCCGCTGGCGGACGACGGCGCCTGGGAGATTGCCAAGCGCGCCCGGGGCACGCCGCGCATTGCCGGGCGGCTGCTCCGCCGGGTGCGGGATTTTGCCGGGGTGGCCGATCTGCAGCAGGTGCACCGGGCGGCGGTGGACGACGCCCTGACCCGCCTCGACGTGGACGCCGCCGGGCTGGACCGCATGGATCGCCGCTACCTGACGGCCTTGGCCGAAAACTACGACGGCGGCCCCGTGGGGGTGGAAACCCTCGCCGCCGTCCTCGCCGAAGCGCGGGACACGGTGGAGGATACCATTGAGCCGTACCTCCTCCAGCAGGGGTATATCCTCCGCACCCCACGCGGCCGCATGCTTGCCGCACCGGGCTACCAGCATCTGGGCCTAACGCCCAAGGGCACAGGGGATAGTGGGTTGGGGTTGTGAGGGTGTTTTAATGTGCTAAAGTGCATTTATTACATAAAATGCACAAAGAAATTGACAGGAAAGAAAAGAGGGTGTATGGAGGGGGTATGAGTGATGCTGTTGCCACTGGAAAAAAAAAAGGAATATTGCCGGAGTGGCTGACTGGTGCCATTAATGCAATGACAGTAGGGATATTCCGTGCACCATCGGATGCCATTAAGGCAGGGCCAACGCATGGTGAAGTCAAGTCTGACACAAGAGGTACAGTAGCTGGTTTATTAAATGTTGGAGGGGGATTTTCTGCAGCTATAGATATCACAAAACAAGGTGAACAAATGCTGCAGACGTATTTACAAGGTGCTCTTAAACTGGGATGGGGTGCAATTAAGGGTACCATCACAGCCGCCGCACATGGCTTTCAGGAAAAAAATTTGGCAAAAGCCCAAAACGCTACAGGCAATGCCATGAAAAGTTTTGGCGGCATAGTAAAAGATTTTTTCAAAGGAGCCGAGGCGGTTTTGGATCCTTTATTTTTTCGTTTTCTTGGCGCAAGAGGCGGAAAATAGTTCGAGATCAAACCTCACGCCTTCAACAACCGAAACACCGCCATCATTACGTCATCGGCATAATTCCCCATGGAATCCTTCAGAACACCCAGCTGAATCTGACTGGCGACGCCGCCTATAGCGCCAAGGATTTCTGCCGCTACCAGTTCCGGCACCCGGTCGGTCAGGGAGCGTTTCTCAAACCACGCCTTCAAAATCTCAGCCACGGCGCGGATGGGGTGTTCGTTCTTAATGCCGAGGGTGTGCAGGGTCGTGACGGGGGTCAGGAACACATAGGTGAAAATCTCCGTCTCCTCATCAAACAGGTTGCACAAAAACACCACGATGCCGGAAAAGCAGGATTCCATGTCTTGGCTGTCGGCATGAATGGCCTGGAGTTCCTTGACGACGGTGCTGGCGGCGTTTTGGTAGAGGTGTTTGGCAAAGGCTTCCTTGCTGGGGTAATGGCGGTACAGGGTGCCTTCGGCCAGGTCGGCGGCGGCGGCAATGTCGCGGATGCTGGTCTCGGCCACGCCTTTTTCGGCGAAGAGTTTTAACGCCGCAGGCTCCAGCACACCTTTGCTTTTATTGGGCCGCATAAACACCTCCTGAATGAGTGTTCATTAGCGGGGTTGTGGGGAGAAAGGCAAGAGTCTAACTAAATACAGCTGGTTGCAATATTAACGGGATATTCAATCTTTAAACGCCCTCACCCTGGAAGGCCGTTGGCCTTCCTTCCCTCTCCCGAGGGGAGAGGGGTTGAACCGTGCAGCCCTCAGAAAACCCCTCTCCCCCCGGGAGAGGGGCAGGGGTGAGGGCGTTTAAATTTAGACTGATAATTATGAAATCGGCTATAAACCGTGGGGCTGTTCTGTTACCCGGCCGCCCCGCGCCGTGTTTTGGTCAACAAACCAACTGCCGATTAGGCCGCGAGTTTACGAACCGCACCAGGTGCAACGTTATCGTTTGCACTTTGAAAATAGCCAGATAACGGCGGTACAATGCCGGGCAAAAGCAGTTCCTTTATTGCGCCTGTCGAGCCTATTCGCCCCCGCCTCAAGAGAGAAGAACCCTCTCTTGAGGTGGAGGCGCCGGGTACCGCCCCCGGGTCCAAAACGCCTATGCCGAACGCCGTTTATCACCATAGCTGTGAACAGCACGGTCTTTATACTACAAACCGAAATAAAAGGGAAGGAAGATATGAAACGGGAAGATATGAAACGACCGTTGAAATCCTTGAAATACAAAACCCCTTTTGATGTTCTCAAAGAGTTCCATGAAAAGGAGCCAATTCTTTTTCGTTCAATCCATGCCATAAGATCGTGGGACTTAACATAGGGCAATCCTACGCCGCCACCCGTTCCGCCAAGCTTTTCACCCGACCGGCGAGGCTGACGATTCGGCCGCTGACCGTGCGAATATCGTCGGCCAGCGTTGCCTCAACGGCTTCACGGCGGCGTTGGACGCGTTCGACGAGGCGCTGTTTTTCATCCATATGCTCATCCATAAGCATGAGGGTTAAGAGCAAAAAAAGCTTGCTGTCCGGCAGGATGCCCAAGGCATCGGAAATTTGCTTGGCTCGGACAGAGAGTTCAGCGGAAATTTGGTGCAGGCGTTGTTCTTGGCCGGCTTCGCACGCAACGGTGTAGGGGCGGCCATTAATGGCAATTTCAAGCGGCGGCACGAGCAACCTCAATATGGTGGTCAACATCGGCAATGGCAGCCTCAAGACGTTCCGACAAACTCAATGTTGCGTCTTGTAAAGCTAAATAATCCCGCTGCACATCTTGGTACTCCTCCACTAGGAGATCGTAGCGGCGGCCTTCAGCGTGCAGGCGGGTTGCCAAGGAGAGTTCTAGGCTAGCAAAAGCCCCTTCAAGCACATCCATTGCATGGGTTAAGGACTGCAGGGGATTATTTTCTGCCATGATGTAAGGCTAAGCCAGAGGAATGAACGCGTCAATCGCGTTTTTGGCGTGTTTTTGGTTTTTTTTTCTAACCAGACTTGCTACATCCTAGGGCATGTTGAATCCCGTACCTACTGATTTTTCCAACGCCATACGTTTCCTTGCTGCTGAAGGGGTGGAAGCTGCCCGTTCCGGACATCCGGGTATGCCGATGGGCTGCGCTGAGATTGCCGCAGTGCTGTTTGCCCAGACAGCAAAGATTTGCGCCAGTCAGCCACTGTGGCCGGATCGGGATCGGGTGGTGTTGTCCGCCGGGCATGGATCGATGTTGTTATACAGCGTTGCATATTTGCTGGGTTATAAGGAAATGCCCTTGGCACAACTCAAGAATTTTCGACAATGGGGCAGTATCACCCCTGGCCATCCTGAACGCCACCTTGAGATTGGTGTGGAAACCACTACCGGTCCCCTAGGCCAGGGGTTTGCCAACGCCGTGGGCATGGCGATTGCCGAGCGTCGCCTGAACGCCGAGTTTGGGGATAGCCTTGTGGATCATCGGACGTACGTGTTGGCTGGGGATGGTTGCCTCATGGAGGGTATTTCTTATGAGGCTGCCGCGTTAGCTGGGCATTTGAAGCTCGGTAGGCTTACGGTTTTATGGGATGATAACGGGATTTCCATTGACGGTAAGGTGTCGTTGGCGACATCAGAAAACCAGATAGAGCGTTTTGCTGCTGCCGGGTGGCGTACTTGTACCGTGAATGGTCATGATATGGAGGCATTAATGGAAGCGTTGGCTTGGGCACAGCAATCCAGCGAACAGCCTAGTTTTATCGCCTGCCGTACCGTCATTGGGTTCGGCGCGCCCAAAAAAGCTGGCACAGCGGGAATTCATGGCTCCCCGCTTGGGGCAGAAGAGCTTGCAGCAGCGAAGGCCGCTCTGCACTGGCCGTATCCAGCTTTTGAAGTACCAGCGGCGACTCTTGCGGCTTGGCGGGAGGCAGGGCATCGGCATGAAACGACATTTGCGGCGTGGCAACAGCGTTTTGAGGCCACCCCGGCGGATACCCAAGCTGCCTTTACTCGCCGCTTGGCGGGGGAATTACCGGAAGCTGCTTTACAGGCTCTCGCTAATATTAAAGCCCAATTCCTTATCAATAAACCGAATATTGCCAGCCGCCAGGCATCGGGGGATGTTCTGGAGGCTGTGGTTTCGCATTTGCCGGAAATTTTGGGAGGTTCGGCGGACTTGTCGGGTTCAAACAACACCAAGGCTAAGGCGGCGAGTATTTTTAGTGCCAGTAACTACGGTGGGAACTATTTACACTACGGCATTCGTGAGCATGCTATGGCGGCTATTATGAACGGCATTGCTGTTCACGGCGGCCTGATTCCGTTTGGCGGGACGTTTTTGGTATTTGCCGATTACTTGAAACCAGCCTTGCGCCTGTCAGCGTTGATGCACCAGCGGGTGATTTATGTCCTCACCCACGATTCCATTGGCGTTGGCGAAGATGGACCGACGCACCAGCCCATTGAGCATCTGGCCATGTTGCGGTCTGTGCCCGGAGTGCGCGTGTTCCGCCCGGCGGATGCGGTGGAGACAGCAGAATGCTGGGCGTTGGCGCTCAGTGATATCCGGCATCCATCGGTGCTGGCCTTGACCCGCCAGGCGTTGCCGACGCTGCGCGGTGATACCGATGTTCAAAACCGCAGTGCCTTAGGCGGGTATCTGCTCCGGGAGGTTACTAACGCTAAGGTTACTCTAATGGCAACGGGTTCTGAAGTGGCACTGGCCGTGGACGCACAGAAGCTTTTAGCGCAAGATGGTATTGCTGCTAATGTCATCTCTATGCCGTCGCGGGAATTGTTTTTGGAGCAGCCTGCGGCGTATCGTGCCAATATGTTGCCAGCAACCAGACCTGTCGTGATCATCGAAGCTGCCAGTACTTTTGGTTGGGGTGATCTTATGCGCGGGCCAATGGCCACAGTAACGATGCAGGGCTTTGGAGGCAGTGCACCTGGTGATGTCTTGTTCCGGGAGTTTGGCTTTACCCCGGCGGCGGTGGTGGCGAAGGTTAGGGAGCTGCTCTAAAGAGGAAGTTATCAGCGTAGTTTTTGGGTTGCAGCGTTTTTTTGTGTGGGGTTTGCACAGTATAGGTGAGGTTGTGCGCGGCGGCATAGGCAATAGCTGCTTCCTTGCTGGGAAAAGATAGGCGCAACTGCGTCGTGGTGGGTGTGCCACCATTCCATCCCATGAGGGCATCGGGTTCCTGCCGGGTTTGGGATAGCGGTTCCAAAAGCCACTGTTTCGTCTTAGCAAGGCCTGACTGCATGGCGGTTTTGGCGGGTTGATAAATGCGAACCTGCATGGTGTGTCCTCCCAAACGTGGTCGGGGTGGAGGGATTCGAACCCCCGACATCCAGTACCCAAAACTGGCGCGCTACCAGGCTGCGCTACACCCCGTCGGGGAATGTCTAGCTCAACTAATGTCATTGGTCAAAGGAAACACTTAAAAAAAAGTATTAGAGCGTAGCAGCGCCGCCGCCTATTGATCCCCTTCCCCGCTAAGCAGGGGAGGGGCCTGCACCGCGCCCTTCAATAGGGTAGCCTTCAAAGACTTATTCCCGTTTCGCCTGCATACTCACCTTGGTTATTCAGTCGCACCACCAACGGTACGCCGGTGGCAATTTCTAGGTTTGGGATGTCTTCTTTTGAGATATTTTTCAGCAGCATGAGTAACGCCCGAATGCTGTTGCCGTGGGCGACGCAGAGTACGCCATCATTTTGCAACACGGCGAGCTTTAACACAGTCTCATAGAATATTTTTACCCGTTTCACCACATCGGCCAGGCTTTCGGTGCGGGGTAGGGGGAAGGGAAAATCGGCAAAAGCCTGGATATTGGCGGGGTTGTAGGGGCTTTCTTCAGCAATGGGCGGCGGCGGGATGTCGTAGCTGCGCCGCCAGACGTGCACCTGATCGGTGCCGTATTGCGCGGCAACTTCGGCTTTGTTGAGGCCGGTGAGGCCGCCGTAATGGCGTTCAATCATGGCCGGGGCAGGGGTGATGGGCAGGGCAGGGGCACCGTATCCCTCCAGCAGTAGCCGCGCCGTCTCCCGCGCCCGGAGCAAGGGCGAGACAAAACCGATGCTTAGGGTAACTCCCGCCTTGGTTAGAGCTTTTCCGGCCTGGCGTGCTTCATTTTCGCCCTCAGCGGTCAGGGGCACGTCGGCCCAGCCGGTGAAGCGGTTTTCTTTGTTCCACGCGCTAAGGCCGTGGCGGACTAAAACAAGGTGTGTCATACAGCGGTGTCGTAGCGGGCTATGGCCATCGTGGTCAAGGGAGGGTCTCACAATGCTAAGAAAAAAAATAGTGATAGGTATTGTTGTGGTGCTGGCAGCGGGCTGGTGGCTCTTTAGTGCCCATGCCGACGGCACGGCGCAATACCTGCCCCAAACGCCCATGACGATTGTTCGCGGTGATGGTAGTACGGTGGTGCTTCAGGTTGAGGTGGCTCAGACCGATGCCCAGCGGCAGCAAGGCCTGATGTTCCGTCGTGACCTTGCCCCGGACGGAGGGATGCTGTTTATTTTTCCCGAAGGGTACGGCGTGCCCACCATGTGGATGAAGAACACGCCGTTGTCTTTAGACATGGTTTTTTTTGATAAGAAAGGCATAGTGGTGGATATTCTGCGCGGTACGGTGCCTTTCTCGGAGGAGGTGTTGCGCCCACGGGGCGGGGCGGCATCGGTGCTGGAGGTGCCTGCTGGCGCAGCGGCGGCGCAACGCATTACTATTGGCGATAGACTGCAGGGGCGTTAACGGCTCTTTAATAAAAACAAGGTTTGTAAAGCATCGGATGACCCATCACGATGCCCCTGCTGATTTAGCCGATGTCCAAGCTGTTTTGGCTACGGCAACGGATGAGATTAACCAAGCCTTGGAGGCTTTAGTTCAAGGTAAAGAGTTGTCCGTTGCCGATGTGCAAAAAACTATTGAGTCGTTGTGCGACAAGCTGGTGCGGTTGCCGGGTCATCAACAAGATGTGGTGCGGGCCGGGGTGCTGGAGCTTTTGGTGGCGTTGGATTGCCTGACGAATAAGCTTGTAGATTATAAAGAAGACTTGGCTCGCAAGATTGCCGTCATCACCCCCGGGCGTACGGCGGCAACAGCCTATACAAAATCCCGGCGCATTACGGGTGAGGACGGGGGGACGCCATCATGAACCAGGCCGCCAATCTTTGGGAAGTTCTCGGTGCGCTGGTTTTTGTGCTGGCGTTGATTGTTTTGTGCGCGGGTGTTGTCAAAGCCGTGCAGGGGCGACGGTGGGCTTCGTTTTTGCGGCGATCCGGCGCGGCTGTTGCGCCTCCAGGTCGTGCCGCTGTATTGGAAACGGTGGTTTTAGATAGTCGCAGCCGCCTGGTGCGGGTGGCGTTATCCCACGGCGGTGAGCATACGCTGGTGCTGACCCTCGGGCATCCGCCGTTGGTGCTGAAGGAATAGCTATGCGGCATTGTATTTTTGCGTGGATTAAAAGTTTCATAAGTCTGTTGAAGTGCGCGGTGCAACCCCCTCTCCCGCGCAGCGGGGGAGGCGTAAGGCCGATGGCCTTACGGGGATGGGGTGAACAGTACGAGAACAAATCATTGGTTTTAATGATTTTAAAGACCCCCTTCCTCACCTTCCCCCGCTACGCGGGAAAAGGGGGCAATAGGCAGCGGCGTTGTACTTTGCGGATGACAAAAGGGACCGTGTACAATGTTTAACAAGATAACGCCCAAACCAATAATCAAGACAATCTGGTGTTTGATAGTAGCGTTGCTTCTCATTGGCCTGTGGCACAGCCCGGCGTTTGCCCAGAGCCTGAGCGTCGATCTGGGTAAGGAACTGGACGGACAGACTTCCGGGCGGCTTTTGCAGATGTTGGCGTTGCTCACGGTATTGAGCCTCGCGCCGAGCATTTTGATTATGGTGACGGGCTTTGCCCGGATTATTATTGTCTTATCGTTGCTCCGCACCGCTTTAGGGTTGCAGCAAACCCCGCCTAACAGCGTGCTGGTGGGGCTGGCCCTGTTTTTAACCCTGTTTGTCATGGCCCCGACGTTTGAGCAGGCTTATGATAACGGGATTGCCCCCCTGATTGCCGAAAAAATTAAGGAAGAAGAGGCCTTGAAGCAAACCGTGGCACCGTTTCGCACCTTTATGCTGGCCCACACGCGGGAGGCGGATTTGCGCCTGTTCATGGATTTGGCCAAGCTGCCCCCGGCGGAAAGCCGGGAGGTGACGCCGCTGCGCGCCCTGGTGCCGGCGTTCATGATTTCCGAGCTGCGCCGGGCGTTTGAGATTGGGTTTATGATCTTCCTGCCCTTTGTGATTATCGATCTGGTGGTGTCCAGCGTCCTCATGGCCTTGGGGATGATGATGCTTCCCCCCGTGACGGTGTCGGTGCCGTTTAAGCTGATTTTCTTTGTGCTGATTGATGGGTGGTATTTGTTATCGGGGAGTTTGGTGCGGGGTTTCGGCTAAAAAAATTTTTTGTTTTTGAGTAAAATGTGATACAGGCCGCAGCCGCAGCCGCAGCCGCAGCCGCATGGCAGAATGGCGGTATTGTATACCTGTAAAAATCTATGAAGTTCATCGGTTTTTTTGTTTTTTCGTTTCTCTTGGTGCTGTTTGTCGGCGGTTTTTCGTTTGATCCGCTCACCATTGTTCTCTTTTCAAGCGCGCTTGCGCTTTTTATGCTAAGCTTTAACCTGAAAGACGCAGACAAGGATAAAATTTCCTTCGCCCAAATTGAGTCAGCTCTTTTATTGGGAGAGGGTCTTGCTTTGTTAATTCCATTTTGGGGGCTGAAAGTTTTTGTTTCAGTCGTCATTATAGGTTTGGCTCTTTGGATTGTAAGAACAATGAGCTAAAAAGAAACCCCCGTCCCCAAAAGGCGGGGGTTTTCTTTTGACTTTCCTACCCCTCCACCTGCCCCGTTATCCGCTTGACCTCTTCCCGGACGATGGTTTCCACCACGGTGGGCAGATGCGCGTCGAGCCATTCCTTGAGCAGGGGCTTTAGCAGGGTTTTGGTAATATCTTCCAGCGTCGGCGCGCCAAGGGTTGCCAGGCGGGCATCCTGGGCGATTTTGAGGCGTTGTTGTTCCTGCGCAGCGTGAAGGGTAGCCAGCGACTGTACCGAGGCGGCGATGGTATCGGCGGAGACGATGCCCTCATCATCGGGTTGCTCTGCAAACGATTCTTCGGGTTCTTCTTCGGGGGCTAATTCCAATAGGGGTTCGAGTTCTGGCGTGACCTCGAGTGCAGGTTCTGGTTCTAGTTCTGGTTCGGGTAATTCCAAAGCGGGTTCCGCAATCTCTAAGACCGGGGCAGGGGGCTCTTCGGATTCTTTATCGGCGATTTCCAACGACAGAGGTTGCTCTTCTTCGGCCTCCACAAGAGCTTGTTCAAATGTAGTGGGCGGCTCACCTTTAGAAAGAAAGTCCGCAGCCGGCAATTCGGTGAGAGTGCCATCGTCGTTGACCACGGTAGTGAGGTTTAGGATTTCGGCATCGTCGCTGGTCTCGACGGCGAGGGCGTAAGCGGCACCGCTACCGTTGGCTTTTTCTTTTTTTCCGGTTGTCTGTGCGTTTTCTTCCTGTTCGGAGATAATCCGGCGGATAGAGGCCAAGATTTCTTCCATGGAGGGTTCGTCTTTAACGGCGGTCAGTGGTGGCATGGGCTTGTTTCCCCCTTATCTTTATAAAGGGGACACTAGGCACATCTTATTTCATCAGTCAACCTTGCCGACATCGGCGAAGCCAAACCATTTGCCACGTGTGGCTTCAAAGTCAGCCAGCGGGTTTGGAACATTGGTTTTAAGGTCAAGCGACGCAGCGGTTAGGCGGCCCGTGGCGGCAAGAAGAGTATATTGGGCAACAACTTCATCTCGTTCGGCGCGGATTTTGTTGAGGCGGGCACCGAGCAATTCCTGTTCCGCGTTTAAGACATCGAGAACAGTGCGGGAGCCAACCAGGGCTTCTTGGCGCACCCCGTCAAGGGCTACTTCAGCAGCTTTGATTTGTGAGCTAAACGCCTCTAGCTGGCTGCGTGAGGTACGCAGGCCGTCCCAAGACTGCACCGTAAACTCGGTGGTTTGACGTTCGGCGTTGAGTTGTTCTGAGCGGCGTTGTGCTTCTATTTGCTGAGCCTGACGCACCCGCGCCCATTCAGCGCCAGACTGATACAGGGGAATAGTGAGGCGGCCAATAAGGCTATAAGTATCACTGTCTTTGATAGAAACACTTTGTTCTTTATTTTTTTCGGCCGAGGCCTGAAGGCTGGCTTCAGGCAGGAGACTACCCTTGGCTTCACGGACTTGATAGCGGGCGGATTCTCTGGCTTTGATGGCGGCGATAACCCTGGGGGATTCGTTGCGGCCAAGGGCTACAGCCTCATCAAGATTAACGGGCAAGGTAAGGACAATATCTGGGGGTTGCAACATGCCTGGGACGCGACCTGTTAGTCGTTCAAAGGTGGCCTTGGCGGTGTTGAGCTTGCCCATGGCGGTGGTGACTTCCGATTTCGCCCCGGCAAGGCGCGATTCGGCTTGGGCAACGTCCGTGAGGGTGACTTCGCCGACCCGGAAGCGATCCTTGGTGGCATCAAGGTTGCGTTGCAGGACTTTTTGGTTGTTTTCCGTGACGTTTAGGGTAGCTTGTGCCGCCACTACGTCCATGTAGGCGGTGACGGTAGCTAGCAGTATGTTTTGTTCGCGATCTAATAAGGCTGCTCGGCCACGTTCAATATCAGCTAAGGATGCTTTTGTTGCTGCTGTGGTTCGACCACCACGGTAGAGAGGCTGTGTGGCCTGTAGGCCGATGCTACTGGGGTTGCGGTCTGCTTTACCGCTGGTGATTTTTGGACTGGTACTTTCATTGATCGTGCCATAGCTGCCGATAGTGGAGATGCTGGGACGCCAACCTGAAATAGCTTGGTTGTAGGTCTCGTTGGTGGCGCGTAATTCGCTACGTGCGGCAATGAGATCGGGGTTTGTTTCGTAGGTCTGGGTCAGGATTTGCGCCAACGATTCCTGGGCATGGGCGGGCTTTGCCGTCATGGGGGACAACAGGGCAAGGAATAGAATTAGAAAAAAAGTAAGTCTCATGCGTGTTCTCTGCGATGAAAAAGTTAACAGATTCATAACTCAGATACAGATAACGTGAAACAGGAATTTTTTTTTGTAATGTGCAAGAAAGATTGTCTTGCACAAAGGGGTTAATGTATTGGGTATTCTGCGTGGCAATGCTGCCAGTCTAGTGCTCTTTTGCCAATAGTAGTAGCAACTTCAACGCTATGGAGGCGCCCTTCGAGGTGGCGTTGCCAGAAGGCCAAAAAAGCCTGCAGTGCCGGAAAATCAGGTGTTACGTCAACATCTTGCCAGATATAGCTTTGGAGAATATCCGGGTAATCAGGCATACGGTACAAAATTTCGGCGGTGACCAAAATGGCCGGACGGGGGAAATGGAACAGCTGCGCCATAGGCACCTCACAGAAAAAAACGGTGGTGTCTTTTTCGCTTTCATAAACCGTGCCAGGTTAAGAAATCGTGTGGTTTTTTGGGGCATGGGTATTGACTTTTGAAAAATTTTCGTGCTCACCCTGAAAAAGTGGGGGTGTTGATTTTTGGGTTTTTCGCCTTGGAAAAATAGTGCGTTTGTGGTGTTTTTGAGATTCATTGTTACTTCGTTCATTAATAATGAAACTCTATGCTTGACAAAATTTTTCAAGTGTGATCTGTGTTTTTTGACAGTGTTAACAAAATCTTTCTGGTTAAAATCACCGTTAAAAGTGCCCCTGCGTGAAAAATATTTTTGCTGTTTTTTTTTCGAGGAGCTCGGCTGAACCCAGCAGGGTGCGGTGGCTAAAACCATGGGGCAGGTGCTTTCGTTAAGGGTGATGGAAATCACTCTATAGGAATGGGGTGCTGTGGTCAAGGGTGGTGGGGGATCAGAAGTCAGTAATCAGAAGTCAGAGGTCAGATTGAAGTGCGCGGTGTAACTCCCTCCCCCGCTTGCGGGGGAGGGTTGGGGAGGGGGATTGTAGAAGGAATACAAGGTATTGTTTTGTTTATTTTAAACGCCCCGTTCCGCACCTTCCCCCGCTGCACGGGGGAAGGGAGCAACAGGCAGCGGTTCACCTGTTTTGAACATTTTTATAGTGCTGGATCGCCATGCGCCTAGCGGCACTCACGACGACGACCGAGGTGTGGCGTACGCCAGTGCTTAACGCGTGTGCATAAGGTGTGGGTTACTAGGGGGTTGTTTGTTAGGATTTTTCTTTGTTTCCAGCTCGAACTTTGTAAAAATGCCTACGCGTTGGTTGGTGTATGCTGATGGCAACGCAAGGTGTCTTTTAAGAATTTATCGGTATAGGTCATATAAAACGATCCAGGTGTTAGGTTCCACGATTTTATAGCAGAGGTTGGAATGAAAATAAGAGCAACATTTTTAATGTTAGCTGGCCTAAGCATAGCTACGGCATCGGCTTTTGCCTCAGATTACTGTGTAAAAGATATTTCCCTAGACACATATAAATCTTTTATTCCCCAGCCTAGGGCTCAAAGATACTCCAGCGAGCCACTGAAACAAGATTTACCAAGTTTTTCTGTCAGTGCCACATTAGATAACCATCAGTTATCTTTTGTGAAACAAGATGGACAAACCTACCCAGTTACAAAACTAAACTCTGGTGATGATTATAATGGTTGGGACGCAATTTATGAATTAGAAGATCATTGGTTATATATTGGTGGCGTGCAATATAATCACGTCCTCCACTTTCACCTCAATTCGCAGCAGCAATGGGTAGTCGATCAAATTATCCGCATTAAAAAAGAGGAAGGTATTGTTGAGCGTTTGGCAAGCTTCGTTTTTGGTTGGGATACCGTTCAAATAAGACGCGATAATCTAACCTCTATTAAAAGAATAAGCGGGGATGTTGTTTACAGCCCAGTTCTGCAGCGACTGTTTATTCCTACCGCGATGCAAGAGTTTAAAAACGGTGATTTCACACCCTTTGGGAATGTTAAGGCCAAAACAACCTATGTCGGTGATATTCCCAGACTAAAAATCGCCTTTTTAAAGGCGGATAACGGCCAACTCTATAGTTATGATGGAGTACAGCTAAAGCCTGTTATCAATGGCCGGGTCAAACCATTCTTGTTGGACAAAGATGTTTTTGAGAAAGGCGTATTGCACGATGTTCCAGCTTTTAATAGGTTATTCTATACTATTCGTGCAGGTGTTTACGAGCTAGTTAAGAAACCGGATACTTACGAGCTAAAGCCAATTCCTCTTCCCGAAAATGCGGGTAACGATTTGTTGTTCACTCGTTTTATTCCTACGCCCGATGGAAACGATATTGCCATTCTAACCCGTGGAAATATTATTTTATTAAGTAGCCTAGAAGGCATCTATCCACGCTCTATACCAAAGCAGCAAATTGACATAACGGGTAGCTACGCATTGCCCGCACTCATTCCTCAACTAAAAGGAATCGTGTTTACCACGGGCGGCTTGTCAGCGTATCCAATGGAACATCATCTGCTGACAAAATGTTCTGATAAATAGAACCCTTTAAAATCAGGAATCATGTTTAGGGTGTACTTCTCAAAAAAAGCCGCCCTGCGCCACGGCACAGGGCGGTTTAAGACATTGATTACGCTATTTTTGTTGTCGGCGCAGCGGTGTCGCAATGGCACGCATCCTTCAGCGCCTTTATTTTTGTTTCGGCATCTTTCTTGGCGAGGCCGTAGTGCTCTTTGAGCTTGCCGAGGAACTGGTCACGCTGGCCATTATAGAGCATGATGTCGTTGTCGGTGAGCCGAAGCACGTAGTGCGAAGGCTGGTGGAGCTAATCATCAATGACTAACACTTCTCTCTGTGTAAGCCCGCCTTCGTTGCGGTGCGACGTCGGCGCGGCAGCCTTCTCCTAACATGCTCAATCGGCTCGCGAAGTGGCTCGCCCAGCCGAAGCACATAGTGCGAAGGCTGGTGGAGCTAATCATCAATGACTAACGCTTCTCTCTGTGTAAGCCCGTCTTCGTTGCGGTGCAACTTCGGCGCGGCAGCCTTCTCCTAACGTGCTCAATCGGCTCGCGAAGTGGCTCGCCCAGCCGAAGCACGTAGTGCGAAGGCTGGTGGAGCCAAGCGGGGTCGAACCGCTGACCTCTTGCATGCCATGCAAGCGCTCTACCAGCTGAGCTATGGCCCCATTTCAGGAGGCAGGCTTTGCCATACGCGATTGCGTCTGTCAACAGTTCTTAATAAATCTTTGCTTAACCAAGGAAATTTCTTCTTGTAGGTCTAATAAACGGGTGCGAATATCGAGTAATATTGTCAAAGACGGAGCTTGAGACGGTACGACAGGCACTATAATGGCGGGAGCCGCTACAGGCAGTGAAAAAAAAGCCTGTTCATCGTCGGTTAGATGTACGGGGTGTGTAGGTGTGCCGGATGCCTGTACCGAATTGTGGCGTTCGGCACGAAGGAGTATTTGTGCGCCACGGATGGTATAACCCTGGACATGCAATAAATTTCGCAGACGTTCTAAAAAAACAATATCCTGTGGGCGGTAAAAACGCCGCCCGCCGGATCGTTTCATAGGCTGTATCTGGGGGAATTTGCTTTCCCAGAAACGCAGGACATGGGCGGGGAGACCCAGCGTCTCGGAGACTTCACTAATCGTCCGATACGCTGAAGCCGCTTTCATGGTCGTGAGCCTCTGACCCAATGGGTAGGCGGCCTAATAATCTCAGCATAATACCGTAGTAACAGCATCAAGCAGGTTTGCCTTTATTAGCAACGGCGACCTTAAAGTTGGGGGAAGCACGGAAGGTAACAACACGCCGGGGGGTAATAGGAACCTCGATACCGGTTTTTGGGTTGCGGCCAATACGTTCACGCTTATTGCGAATGTTAAAGGTGCCAAATGAGGAAAGTTTCAGGCCATCGCCATCGACCAAGGATTTGGTGATGACTTCCAAAACGCCGCTGACCAAGCGCCCGGCATCGGCTTTGGACAAGCCAACTTGCTGGTGTACGGAATCGACTAAATCAATGCGTGTAATGGTTGTGTTTGCACTCACGAGGTAGTCTCCTAAAATAAAATGTTCAGTTTTTCTATACACAACTATAACGCCTTGTAAAGAGGGGTGTTCAAAATCTGCAGCTATTTTTTGCGATTTTTTTGCGATGATGGCGTACAAGCACTTTGTGTTTGTCACAAAGCATTCTAATACTATGGTCTTATGAAATTTCTTGATGAAGCTAAGGTTTTTCTGGCGGCGGGTGATGGTGGTGCGGGTTGCATCGGCTTTCATCGTGAAAAGTTTGTTGAGTTTGGCGGCCCTGATGGCGGTGATGGGGGTAGGGGTGGGCACGTTGTGTTTGAGGTTGCTGATAACCTCAATACCCTCATTGATTATCGTTATAAGCAACATTTTAAAGCTGAAAAAGGCGGTCATGGCATGGGTAAAAATCGCCATGGTGCCAATGGCAAGGATGTTGTTTTGTATGTTCCTCCTGGAACTCAGGTGATGAGTGAGGACGGCGAGCATGTTCTTGCTGATCTCGTGACGCCGGGACAGCGGGTCATCTTGTTGCGTGGCGGCAGAGGCGGGAAGGGGAATGCATTTTTTAAATCTTCCACCCATCAGGCTCCGCGCTTTGCTCAGCCCGGAGAGCCTGGGGGCGAGGCTTGGGTATGGTTGCGTCTTAAGCTTATCGCTGATGCCGGAATTATTGGCCTTCCTAATGCCGGGAAATCGACGTTTTTGTCGGTCATTTCGGGGGCAAAGCCAAAGATTGCTGATTATCCGTTTACCACGCTTTATCCTGGTCTTGGCATGGCGACCATTGATGGGGATAATATTCTTTTTGCTGACATTCCTGGTCTTATTGAAGGTGCCCATGAAGGGCGGGGTCTTGGGGATAAATTTTTGAAGCATGTGGAGCGTTGCGCGGTATTACTTCACCTGATTGATGCCACCAGTACAAATCCATCTGAGGATTGGCGTACCATTCGTCAAGAGTGTGCACTGTACAGTGATGGTCTTGCCTCGACACCGGAGATTGTTGCGTTAAATAAGATAGATGCGCTGGATGGTCAAGTATTGCAAGAAGTTCGCGCTCAATTTGTTGCGGCAACGGGGGTAGAGCCGCTGCTAGTCTCCGCCGTTGCCCGCACGGGGCTTGAGGATGTTTTGCGGGCTGTTGCCGTTCCGGTTCGGTTAAACAGGGCGATTGCTCAACAACCTTCAGAAGAAGATTCTATTTAAATGCTGCGCCGTCATTTGACCCGCGTTGCAGTGCAAAGCCAACAATCGGCATTTTTTTGGATGCTGATTTGTACCGTGTTGATGTCGATGATTCCCATTATTGCCCACTTTTTGGCGGCGCGAGTGCATCCGTTGCAGATGGTGTTTGTCCGTTCGGCCCTGCAGTTTGTGTTTATTCTGCCTTTTATTGCGTTTTATTTTCCGGCGGTGGTGTCTACCCGGCGGTTGTCGGCCCATGCCTGGCGGGGGATTAATGGCGCGATTTCCATGAGCTTGTGGTTTTACGGTATTGCCCATCTGCCCCTTGCCAACGTGGTGACGCTCAGTTCCATTGCCCCGATTTTCACCACTATTCTTGCGGCCTGGTGGTTGGGGGAGCAGGTGCATTTGCGCCGCTGGATAGCCATTGCCGTGGGTTTTGGGGGGGTGCTGCTGGTGGCGCAGCCGGAGGCAACCGGGTTCACCTGGGTGGCGGGGATTGTCGTGCTCCAGGCGTTTATGGTGGCGGTGGCTAATTTCTTTGTCAAAAGCTTGACGACCACTGAGCGCAACCTGACCATTTTGTTTTACATGGGGGTTTTTGTTGTGCCCCTGACCTTGCCCGGGGCGTTGTTGTTCTGGATGTGGCCCACGCCGGCGGAGTGGGGGTGGTTGACATTGATGGCGTTTTGCGGCGTGTTGGCGCACTTTGCCCTCAACCGGGCATTTCGCATGGCCGAGGCGTCGGCGTTGATGCCGCTGGATTATTTGCGCTTGCCTATTGCGGTAGGCGCGGATGTGCTGCTCTTTGCCCAGATGCCGACGGAGCAGACTTTATTGGGAGCGGCAGCGATTCTGGTGGCGTGCCTATATATTCTGCACCGCGAGCGCTTGCACCGCCGCCGGACAACGGATGTGGAGGTTTTGCCGAGATAGGTGCTGTTCGCGCATAAGCTGGCGCAGGGCATCGCGAATAACCTCCGCCGTATCGGTATACAACCCGATATCAACGTGTTGTTGAACGAATTGTTGCATTTGTTCCGACAGATGTACCTGCATTGGTGAAGGCTCCCTGTCTTGATAGGGGATTATAGCGTTTTGGGGGGCAACGAGCAAGGAGGGTCAAGGATCGTCAAACATAATCGCCAGCATCCCTACCCCGCCAGCGACACCATTTCAGTAAAGCCGTTGTTCAGCACCTGCTGAATATGGTTTTGCAGGGCACTGACCACAGCGCGTTGTTGTTCCAGCACCCGGCGGCGCTGGGCAAAGCTCTGGGCAAGGTGGGCAATGCGTTGTTCTTCGGTTTCTAGTGCTGCTAGGCGGCCACTGGCCGCGGCCTTGCGGCGTTCCACATCTTCTTCGCGTGCCGTAATAGCCCGCTCACGCTCGCTGACGGCCTGTTCGCGGCTGAGGAGGGCTTGCTCCCGTGCTTCGAGGCTTTGCCGGCGGGAATCTTGGGATTGTTGTTTGGTGTTGGCGGTGTGTTGACGCTGGTTGCTTAATTGTTCGAGAAGATCGTCCAGGCTTGGAGGTTTGGCCTCCGGGGTAGGAGGTATCGTTGCCGTTATCGGTGCAGGTTTTATGGACGGTGTGGGTATTGGAAAAAGGCTACTAAGTTTGGGCTCTTCCACGGGTGGTTGTGTATTCAATTTTTCTTTTAATACCAGTACAGCTTCTTCAGCTTCTTTAACTTCTTCAACTTCTTTAACTTCTTGGGGTTGGAAGCGTTGCATCAACGGGTGCGCCGCACGATTTTTTTCTGCAGGAACCGGTGTTGATGGTGGTGGAGCCATCGTCGCCACCGTTCCCACGTGCATATTCGGCAATATGCGGGTCATTTCCTCAAAAGTAATTAGGATGCAATTGGGGCGTGTTCTGTATTGAATTTGGTATTTTTCACAAATAGAAAGAATGAGATAATATTTTTCATCGTTATAATACACAAAATGCGGCGCACCATCGCGATCTTCCCGGATGAAGACCTCTTTTAGTAGTTTTTGTTCGGTTGCGGACATCGCTTCGGACAACATGATTGAGCCTCTTGGTTGGTGTCTGATTTACGGGTATTGCTCTCCGGTTAAAAAAAGGTTACTATGCTGGGGTGTTTTGCAAAACCCTCTCTTTACTGCTTCTGCGCCGCGGCGGCGCCCGTTAGTTTTTGTTTACACCTTCTCTGTTGCCGTTCTTCTCCCTTTCTTGAAAGAGTTTTTGCATGAGCACGAACCGCGTCATCATTTTTGACACCACCTTGCGCGACGGCGAACAATCCCCCGGCGCATCCATGAGCCTTCCCGAAAAAGTACGCATTGCCCACGTTTTGGATGAGATGGGTGTTGATGTCATTGAGGCTGGCTTTCCTATTGCTTCTCCCGGTGATTTTGCCGCTGTGGAGGCCATTGCCGCGGCAGTATTAAACGCGCAAGTGTGCGGTCTTGCGAGGGCACAAGCTAAGGATATTGAGGCAGCAGGAGCTGCTCTCAAAAAAGCCCGTCGTCCCCGCATCCATACCTTTATTGCCACCAGTCCCCTGCACATGAAATACAAGCTGAGCATGAGCGAGCAAGGCGTTCTTGCCGCCATTAGCGACAGTGTCAACCTCGCCCGCGGCCTTTGTGATGATGTGGAGTGGTCCGCCGAAGACAGCGTGCGTTCTGAATTTGATTTTCTCTGTAAAGCGGTGGAGGTTGCCATCAACGCCGGTGCCCGCACCATTAATCTTCCTGATACTGTAGGCTACGCTCTGCCGTGGGAATACGGTGAGCGCATCCGTCGTATTATTGAGGCTGTCCCAAACAGCGATAAAGCAATTTTCTCTGTCCACTGTCATAATGATTTAGGGCTTGCGGTTGCCAATTCTCTCAGCGCTCTTCTTGGCGGGGCACGCCAGATTGAGTGCACGGTCAATGGTCTAGGAGAGCGTGCGGGCAACGCTGCGATGGAAGAAATCTGCATGGCTATCCGCACCCGCCCTGATTTGCTTGGTTTTACTACGGGTATTAAAACCGAAAAAATTACCGGTGTATCTCGGTTGGTTTCAGCCATTACTGGTTTTGTGGTTCAACCCAATAAAGCCATTGTTGGTGCAAACGCCTTTGCCCATGAGTCCGGGATTCACCAGGACGGGATGCTCAAAAACGCCGCAACTTACGAGATTATGACCCCAGAATCCGTGGGGCTGCACCGTTCACAATTGGT
This sequence comes from Holosporales bacterium, assembly GCA_046338525.1. Lineage (GTDB taxonomy): Bacteria > Pseudomonadota > Alphaproteobacteria > JAJTHO01 > JAJTHO01 > JBKCUA01. Next base: position 41,844 of record JBKDWF010000063.1, read on the forward strand.
GCTAGGCAAACTTTCCGGTCGGGCGGCTCTTCGGGATAAGCTCATCCACCTAGGATACAACCTTTCTGACGCAGAACTCGCCGATGCGTTTACCCGTTTCAAGGTTCTCGCCGATCGCAAGAAACAAATTTTTGACGAAGACCTTATCGCTTTGGTGGATTCTGCTTTGGCGGGACAAAATGATGCTATTCAGGTTGTTCGCCTACAGGTTGTTTGCGGCTCGGATCAGTCCGCTAAGGCTACCTTGCGGCTGCGGATTAATGGTCATGAGCAAGAAACTTCCACCACCGGAAGTGGTCCGGTGGATGCTACGTTTAATGCTATTCGGATGCTATACCCTCACGAGGCTGCGCTGCAACTGTTTCAGGTACACGCGGTCACTCAAGGTACCGATGCTCAAGCGGAAGTTACAGTGCGTTTGGATAGACATGGTACTACCGCTCAAGGGCAGGGCGCCGACACAGATACGTTGGTGGCGGCGGCAACGGCGTACGTGCACGCACTCAACAAACTGGTGAATAAGGAACGGCGGACCGGGCAAATACCTGCCTGAAGGGGCTTAATCGTCCATCGTGCTCAAATCAGAAGGAAGGCTCTGTCCAAGACCATTAACGGCCGCCGCCTGTCCTGCGGGACGCTGGGCTTCTACCGCGTTGGCTGAACGAAAGCCAAAATTTGATGGGGCAACAACACGGGAAGAGGGAGCGGAGAGAGGCTGCTGCTGCGTGGCTTGCTGTACGGGAATGGATTGGATTTTCTGCTTTAGGGCGTTGTTTTCTTGTTGAAGTGCGGTCAAAGTCTGCTGCAACTGTTGCTGTTGGTACATGGCACCATCACGGAACCCTTGCTTGTAGATAGCGTCATTGGCCAATGCTGGTGCGGCAAGGAATACTGCAATCAGAAGGGCAAGGAGTGTACGCATAAGAACCTCATGGTGTTGCCCGGGTTATGACGGGGAAAATGTTGCACCGCAACAGAGCACCACACCCTTTCACGCAAGTTTCATACAATCGTCATCTAGACGACATCAAACTGTCATTAAAATGTAACATTTCCCTGAGCAAGGCTCCACTGCAGGGCCGCAAGGCGCAGGGTTCGGGTTAGGGGCACCCCCGGATTGCTTTCATCTAAACGGGTGACAAGGCGACGGAGAGACTCGTGTTTCTCGGCGGCCATGGCGCAGAGCACACTCCAAAATAACGGCTCTAGGGCAACGCTGGTGGCATGGCCGGATAAGACAAACGATCGCTTGATGAGCCTAGCCCCGTCAGCCATTACCCACCATATCGGCGGGTTTTACCCACTTCGCAAATTGCTCTTCGGTCAGCAATTTCAAAGAAATAGCGGCTTGTTTTAAAGTTGTCCCTTCGGCGTGGGCTTTTTTGGCAATCTTTGCCGCATTATCATAACCGATGTGCGGGTTAAGAGCCGTCACCAGCATCAGGGATTGTTCCATCAATTGGGTAATTCGAGCTTCATTGGCGGTAATACCGTTAATGCAATTCTTGACAAAACTTTTGGCGGCATCGCCCAATAAGCGTGCCGATTCCAGAACATTATGAATCATCACTGGCTTGAAGACGTTGAGCTGTAGATGGCTATGGGTGTTGGCCACCGTCACGGCGACGTTGTTGCCGATGACTTGGCAGCAGACCATGGTAATCGCCTCCACCTGGGTGGGGTTGACCTTGCCCGGCATGATGGAAGAGCCGGGTTCATTTTCCGGCAGGTGTAATTCCCCAAGGCCGCAGCGCGGGCCGCAACCTAGTAGGCGAATATTGTTAGCCAGTGCCATAATGGAAGAAGCCACCGTATTTAAGGCTCCCGATGCTTCCACCAGCGCATCGTGCACCGACAGCCCCTCAAATTTGTTTGAGTTTTCAACAAACGGCAGGCCGGTGTACTGGGCTATTTTCGCAGCAAAAGCCTTGGCAAAGCCGGGCTTGCAGTTAATGCCCGTGCCCACCGCCGTGCCGCCCTGAGCCAGCTCCAACAGGCGCGGCAGGGTATCCTTAACCCGGGCAATACTGTTTTCCGTCTGGCGGACATACCCGGAAAACTCCTGCCCCAGGGTCAGGGGCGTTGCGTCCTGCAAATGCGTGCGGCCAATTTTGACGATGTGGGCAAAGGCTTTTTGCTTGGCGGCCAGGGCATCTTTAAGCACGCCTAGGGCAGGGATAAGCTCATGGGAAAACGCCAGCGCCGCCGCAATGTGCATTACCGCCGGAAAGCTATCGTTGGAGGATTGGCCCATGTTGACGTGATCGTTGGGGTGAACAAGACCCTTGTCGCCGCGCTTGCCGCCCAAAATTTCATTGGCGCGGTTGGCGATGACCTCATTGGCGTTCATGTTGGTTTGGGTGCCGCTGCCCGTCTGCCAAACCACCAGGGGAAATTCCTCGTCCAGCGTGCCGGCAATGACCTCCTCGGCGGCCTCGATAATCGCGGCGGCTAATTCCGGTTTGAGCGCGCCCAAATCGCGGTTGACCTCAGCGGCGGCTTTCTTCTGCAGCCCACACGCCCGCACCACGGCCAGCGGCATCCGGTGCGTGCCGATGGGGAAATTTTCAATGCTGCGCTGGGTCTGCGCGCCCCAATAGCGGGTTGCGGGCACTTCAATCGCGCCGAAAGTATCGTGTTCCGTGCGGGTCGCGGCATGGGGCATGGGGATTCTCCAGTAGTGGAGGTGTTGTAGGGGGTTGGCGGGAGGGGGGCAAGGGGGGAGTCAGGAGTCAGAAGTCAGAAGTCAGAAGTCAGAAATCTGGGGGAAGATAAAAATTTTTCTTGATTTTTAAAAAAAGTGATCGATATCGCAGCCGCAGCCGCAGCCGCAGGGCATACTCGCGTCATACCCTCTAGTGTCAAAAACATTTTTTGACCTTCGTATGATTTCTTTGTGAAATTGTCTTAAGATATAATCGGAAGATTTCAGCGGAGATAGAGGAGTCCAAAAAGAACACAAAAAAAGGAGACAAAACAAACATGGAATTACTCATTTATCTCATCCTCAATGGAAACCCTCAGCAGGTAAAATGCAGTAACGGCTTGGCGCTTACTGCGACAGTAAGTACAGTACAGCGAACCGTAAAATACACCTGTCGCAAGTGGACCTCCGAGATGCACAACTGGCAGCGAGGATACAACCTCCCTCAGGAAGATATTGCAAGACTTTGTAATAATGGAACAGTCGCAAAAGAAAGCGACTTTTGCACCAAGCCGCAGTCAGAATTCTAAATTTCTTTAATCTTGTTCCCCCGCCACCCAACCCCCGGCGGGGGTTTTCTTTTTTCATTACCGCCATATTGCCTTTAAAAACAACAGAAACACATCCTTTCGGCATTCTTGCTCTTTGCACCCCAAAAAGCTATACTGCGCCAACGTATGAACGAACAACGTCCTGTACTGCCCACCGATTTTGCCCGCGCCGTTGCCGTGGGCACTGCCCAACTTGAACAAGGCCAGACAGTCCCTTGGAACGCGGCAACGATCCGAACGCCGGGGGCACTCAAGGGCAAAATCCAGATAGCGGATGATTTTGATGCGTGGGATTCTTCTATGGTAACGCTTTTTTCGGCACTGTAGTGCACTGCCTCCCGCACTCCTCCCTTTACCCCTTCCGCGCATTGCTTTAGATTGATTTCCTATGACCTCCTGGAACCCCCAGTCTTGGCGCAATAAGCCCGCTAAGCAACAACCTGATTATCCTGATAAGGCCGCCCTGGCGGCGGTGGAGGTGCGGCTGAAGCGCTTGCCGCCGTTGGTGTTTGCGGGGGAGGCTCGGCGGCTGCGGGAGCAGTTGGCCGAGGTGGCGGCTGGCCGGGCGTTTTTGCTCCAGGGCGGGGACTGCGCTGAAAGTTTTGCCGAATTTCATGCGGATAATATCCGGGATACGTTTCGGGTGCTGCTGCAAATGGCGGTGGTGCTGACCTTTGCCGGGAAAAAGCCCATTGTGAAGGTGGCGCGCATGGCCGGGCAGTTTGCCAAGCCGCGCAGCGACGATACCGAAACCCAAGACGGCGTGACCCTGCCCAGCTATCGCGGCGATATGGTCAACGGCATGGCGTTTAGCGATGCCGATCGCGCCCCGGACCCCGAACGGATGGTGCAGGTGTACAATCAATCGGCGGCGACGCTGAACCTCATGCGGGCGTTTGCGTCGGGGGGGTATGCGGATTTGCACGCGGTGCAGCGGTGGAACCTTGATTTCGCCGCCCGCTCGCCCCAGGCCGAACGCTATCAGGCGTTGGCCTCGCGGATTTCCGAGGCTCTCGATTTCATGCAGGCCTGCGGGATTACCTCGAAGACTGCGCCGCAGTTGCGGGAAACGGAAGTGTTCACCAGCCATGAGGCCCTGCTGCTGCCCTATGAAGAAGCCTTCGTCCGTACCGACAGCACCACGGGGGAGCTGTACGATACCTCCGCCCATATGGTGTGGATTGGCGATCGAACGCGGCAGTTGGACGGTGCCCACGTCGAGTTTATGCGCGGGATTAAGAACCCCATTGGCCTCAAGTGTGGCCCGAGTTTGCCGGCGGAGGATTTGCTGCGCCTGTGCGATATCCTCAACCCGGACAATGTGCCGGGCCGCCTTACCCTCATTGCCCGGATGGGGGCGGAGAAGGTGGGGCAGGGGCTTGCGCCGCTGGTGCGGGCCATCAAGAAAGAGGGTAGGGCGGTGGTGTGGAGCTGTGACCCTATGCACGGCAACACGATGAAAACCGACAGCGGCTACAAGACTCGGCCTTTTGATAAAATATTGCAGGAGGTCAAAGGCTTCTTTGCAGTGCACAAGGCCGAAGGCACCCACGCAGGCGGCGTGCACTTTGAGATGACCGGGCAGGATGTCACCGAATGCCTGGGCGGCAGTCAGGCCATTGGCGTTGGCGATCTCGGCGATCGGTATCATACGCATTGTGATCCAAGGTTGAACGCGACGCAGGCGTTGGAGCTGGCGTTTCAGATTGCGGAGAGTGTGTAGATTTTGATTGAAGTGCGCGGTGCAGCTCCCTCTCCCGCGCAGCGGGGGAGGGTTGGGGAGGGGGTGAAAGGC
>JBKDWF010000068.1:0-9690 GCA_046338525.1 Holosporales bacterium
ACACCCCCTTCCTCACCTTCCCCCGCTGCGCGGGAGAAGGAGGCAACGGGCGGCGGCGTATACCCCGATAATGCTGGGAAAGAGCCAATTTCAGGGCTTGCGTGCATAAGGTAGGCCGAAAGGAGAGGTCGCCAAAGCGGCCGCTTTGGCGGGTGAGGGCGTAGAAACTAGAACCCAAACATTTTAGAAAAGAGATAATCACTATATATTACTCAATAGACTGTAAATTAGTATCACAGATCACCGCTCACAGATCACTGTTCACAGATCACTGTTCCCAGTACCGCGCCCCCTCTGCCGCCCTTCTTGCCACCAACCCCGGCAATTTCCTGCCTCCGGCCCAGACCCATTTGAGGAGTTCGGCGGGGACATCCAAATGCTCATTGCGGTTGATTTTCTGGCGCAGGGTGGAGCGTTGCAGGGCGGCACTGCCAAGGTTAAAGGTAAACGACACGAGGGCGTCGTACTGGCTGTTCAGCAGCGGCACCTCGATGAGGCGCAACACCGCTCTACCCGCCGCCGCCACATCGCGCAGCAGCAGTTCCTCAGCCGCCGCGGGGGTAATGCCGTTTTGCATAGCCTTGCGCTCACTCAAATGCACGCGGTGGCCATAGCCAATGGTGAGAAATCCCGCCGGGCATAGATACGGCTGGGCAACAAAGCCTTCAAAACGCTTGATGAGCGCGATGCCGGCAGGCGTGAGGGAACGCATAAAAATCCTTTTTAAAATATTGTTTTCATGAAATTATTAAACAGTTTAAGTTCGGGCTTGCCATCCTCATCCTCGCCCTCGTACCATTCCGTCACACTCTTACACAAAGGCCATCCGTGACCCGCGCCATTGTCCTTTGCCCTCGGCTGAAGCACCAACCCGCCATCCGCCCCGACGAACGCCGGGTTGAAGAAGCCGTGGGATTGGCACGGGCTATTGATCTGGAGGTCATCGATACCCGCGCCGTGGTACTGTCCCGGGTGCGGCCATCGCATTTGCTGGGGTCTGGTCTCATCGAAGAGTTAACGCCCTTGATTGCCGAGCAAAAAGTCACGCTGCTCATCATCGACAGCGTGGTATCGCCGGTGCAACAACGCAATCTGGAAAAAGACCTCAATGTTAAAGTGTTGGATCGCACAGGATTGATTTTGGAGATTTTTGGCCGCCGCGCCCGCACCCATGAAGGAAAATTGCAGGTGGAGCTGGCGGCACTATCCTACCAACGGGGACGCTTAGTGCGATCGTGGACGCACTTGGAGCGGCAGCGCGGCGGCTTCGGCTTCCTCGGCGGGCCAGGGGAATCGCAGATCGAGATGGATCGTCGCCTGCTGGACACCCGCATGGAACGTATTAAAAAAGACCTCGCCGATGTTCGCCGCACCCGCGGCCTGCATCGCCAACGGCGCACCGATGTGCCGTACCCCTTGGTGGCCTTAGTGGGCTATACCAACGCCGGGAAATCCACCCTATTCAACCGCCTATCCGGGGCCGAGGTGATGGCAAAAGACATGCTATTTGCCACCCTCGATCCCACGGTGCGGGCGGTGAAACTTGGCAACGGCCAGACTGTCATGCTATCGGACACCGTGGGGTTTATTGCCGATCTACCCACACAACTCATAGAAGCGTTCAAAGCCACCTTAGAGGAAGTCCTCGCCGCCGACATCATCCTCCACGTCCGGGACATCAGCCACCCGGAAACCGACACCCAAAAAGACAGCGTGCTCAGCGTTCTGCGCGACATCGGCCTCACCGATGAAGAGCTTAAGGAGCGTGTCATCGAGGTTTGGAACAAGATCGATTGCCTGCTGCCACAACCCATCACCCCGCCGCCTGGGGTGGTTGCTGTTTCCGCCCTCACCGGGGCAGGTATGCCGGCTTTGCTGGATGTTTTGACCCAAAGACACCAAGCCGACTGGCTGCTTTATACTGTCCATATCCCCCACGGCGATGGAGCCGCGCGGGCGTGGCTCGCCGCCCATGGGGAGGTTGTGGGGACAGAGGGCGAAGAGGTACAGGTGCGGCTGGAGGCACCGGCGGCGGCGCGGTTTCAGAAGCGGTTTGGGGAGTATGGGTTGGTACGAATTTAAAATTGTTATCTACTTGTTTTTGATATTTTTTATCCTAATACATGGCACATAAAATTCATTATGTATTTACTAAAAAATATTGCATATTATATAATATAATGATATAAATAAATTATGAAACTTTTATTATTTTGCCTTGCTCCAAGATATAATAACACTGGTACGCAACATCATGCGTGGACTGCTGCTGTTGATCTAGCGCAACCTGTTATGCATGAATTACATTACTATGATCGATTTAAACAGATAGCTTGTCGTTTAGACGCACCAACACAAAAAGAACCTATTGAGTTCATCAATACTTTAGTAGCAGAAATTAGAGCATCCATATTTCACGGTTATCATTCCGAAGAAATGGATAAACGAATTGAAGTGCTTAAAGAAATGATTGGGAAAAATAATCTAGATATTATATTTTCCGATTCAAGCCAGCCTACACTAATCGACACGCGAGCAGTAGCTGTTTATCCCTACACTGCTCCAGGCATCATAGCATTAGGCGATTTCTCTGCAGAATGTATTAATTATCCGCTAAGAGCTGCACTGGGAACAACGATAGACGATTCTCAGTATGAAGAGTTCATGACATTGCGAGAATATTATCTAAACCTTGCACAAGCTGACAAAAAACTTTTTGCGAAAGGCCAACCAGTCAGCTACTTGCATCAGTCAAATCCCGTACCTCCATACGAAGCTGCGCCCGTCGTTTTTACACCGATATCGCTAGGTGTGGATGGACAAAGTGTACCCACAGAACGTTGCATGACTATGGCGAATAATATTTTTGAAAATATTACGGGATTTTCTATTGAACAATTGACGGGCGTAAATCCCCGCACAGCCCTGCATCCAGGTGTAATTTTGGATAAAATTTTGCATACTGTACTAACAGATAACCGGTTTTTCGTGATAGATGCAGGCACTTATGAAAGCTATGTGCCAAGAACCACCGAAAGCGAGCTTACAGAACGACTATTGAATATAGTACAGCGGCAAACGACAATGAGTCAAACAAGCCGCTATTTAGAATATTAATAGAAAAAGGGGATTCTTCCAAGTTTTAACGGCATCCACCCTTGCCCACACTCAACAAACCCTCTACAACACCGCCTCATCAGCACCCGTAGCTCAGCTGGATAGAGCGTTGCCCTCCGAAGGCAAAGGTCGTGAGTTCGAATCTCGCCGGGTGCACCATGATGATGTAAGGTGTAGCGAACTCACTGGTTCTTTATTTTGCGCGCAACGCGCCCAGTTCTTTGTTTTGCGCGCAACGCGCCCAGTTCTTTGTTTTGCGCGCAACGCGCCCAGTTCTTTGTTTTGCGCGCAACGCGCGCAGTTCTTTGTTTTGCGCGCAACGCGCGCGGGGTTCGAATCTCGCCGGGTGCACCATGATGATGTAAGGTGTAGCGCAGCCAACCGAGGTCTTCATCTGCATTTAGTATATTTCTATTTTTGCAAATAATGCAGTTGCAATTTGGTGGGTTTGGCGAGTAGAAAAAAACCCCAATATAAAGGATGTTTTCTGATGGCTACTATTTCCGTGAGTCCTACTGCCTACCGCCGGGTGGTGGCCATTGCCGCACTTGGATACCTTGTTGATATTTTTGATCTTATTATTTTTGGCATCGTTCGTGTACAAAGTTTGCGGGATTTAGGGCTGAATGAAGAACAGATTATTACCAGTGGTATTGATATCCTGAACGCCCAGATGATCGGGATGTTGATTGGCGGTTTATTGTGGGGCGCGGTGGGGGACAAGTTTGGCCGGGTTAAGGTGCTCATTGGTTCTATTTTGCTGTATTCCAGTGCAAACATCATGACCGGTTTTATCAGCAGTGTGGATGAATACATGCTGTGGCGGTTTATCGGTGGTATTGGGCTTGCCGGGGAATTGGGCGCTGGCGTAACCTTGGCGTTGGAGTCTATGCCGAAAAACATTCGCGGTCTTGGCGGGGCATTTATTGCCGCTGTGGGCGTGTTGGGTGCGGTGTTGGCGGAAGTGATTGTGAATTTTGTGGACTGGCGCACTGCGTATATTATCGGCGGGGTGATGGGTCTCGTGGTGATGTGCTTCCGCTTTACCCTGCATGAATCAGAGATGTTCAAAAACCATAAGGCGGACAAAGTTGCCCATGGCAGTTTTCTTTCTATTCTTGCCAGTCGTCAATTGTTTGGCAAATACTTGGCGTGTGTGTTGATTGGTGTTCCCATTTGGTTCAGCATTGGTCTGCTCGCCTATTTTGCACCGGAGTTCGCCAAAGCCCTAAATATCGATGGGGCGATAAGTGCCGGTAAAGCCATCATGTACATGTATATTGGGATGTCTATCGGTGGGATTACCAGCGGCCTGCTGAGCCAAGTCCTGAAAAGCCGCCGCAAGGCTATCTTTGCGTACATGGGGTTATTGGCTGTGGGTGTTGTGGTGTACAGTCAATTTACTGGTGCCAGTGTCGCGCAGTTTTATTCTATGCTGGTATTCCTTGGCATTGGGGCGGGATACTGGTCACTTCTTACCATCAATGCATCAGAGCAGTTTGGCGTGAATTTCCGCGCCACGGCGGCGACGACGGTGCCGAACTTTGTTCGGGGAGCAGTGGTGCCAATGACGCTGGCCTTTTCGGCGTTGCGCCATGATACGGGGATGTTGGACGCGGCGATGATCGTCGGTGCGGTGGTGTTTGTTTTGGCGGCTGTGGCTGCTTGGCGCCTCCCGGAAACGTTCCACAAGGATTTGAACCTGCTCGAAGGAGCCACAAGCCCGCATGATCACGGTTCAGGGTCTTCGGGAAGCAAGGCTGCTTAGGGGCACTTCTATTAACCTCATCCCTTAAATGGGTTATAGCGGGTTGCAAAATTAACCGGGCACTTAATTCTGAAACACCCCCTTCCTCACCTTCCCCCGCTGCGCGGGAGAAGGAGGCAACGGGCGACGGCGTTATACCCCGATAATGCTGGGAAAGAGCCAATTTCAGGGCTTGTGTGCATAGGGTAGGCCGAAAGGAGAGGGTCGCCAAAGAGGCAAGCCCGCGCGGCGTTTGAGCGAAGAATTTTTCAATCAATACTCCTTGCACATGAAGAATGTGCAAGGGCTTCGCTCAAGCGCCGCGCGGGCTGTAACGCTCGCAAAATTCAGAGGAGAAATTTTGATGTGCGAGCGGTAAAGTGATTGCAAAATGGTATAAAAAAGGATGTGCGAGCAACCGTTAAAGTCCCGTTGCAACCTCCTCGGCTCTCTGGGCTTTTTTCAGAAGTCCTCGTGCGGCCAGAAACCGGCTGAAGCTCTCATAGCGTTTGGTGTTCAGGGGTTGCATGGCGGCGGCGAAGGTGGGCACCGTATCGGCCCAAGCGGCGCGGTTGACGATATCGTTTGTTTCAGGATAGGCTTTAAAAAATAGCGCCATTGTCCCGGCTTCATCAGCGCGGATGAGTGCCACGGCTTTTTCAAGAGCCTTAAAAAACCGGGGCAGGCGGGGATCGCTCGTGCGATTCGTGCGGGTTAAAAAGATAAGTTCGTCATAGGCGGGCACCCCTTCATTCTCGACAAAAAACGCTCGACCCGGGCGGCCTTCCTTAGCTAGCTGGTGCAGTTCAAAATTCCGGTACGCCCCAATCACCGCGTCCACCTGCCCAGACAACAGGGCAGGGGATAGGGAAAAATTCACGTTGATGAGCTTAATATCTTTCAAGGTCAGGCCGTGTTTTTCCAAGATAGCGGACAGCAAGGCTTCCTCCACCCCACCGACCGAATAACCAATCTTTTTACCTTTGAGTTGAGCGGGGGAGGTGATGCCACTGTCTTGCAGCACCAACAGGGTGTTAAGGGGTTGCTGGATGAGGGTGCCAATGCGGCGCAGGGGTAGACCTTCGGCGACTTGAAGGTGGAGTTGCGGTTGATACCCCAAGGCGATGTCCACCTTGCCGGCGGCGGCCAACTTGGGGGGATCGTTAGGATCGCCTGGCTGTTGTAGAGTAACGGTCAACCCTTGTTCAGCAAAAAAGCCTTTTTCCTGAGCCACTACCAGTGGTGCATGATCGGGATTCACGAACCAGTCCAGCATGACGGTGAGTTTGTCCGCGGCCAAGCTGGGGGTGCTGGTAAGACAAAGTGCCATCATGAGTAGTTTTTTCAGCATAGTACATCTCCTTTTATAATAGACGAGCGTCAGGGGTATGCCGTTGTAAAGCCTGGAGCGAAAGGCTTACTGCGGCGTAAAGTCCTAGGCTCACCAGTGACAGACAGCCCAAAGCGGCAAACAGCACATCGGTGTGCAACCGCCCGTTGGCCTGGAGCATGAGGTAGCCAAGCCCTTGGCTCGACCCCACCCATTCCCCCAACACGGCTGCTAAAGGCGCAAATATTGCCGCCATTTTTAAGGCTGGCGTAAGAACAGGCAGGGCGGCGGGCAGCAACACCCGCCCCCACAATGGCCAGAAGGGGGTGTTGACGCTGGCGGCAAAGTCAACATAGGGTTGTGGTACTCGGCGCAATCCTTCCCAAGTGCCCAAAATCAGAGGGAAACAGGTAATGAGCACGGCGCAGGCAATCTTGCTGGACGCACCGTATCCTAACCATAACACCAGCAGCGGCGCCAGCGCAAACAACGGCATGACCTGAAGCACCAGCAGCGGCGCCAGCACCACCCGGCGCACACTTGTCGAATAATACAGCAATCCGCCAACGATGAGGCCAATACTGGCGGATAATAGCAGAGCAGCAACAATAATGCCCAAGGTGGCCAGGGCATGGTGGGCTAACAGCGTGTGTTTGGTGATGACGACCTCCAGCACTCGCCCCGGTGTGGGCAGCAGGTACGGCGGCGGGTTGAACAAAACAATAACAATCCACCACAAGGCTATTAACCCTGCGCCCGCTAATACTCCCTCGCGCACTACTCGATGCATTAACGCCGTCCTTTCGCCGGAATGAACCGGATCAAGTTCAATGGGTCGCGGTGCTGGGGTTAGCGCCGCCTCTCAGCCAAAAGGCTCCCCACGGTACGAAGAAGGGTAGGTGGGCGGGGTTGAGGTGTCAAGGGGTGCCCTACAAAAGTGCCCTACAAAAATGCCTTTGGCTATCCTGCTAGGCTCGCTTCTAAAAACCTATCCAAATCACCATTAAGAACCCCGGCAGAATCGCTTGTTTCCACGTCGGTACGCAGGTCTTTGACTAGTTGATAGGGGTGGAGAACGTAACTGCGAATCTGGTGACCCCAACCGATGTCGGTTTTAGTGGCTTCAATAGCCGTGGCGGCGGCTTCGCGTTTTTGCAGTTCAGCCTCATACAGACGGGCTTTAAGCATCCCCATGGCAGTAGCGCGGTTACGGTGCTGAGAACGATCGTTTTGACACTGCACAACAATACCCGTGGGAATGTGTGTGATGCGAATGGCGGAATCGGTACGGTTTACGTGCTGTCCCCCGGCACCCGATGCGCGGTAGGTGTCCACGCGCAGGTCTTTATCATCAACCACAATATCAATGTTATCATCAACAACAGGATAAACCCAAACACTGCAAAAACTCGTGTGCCTTCGGGCGTTAGAATCAAAAGGTGAAATACGCACAAGGCGATGCACCCCCGATTCGTGTTTCAGCCAACCATAAGCGTTCGCCCCCTTGATGAGCAGCGTCGCTGATTTAATCCCGGCACCGTCGCCGGCACTATGCTCAAGCTCTTCGAGTTTATAACCATGCTGATCGGCCCAACGGCTATACATTCGCAAGACGATTTCCGCCCAATCTTGCGCCTCTGTCCCGCCTGCTCCTGAATTCACTTCTAGATAACAATCATTTCCATCGGCCTCCCCCGATAACAGGCTTTCCAGTTGCCGGGTGCGGGCGGTTTTGCCAAGGGCAACAATAGCCTGCGCGGCCTCATCAGCAAGGACAGCATCACCCTCATCCTCGGCCATTTCAAGCAGTTCTCTGTTGTCATGAAGGATTGTTTGAATCTCTCTGCACGCTGTGATGGATTTTTCCAGTGTCGTGCGCTCTTTAAGCAATTTTTGAGCCTTGGTAGTATCGTTCCACAAGGCGGGGTCTTCGGCTAAGCTATTGAGTTCCTCAAGACGCAACAACGCGTTGTCCCAGTCAAAGACGCCTCCTGAGCAGCTCAAGACAACTCTCAATATGCTCAACAATAGGGCGAAGATCGGCGCGCATGGTGATCATGGTTATACCTAATATTTTTTGTGGGGAAAGAAAAAATATACCGCTCGCACATGAAGATTTCCCTAAAAATCTTGCGACGGGTACAGCCTGCGCGGCGTTTGAGCGAAGAATTTTGCAATTAATTGATTGCAAAATGGTATTAGAGGTGCCCAATAACCGCTTTCTTCAAATGTTCATACTCCTCCCGCCCTAAGCTACTCCCCTCAACCCCGCCATAGCGCGCCTGTAGGATCGCCGCCCATTCCGGCGGGGTGAGGCTCCAGAAGCTTCCCGGCAGCACGCCCACGATGCCAAATGCCGCCCGCTGCAATAGCCGCCAATCCAGGCGGCCATCGGGCTGGACGGCTAGGGCTTTCCCGTGGTTTTGTCTCCGATGGCCAACTCCAACAGGCGCACCGCCGTTTCGGCATGGGTGGTAATGCCGTCTTTGAGGATCGCCTCGCCAAGATCATGGAGAGAACGACGCTCAAAACCGCTGGCTACCAGAGCCTCACCCAGCACCACAGCTATATCCTTCAAACGTATCCCCCCCGCCGCCCAACGCCCAGTGAGGGCAAAAATCCCCTCATCAAGGGCGTGTTCAATAGCGATGAGAGATGAAAAATTCAATTTTAAATCAATAAATTGATCGTTAAAATCAACGGTCAATGTCGCAGTATGGGGGTTGGTCATGGGGGGTCCTTTGGGATTTTTGTTGACTTATTTAAGTAATTAGTTTACATTTATTATAACTTTATGGAGGGCTTATGACTACCGAGAATGGGGTTATCGAAAAACTGAGCGAATTATTCAGGCCTTATGGTTTTCTACCTTTAGGGAAGATAGGCTTTATAATTAATCCACTTAAAGAACAAGAAAATGATACAAACTCATCAGATGCTAGAAGGGTTGCCAGAAGAGAAGCTTTCGCTGAATTGGATCCGTATCAAATTGAGATTGATCCTTTTAAAACAGAAGACAGTTACTGTTTTAATTTTTCGCAACAAGCTCTTGATTCTGTCGAGCCGTACCTTACAGATACCGTAGTTTTAGAAATTCAAGCGGCGATAAAGCAATATGAAGTTAATAGGAAGAGATATGAGGTTGCTAAGACAGCACAAGAAGCAAACCCGTTTTATTTAAAGACTCTCCTCTTCAATATCAATGCCTCCCGTAATCCCTTGGTGCTTTTAGGTGCGCTTGATAAATTTCTCCAAACAAATGAAAATCCTGAAATGATAGAGGCAAGAAAGCAGTTTACTACTGGGAAATCAGACTATAAGACGTTTATATCTGCACTACAAGTAAGCTATGCAAAATACCTCCTTCCACAATCGGAAAAAAGCCACGCCTAAACACTCACCCAATCACATACGCCACCGCCCCCGCCGACTCCAGCCCCAAAGTATACGTCTCCTCCCGGTCATAATCGCCGCCGCGTTCATAGCTGGTGATGAG
>JBKDWF010000048.1:0-20129 GCA_046338525.1 Holosporales bacterium
AGCCCCGTTACATTTTCGGCGCAGGATTGCTTGATTAGACCAGTGAGCTATTACGCTTTCTTTAAAGGATGGCTGCTTCTAAGCCAACCTCCTGGCTGTCTTGGCCTTCCCACATCCTTTCCCACTTAGTGATATCTTAGGGACCTTAGAGGATGGTCTGGGCTATTTCCCTCTCGACGACAGACCTTAGCACCTGCCGTCTGCCTCTTGGATAGTACGTGTTGGTATTCAGAGTTTGGTTCGGGTTGCTAAGGCTCGCGCCCCGCTAGCCGATCCAGTGCTTTACCCCCAACAGTATTCATCCAAGGCTCTACCTAAATAGATTTCGCGGAGAACCAGCTATTTCCGAGTTTGATTGGCCTTTCACCCCTAGCCACAGCTCATCCCCGACTTTTTCAACAGGCGTGGGTTCGGCCCTCCAGACGATGTTACTCGCCCTTCAGCCTGGCCATGGCTAGATCACCCGGTTTCGGGTCTCATGCAGCAAACTTAACGCGCTGTTAACGCTCGCTTTCACTACGGCTACACCTAACGGCTTAACCTTGCTTACTACACGAAGTCGCAGACCCATTATACAAGAGGTACGCCGTCACCGCTTGCGCGGCTCCGACTGCTTGTAAGCATTTGGTTTCAGGTTTGTTTCATCCCCCTCTCGGGGTGCTTTTCACCTTTCCCTCACGGTACTAGTTCACTATCGGTCGGCAACGAGTATTTAGCCTTGGAGGGTGGTCCCCCCACGTTCAGACAGGATTACACGTGTCCCGCCTTACTCGAATCCTTTGTTTATCTTACCCGTACGGGGCTATCACCCACTATGGCTGCTCTTTCCAGAAGCATTCCGGTTACATCACAAAGGCATTGGGCTACTCCGCGTTCGCTCGCCACTACTAACGGAATCTCGGTTGATGTCTTTTCCTCCAGGTACATGAGATGTTTCAGTTCCCTGGGTTTGCTTTTTAAACCTATGTATTCAGTTTAAAATGTCTTGTACAGTGAACTGTGAACAAAAAACAGCAGACAGTATGTCGTTTACTGAATTCTGTTCACAGCCCACTGAAGACGGGTTTCCCCATTCGGACATCGTCGGATCAAAGCTTTTTCGCAGCTCCCCGACGCTTATCGCAGCGTAACACGTCCTTCATCGCCTGTTGCCGCCAAGGCATCCACCAAATGCTCTTATTACGTTTGAGTTTGATTGATTGCTCAGCATACAGAACTGGATTTATCTTGCTATTACACAAGATAATATTCAGATTATTTTGGAAATTAAATTATTTCCTTACTTGGTCAACGAGGGGTCTTTATTGCTTACACAATAAAGACTGATCTAGGGATAAACAAAACACTTGCGTGTCTTATTCATCCACATTTCCTATTTACAATATCAATCACTGTTCATTTTCGGTGAACAGTGAGCAGTGAACTGAAAAAATCAGTCCACTGCTCACTGCTAACGGCTTTTCGGCTATCGGTGAACAGTGAACTGAAAAAGCCAGTTCACTGTTCACCTATAACATATCACAGAATGGTGGAGGCGAACGGGATCGAACCGATGACCTCCTGCGTGCAAAGCAGGCGCTCTCCCAGCTGAGCTACGCCCCCGATGGCAGCGATCAGAAATTAGCGAACGGTGAACTGTGAAATTGACAGCAGTAATAAATCTTCACTACTTACTGTTGACTATTCACTGCCTACTGTTCCTGATAACCGAATGGTGGGCCTGGCAAGACTTGAACTTGCGACCCCACGCTTATCAAGCGTGTGCTCTAACCAACTGAGCTACAAGCCCACACGGAAAAAACGCAAAGGTCGTTGTGGCCACCAGGCTGCAACGAACGCTCAAGGGATAAGCAGGCGGCACGCCGTATGTCTGTTACGTTTGCGAGACGGCAAAGCGTCTTACCGCAAACATCCAGAAAGGAGGTGATCCAGCCGCTCCTTCCGAAACGGCTACCTTGTTACGACTTCACCCCAGTCATTGACCCCACCGTGGTCGGCTGCCTCCTTACGGTTAGCGCACCGGCTTCAGGTGAAACCAACTCCCATGGTGTGACGGGCGGTGTGTACAAGACCCGGGAACGTATTCACCGCGCCATGCTGATGCGCGATTACTAGCGATTCCAACTTCATGCACCCGAGTTGCAGGGTGCAATCTGAACTGAGACGACTTTTTCAGGATTTGCCAACTCTCGCGAGCAAGCGTCCTTCTGTCATCGCCATTGTAGTACGTGTGTAGCCCAAGGCGTAAGGGCCATGAGGACTTGACGTCATCCCCACCTTCCTCCGGCTTATCACCGGCAGTATCCCTAGAGTTCCCGGCATGACCCGATGGCAACTAAGGACGAGGGTTGCGCTCGTTGCGGGACTTAACCCAACATCTCACGACACGAGCTGACGACAGCCATGCAGCACCTGTGTGTGACCCAGCCGAACTGAAGGGTAAATTTCTCTAACCGGTAATCACCATGTCAAACCTTGGTAAGGTTCTGCGCGTTGCTTCGAATTAAACCACATACTCCACCGCTTGTGCGGGTCCCCGTCAATTCCTTTGAGTTTTAGTCTTGCGACCGTACTTCCCAGGCGGCATACTTAACGCGTTAGCTGCGACACCGAAAGGTCAGACCTCCCGACATCTAGTATGCATCGTTTACGGTGTGGACTACCAGGGTATCTAATCCTGTTTGATCCCCACACTTTCGCGCCTCAGCGTCAGTTGTGTTCCAGATAGGTGCCTTCGCCATCGGTGTTCCTCCGTATATCTACGAATTTCACCTCTACACACGGAATTCCACTATCCTCTCCCACACTCTAGCTTTCCAGTCTTAAGAGCATTTCTTGGGTTAAGCCCAAGGCTTTCACTCCTAACTTAAAAAGCCGCCTGCGCGCGCTTTACGCCCAGTGATTCCGAACAACGCTAGCTCCCTTCGTATTACCGCGGCTGCTGGCACGAAGTTAGCCGGAGCTTATTCTGTGGGTACAGTCATCATCTTCCCCACCAAAAGAGCTTTACAATCCGAAGACCTTCTTCACTCACGCGGCATGGCTGGATCAGGCTTGCGCCCATTGTCCAATATTCCCCACTGCTGCCTCCCGTAGGAGTCTGGACCGTGTCTCAGTTCCAGTGTGGGTGATCATCCTCTCAGACCACCTAAAGATCGTCGCCTTGGTGAGCCATTACCTCACCAACTAGCTAATCTTACGCGGGCTTATCTTTGAGCGAAAAAACTTTCCCCTCTCGGGAATATCCGGTATTAGCACAAGTTTCCCTGTGTTATCCCAGACTCAAAGGCAAATTCCCACGCGTTACTCACCCGTGCGCCACTGATGTATTGCTACATCCGTTCGACTTGCATGTGTTAGGCCTGCCGCCAGCGTTCGTTCTGAGCCAGGATCAAACTCTCATGTTTGTATCCCGACATGAAACTCAATTTCATGTACAGTTTCCTGTGCACAATATTCACTGTGGTTGACAACCGGGCGAACCCGATTGTCAGCTAGCGATACGTGCACGATATTAAATCGGCGTACCGCCAGCTTATCCCTTGTTAAAAAACGATGTCAAACAACAACCCCGAGAGCTTCAAATCGAAAGACAATCTGTCGTCCGGGGGTAACGGTGTTGATAGGCCTATTATGAGGGCAGTGCAAGCACTTTTTTAAGAAAAAATTTATTCCCCATATTGATCTGATTTTAATGTTAAAATCCTATGCGCTCGTTTAATTCCCCCGCCTTAAGCACTCCCTTGTCCGTAACATACCCCGTCACCAAACGCGCCGGGGTGACATCAAAACCAGGATTACTGATCGCGGTAGCGGGGGTTCCCACTACCCGGACGCTGGCAGGCTTTCCTTCAGCATCAAGGCCGTGCAGGGTTGTCACCTCATCGGCGCTGCGCTCTTCAATAGGAATAAGGCCGCCGTGGGCGAGGCTGGCATCAAACGTCGGCGACGGCAGAGCCACGTAAAACGGCACATCGTTGTCCCTTGCCGCAAGTGCCTTTAGATACGTACCAATCTTGTTGCAGGCATCCCCGTTGGCCGCGACCCTATCCACCCCCACCAGGCATATATCCACCTTGCCCTGCTGCATCAGCAAGCCGCCGGCATTGTCGCAAATCAGGGTATGGGGAATCCCGGCATCGGCCAACTCCCACGCCGTCAGGCTTGCGCCTTGATTGCGGGGCCGTGTCTCATCCACCCAAACGTGCACCTTCACCCCCTGAGCATGGGCAAGATAGATAGGCGCAAGAGCCGTGCCCCAGGCAATGGTTGCCAAGCGTCCGGCATTGCAATGGGTCAGAATATTGACGGCATCCCCCGGTTTTTTCCGGGCAGCAATCTCAATAAGCAACGCCAACCCATACCGGCCAATAGCGTGGTTCATCACCACGTCTTCCTCACAAATATCTTGGCAGATGGCCCGCGCCGCCGCCGCCCGCTGTTCCGGCGGCAAATGCACCACCCCGTCGCGGACGCGATCCAACGCCCAGCGCAGGTTCACCGCCGTGGGCCGCGTCTCCAGCAAGGTTTGATGAGCGCGGTGTAGGCTGCTATTCTCCGGGTCTTTTTCCAGAGCCAAGGTCAAGCCATACGCCCCCACGGCGGCGAGCAGCGGCGCACCCCGGCACCACATCTCCCGAATTGCCTGAGCCGCTACCGCCGCGCTATCCACCCGCACCCAGACGAGAGAGAACGGCAATAGCCGCTGATCCAGAATACGGATCGCCCCATCGGTATCCTCAACCAAAGAGCGTGCGGGTTGGGTGATCATACGGGAACTCCCTGGGTCGTCGAATATTGAAAGTGCCGGGGCTTGTCGGGGTTCAGGTGGTTGTACGCCGCATGGGCGGCCTGGGCCGCTTCGGCAAAGCCCGTGGCAATGAGCTTTAGCTTATGCGGGTACGTCGCAATATCCCCCACAGCATACACGCCGGAAAGGTTCGTTGCCGCTGTGCCCTGATCAACGCGAATGTGGTTGTGTTCCAGCTCCAACCCCCACTGGGCAACAGCTCCGATATCCATTGAGAGACCAAAGAACGCCAGCAGGTGATCGGCCTCCAGCCTACGCTCTGCGCCTTCCAGCGTCGCCACCACCACCGCGCCCAGCATACCATTGCCCCCCTCAAGACGGTGCAACTGGTAGGGTGTCACCAGTTCTACCCGGCCCTTCGGTTTGGCGGCCAAAACCTCCAGCTTGGAAATACTTTCGGGCAAGGCTCGGAATTTAGCCCGGCGGTGCACGACGTACACCTTCGCCGCAATGTCCGCCAGAATAACCGCCCAATCCACCGCTGAATCCCCGCCGCCAGCGATAACAACGCTTTTACCCCGGAACGCCTCGGCTTTCTTGACGTAGTACTGCACCGCGCCGCTGGCCTCAAAGGCCTCAATACCCTCAAGGGGCGGGCGGTTGGGACCAAAGGCCCCTGCCCCGGCGGCGATAATGACCGCCCTCGCCTCAATGCGCGTGCCTTGATCCGTGGTTACGTGCCAGGCATTGCCCACGGGTTCCAGCTTCGCCACCCGCTGTCCCAATAAATAGCGCGGGTTAAACGGCGCAGCCTGCTGGGCCAGTTTTTCGCTGAGCATCCCGCCGCTGATACTGGGGTACGCCGGAATATCGTAGATAGGCTTTTCCGGGTACAGGGCCTGGCACTGCCCCCCCACCGCGTCCAACGCATCCACCACCACGCAGGATAACCCCTGCATCCCGCACTGAAACACCGCAAACAACCCCACCGGGCCGGCGCCAATAACGACCACCGGTGTTGTCAATGTTGTGGACATAACGCCTCTCTACTCATGCACCATCGTCCCCACCCCTTTGCTGGGTAAGATTACCAGCGGCTTGAAAAAATATTTATAATAAATTTTATGCAGTGTGACGCACGTCATCGCAACGCAACGCAACGCAACGCAACGCATACTGGGGGCATAGAGTTTTTCTGTCAAAAAATTTTTTGAGAGAATCATCTTCTTGTTACCAAAAAAAGTCCAAAAAAATGGACAGGAGTACAAACACATGTTTGATTGGCTTTTTCGAGCAGTCAACAAACTTCTGGAGGATCACCCCTCCGAAGAAGAGAAAGATTTCTGGAGCCTTTTCGAACAAAACATGGCCCGCGGGCCCTATTTTGTTCCGTTTGCCAAACTTCTAGAGAAGTTTGATTTTAAACAACTCTTCAAGATTTGTACAAAGCTTGAAAGACAAGGTAAAGTTTATATAGACCGCTACGGCATATATACAACAAAAAAAGGGGATGCAGTCCTGAAAAGGCTGAACCCCTCAAACTCCCTACCTAACACTATTGGTGTTAGTGGGAGTGGTGTTAGTGGGAGAACCACAGAACAACTCCCTGCCGAGAGGATCACAAAAAGACTCCCTGACGGTGGCAGGATCACAAAAAGACTCCCTGAAAATGGGAGAAACACAACAAAAGTCAATTAAAGAACAACACCCCTGCCCCTCGGCAAGGGGTGTTGTTCTTTTATCCACTCACACCTCCCCACTCACCACTCACCACTCACTACTCCCCACCCCCCCTACTCATGCAACATCGTCCCCACCCCTTTGCTGGTAAAGACATCCAGCAACACGGCATGGGGCAGGCGGCCATCCAAAATCACCGCGCCTTCGACCCCGCCGGCAACGGCGTCGAGGCAGGTGCGCACCTTGGGGATCATCCCGCCGCTGATGGTGCCGTTGCGGATGAGCTTTTCGGCCTCAGAACGGGAGAGATCGGCAATAGGTTTTTTATTGGCATCCAAAACCCCGCCGACATCGGTGAGGAGGAAAAACCGCGTCGCCCGCACGGCGGCGGCAATGGCCCCGGCGGCGGTATCGGCGTTGATATTGTAGCTGCGCCCCTCACTGTCCACGCCAATGGGGGCAATGACGGGAATAATGTCCGACCGGGCAAAGGTGGCCAGCACCGCCGGGTTTATTTTTGTCGGCTCCCCCACAAAGCCGAGGTCCAACACACTTTCAATGTGAGAGTCGGGATCGCGGCGTTTATGCTCCAGCCGTTTGGCCTCAATCAGGTTCGCGTCCTTGCCCGACAGGCCGACGGCAAGACCCCCGGCGCGGTTGATTTCGGCGACAATGGCCTTGTTGATAGCGCCGCTAAGCACCATCTCGACAATCTCCACCGTCGCGGCATCGGTGACGCGCAAGCCGTCCACAAAATCGGACTTAATCTTGAGGCGTTCCAGCATTGCCCCTATCTGGGGGCCGCCGCCATGCACCACGATAGGGTTGATGCCAATTTGCTTGAGCAGCACCACGTCCCTGGCAAACGCCGCCGCAGCAGAGGCATCGCCCATGGCATGGCCGCCGTACTTGATGATAAAGGTCCGCCCGGCATAGCGGCGCATGTACGGAAGAGCCTCGGATAAAATTGTGGCCTTGGCCAAAGCGGTGGCGGTGGTGTCACTATCAGGCTGCATCGCGATAAAACTCTTACACTAAACTTTGGGCACACTGCCTTTGGGGGAGGTCATGATGTCGGCCTTGCCTTCCCGCAGGCGATCGAAAACGGTTAGAGCTTGAGCGACCATGCTCGCGGCATCACCAGCGGAGGCAGGCAACAGCACAGTAGTGGATTTTTGCGCCAGTTGCCGGAAAGCCTCAACATATTGTTCCGCAACACGAAGGTTCATGGCTTCCATCCCGCCGGACTGACTGATGGCTTGGGCCACCTGCCGCAGGCTTTCCGCCGTGGCATGGGCAACGGTGAGGATCGCCTCCCCCTCACCCTTGGCACGGTTGACCTGATCGGTAAGGGCAGCTTCAGATTTTAAAACGACCTCCTGCTTGTGTCCTTCGGCCATGTTAATCTGTGCTTGGCGCTTGCCTTCGGATTCAAGAATCTGGGCGCGTTTTTGACGTTCCGCCGCCACTTGAAGTTCCATGGCCTGAAGTACCGTCTTGGGGGGATGAATGTTGCGAATCTCATAGCGCATACACTGGATACCCCAGGTGCCGG
Organism: Holosporales bacterium; assembly: GCA_046338525.1. Taxonomy (GTDB): domain Bacteria; phylum Pseudomonadota; class Alphaproteobacteria; order JAJTHO01; family JAJTHO01; genus JBKCUA01. Next base: position 7,986 of record JBKDWF010000048.1, read on the forward strand.
CTGCGGCATTAATAGCTTCAACAATATTGTGGTTTAACTTATCGCGCTCTTCAAATGTTTGATCCATCGTCAGCTTGCCGATTTCCGAACGCATAGTGGTTTGAGCAAGCTGAGTAATAGCATAAATCGGATCGGTGACCCCGTAAGACGCCGCCACCGCATCCGTCACCCGCAAATAGACAATACCGTCAAGGGTAAGGGTGACGTTGTCCCGGGTGATGGCCGTTTGTTCCTGCACATCGTAAGCGGTTTCTTTGAGGGAATGCCGATAAGCTACACGCTCAATATACGGCACGATAATGGTCAATCCAGCATCAAGCGTCCGGCTATAGCGACCAAGGCGTTCGATGATCCAAGCCTCCTGCTGCGGGGCGATGCAAACACCCTTGATTACCCCGATAAAGGCTATCAAGAGAACAATCAGCAAAACGACTGTTGAAAAATCAACCATTATAATCTCCTTATGATGTAACAGGCTCAACAACAAGAATGTTGCCGTGCACGGCAACAATGACAACGGCCTTGCCAGCAGGGACGGAAGAAGCGGCAGGGGCAAGCTCCGCGTTCATCACCGTGCCCGACCACTGCACGCTGCCCTGCACGCCGGGGAGCAAATCCGTGCCAACAACAACGCCGCGCTGGCCAACAATATTATGATAAGTCTTTCCCATTTTCTGCCAACGGCGCATGGGACGCCACAACAGGGCGGCGGCGGCCAAGCTAACACCAAAAAAAATAAGCACCTGCCAGAGAACCGATAGCGTCTCCATGCCACCAAGCGACAGCACGATAGCCACACCAAACGCCCCAAGGCCAACAAAAAGAAGCCCAACGCCGGGCATAATGGCAAAAATCTCCAGCAAAAGAGCACATAGGCCAATCAAGAGCCAGAATATTGCAGGCATAGGATCCATTGCCGGTGAATCTATCACACCGCTTTGGGAATGCAAGAACGGTGGCGAGCACTCAATTTCCATAACAGTATACTCACCACCGCCCCAAGCCATGCCCCGGCCAGAACATCCCCCGGATAGTGCGCCCCTAAGATAACGCGGCTGCTGCCCACGGCGAGAATCAAAGCTGCACCAATGATTCCCAATGGCCGCCACCATAGTGTCAGCACCACGGCAATCGCCGCCGCCGTAGTGGTATGCCCCGACGGCAGGGAATGGTAGAGCCAATCCACTGTCAGGGGGAAAAAATCTTCCTGTCCCTGAAGCAATAACCGAGGCCGGGGCCGTCCGATAAGAAACTTGAAGATATTGGCCGCAATGCCCGACAGGGCGACGCTGGCAAACAACAACAGCGCGGCATAAACAATGCGCCGAGGGGCTTTGAGAAAATAGCCGACTAACGCAATAATGCCCGAAGGTATCAGAGTATATTTGCTGTCCCCAAATTCTGATAACGTCCTGAAAACGTCCCGCTGTGTGTCGGACAACCCACTTGCCCAATGGGCTACCTCAACATCAAGACCACTAAACTGCAACACCATTACCAAGGCTAGCACACCGATACCAGACACAATGATCCAGCGGCTCACGGCTCACTAGCCTCCAAAATATGAATATCAACAGTCTTTCCATTAGAATAATTCAAGCCCGTCACCTGACCACGTTCGGTCAGCGGCATGGGGTTTTTTAAGCTCCGCACCACGGCATCAAAGGCCGGACGTTGCCGGGACTCAATCATCACGATGCCATCAGAATGCTCAATCAAAAAAGCCGCTGCCCCCACCCCATTGGTCAGGCGCAGGCCTGTCCCCAAGGTAAAGACAGCACTAGGTTCATTAAACCCGGCAATGGCCAGTGGGCGATGCTGTACACCGGCTTCATTCAGGGCGGTGAGAAGACGCTCGCTTATCCACAACCGCTGAGCCGCAGGGACATGAAGATGAAACAGGCTTGTGTAGGTTAACGCTGCCCCCAGCACCAGTGCCCCAAAACGAATAGGCATCTGCGTGGCCGGCTGCGTGGCAATAATCATAAACGTGGCGGCTACCACGGCCGGAAAAATCGAAATAACATGCACTTCATTACCCAAAACCACTGGCAAAAGGATAACCGGCGCAAGAGTCAACACCACGCTTAAAATTCCATAACACCACCGCAAGGCCGCCCGGCCACCCCCCGGGGCAAACAACCGCTCCCCCTCCCGCCGCCACACCCACACAGTAAGCAATACCAACGCCGGAAACGTCGGCAAAATATAATGTGGCAGCTTCGTAGGGATCAGCTCAAACAACACCCATGTGGGGACAGCCCACGCCAAGGCTGCCCGCACCACAAAATGATCACGATGCCGCCTCACCCTAAGCAAAGCAAGCAACACCGCCCCGCCAAATGGCCAGAGCAACAGCGGCGATAGCGCGGCATAAAACAATGGCGGCGCACCGTGGGATTCTTGACCGCTAATGGCTTTACTAAGAAGATCATTTACCACTGCTTCGCGCCAGAAGCTACCCCCAGATACCTTATGTATCAATACCAACCACGGCAATATCACCACCACGGCCAGCCCAACACCCCAAGGATTCCAAAAAGTCTTGGCAAAACCGCGTTCTTTTTCAACCCATTTTAGCCAGGCCAAACTCAACACAGCAATCAGCGGCACGATGGGTCCCTTGAGCAAGATGCCAAGACCCAACAATGCCCACCAACCCACAACCCAGTGCCTCCGCAACTGTTTGCCTGTTTGCCATGCTTGGTACTGACACAAAATAATCGCCTGTACGGCAGTAATTACCACCAATAGTGCAGCATCGGTTTTTGCCAAATGCGCCTCCACACTGAGCAGCACCGTGCACGCCAGAATCGCCCCGGCGGCCAAAGCAGCCCAACGGGTTTCACCCAAGCGCATCACGAGCCAAGCAAGCAATAGCACAGTGCCAATGGCACTTAGCAGCGAGGGCACACGGTAAGCCCAAATAGCTTCCGGTGTTCCGGCAAGGCGAACCGACAGGGCTTGCAGCCAGTAAATACCGACGGGCTTCTTATAGCGGCTCTCGTGCTGAAAGCGGATATCGATATAATCACCTGTAGCCAGCATTTGCTTCGTGGCTTGGGCAAACCGCGCCTCATCCCGATCCATGACTGGCAGGCGATGCTGACCCGGCAAGTACAACACCGCGCACAACAAAATCAATGCCGCCCACAAAGCACGCAGGGACAGCGGCGGCAACGTAATCTCGTTCATAACCCCGCCCGCTTCTTCTCGCGGCGACGCCACCAAAACACGACAGCAACAAGAACGAGAAGAACAACCATTCCGCTGCCTAGGCTTTCAATAGAATCCAGAATGCCCACAGAAGATTTCCCAATGCTGGTCAAGAAGATAATCCAGAGCATCGATCCCACTGTAGAACAAAATAAAAACAGCCACAAAGGCATGGCAAATAACCCAGCGGGAATAGAAATAATCGTGCGAACCCCCGGCACCAAGCGGCACAATAGGACGGCAATAACCTGATAGCGGTGAAACCATCTGTCGGCCTTGGCCAAGTCCTCAGATGTAACTCCCAGCCAACGGCGGCGGTTTAAAAACGCCCCCAACCGCTCCTTGCCCCAATGCCGCGCCAGCAGATACCACGCGGTTTGCCCCACAACAGCCCCGGCGGTAGCACAGACCACAACGCCCCAAAAAGATAATTCCCCGGCGGCAACCCGCATCCCGGCCAGCGGCACAATGGCCTCGGACGGCAGCGGCGGAAATAAGTTCTCCAAAACCATCAAAACAAACAGCTGCGGATAGCCGAGCTGCGCCAATGCCGCGTCCCACCAGCTCATGCGCCGTGGTACTCCGCCGCAAGGCGCACGTAGTTCTCAGCGGAAATGGCAATAAACCCGGCTTCCTCTTCGGTTACGGGGCGCAGCATTTTTGCCGGCCGTCCCGCCCAAAGTTCCCCGGCCTTAACGCGCTTGCCCGGCGTAACAAGAGCACCGGCAGCAACGTAAGCCCCGCTTTCAACCACTGCGCCATCCAAGATCACCGCCCCCATGCCGATAAAGCAATCATCCTCAAGAACACAACCATGCAACACCGCCCCGTGGCCAATAGTAATGCCCGCGCCAATAAGGGTCGGATGGGTAACACGGGTGACGTGGATACAGGTGTTATCCTGCACATTGGTACGGGTACCGATACGGATATAATTCACATCGCCACGCACGGTGCAGTTAAACCATATAGAACTGTCTTCCCCTAAGGTGACATCGCCCACTACCGCCGCGCCGGGCGCAACCCAAGCCCTAGGGGCGCGTTTAGGCAATACCCCCTGAAAAGGGATAATAAGGGGACTCATGCCACCCCCCCTCGCTTAGCGAGAAAAGCTCCATTACGAAAACCGGGTTTATTATAAACAAACAAAGAACCATCGGGGTTGTTAACACTACCACCAGCCGCACGCAGGACAGCATCCCCGGCGGCGGTATCCCATTCCATCGTGGTGCCTAGGCGCGGGTATATATCCCCTGCCCCCTCGGCTAGACGGCAAAATTTAAGGGAACTGCCCACGGCCATCACCTCCCCTACCGGACGATCTCCCATCAGAAGCGCCACGTCTTCACGATCGTGGTGGGAACGGCTCGTAAGAACGCGGTAGGGCAATTGGACATCAGAATTGATTTTTAAAAGTGTTTTTGCCGCATCCGTGTATTTTACGGCATGGCCATCATAGCCTACAAACGTCTCCCCCAACGCCGGGGCGGCAACAATGCCCAGTACTGGCACGCCGTCTTTTATCAAAGCCACGTTGACGGTGAACTCATCGGTGCCCTTCAAAAATTCCTTTGTCCCGTCCAGCGGATCCACGAGCCAAAAAGTTGCCCCCATGCCTGTCGGTGTGCCGTGAGCACAGGCTTCCTCGGCAACGATAGCGATATCGGGGGTGAGCGTTGTTAAAGCCTCAATCAAAATCGCTTCTGCTTCAGCATCCGCAGCGGTGGTGGGGCTATTATCGTCCTTGCGGGTAATGGCAACATCGCGCTTATAATAGGACAATATAGCCCTGCCCGCTTTATCCACCGCAGGCAACAACGCCGTGGCCAAAGCTGCTACATCAAGCATCGGCGCGCACCAACCGCACAAAATCGGTGACATGTTCCGGCGGCGTTTGCGGCAAAATACCGTGGCCAAGATTGGCAATCCACGGCTTGCCCTGCATCGCAGTTTTGGCATCGCGCACGGCGACCTCTAGCGTTTTTCCCCCAGCAATAAGGGCAGCAGGGGGGATATTACCTTGCAAACACAAACCGTTACTGTTTACCCATAACGGCGTTTCACTGTCAATGGATACCCCGTCAATGGTGGGAATCGTGAATACTTGAGGCAGGCTCATGCCGATCCCTCGAGGGAAGGCAATAATCGCAGCATCGGGACGCTGGGCCTTAATGGCTGCACTGATGCGGCGCAAGGGCGCCAGAACCAAATCCTCCTTCAAGTGCCCCGGGGCAAGGCCGGCCCAACTGTCAAACAACTGAATCGTATCGGCTCCGGCATCGAGCTGAGCCACCGCGTGGGCAACAACGGCATCTTCAATGCGTTGCCAAAGACTGGCCACCAGTGGATGCTCACCGTACCACCACAGCAAAGCCCGCGTCGCCTCTTTGGGGCTTTTGCCCTCCACCATATATAAGAACAGCGTCCACGGCATCCCGCAAAAACCAAGAAGATTTTTCTCATCCGCGAGACTGCGCCGCACGGTGGTAAGGGCATCGTAGGTCGCCTTGAGCTTGCTTAAATCAATCTGACTGGCCAACACCCTAATGTCTTCGGGGTGGGTGATGCTGCCCAGTTTTGGCCCTTCGCCCTCATGAAAAGCAACATGCTGACCCAGAGCATAAGGAATGGTTAGAATATCCGAAAAAATAATCGCCGCATCCAAATCAAAGCGATGGATAGGCTGCAAAGTCACGGTAGCGGCCAGTTCCGAATTAAAACAAAACTTCAAAAAGTCAGCCTCTTGCCGCCGAACAGCCCGGTATTCCGGCAGGTACCGTCCGGCCTGGCGCATGATCCACACGGGCGGCGAGCTGGCCGCCACCCGGTGGTGCAGAGGGGCATCAAGACGGCGCACGCTTAGGCTGCTGCGTCGGCTTCGGCGTCGGTTTCTTCTTCCCGAGTGGCAGGAACCACCTGAATTGCCGCGCCGGCATCGGCACGGACGGCCTTTTCAATGGCGGCAGCAGCGGACGGGTTATCCTTGAGGTATTGCTTGGCGTTTTCCCGGCCTTGGCCAATGCGCTGACCATCCCAAGAGAACCACGAGCCGGACTTTTCAATAATCCCGGCGGTGCATCCCAAATCGAGAATCTCCCCGACCTTGGAAATACCCTCACCATACATGATATCAAATTCCACCTGGCGGAAGGGCGGCGCAACCTTGTTCTTCACCACCTTGACGCGGGTCTGGTTGCCGACAACGGCCTCTTTATCCTTAATAGCGCCAATGCGGCGGATATCAAGGCGCACAGAGGCATAGAACTTCAAGGCATTACCCCCCGTCGTGGGTTCGGGGTTGCCAAACATCACGCCGATTTTCTGGCGAATCTGGTTGATAAAGATGACCATGCAGTTGGTGCGGGAGATAGACCCGGTGAGCTTACGCAGTGCCTGGCTCATCAACCGGGCTTGCAGGCCCATGTGGGAATCACCCATGTCGCCTTCGAGTTCGGCCTTCGGCACCAAGGCGGCAACACTATCCACCACCAACACATCAATGCTGCCCGACCGCACGAGGGTGTCGGCGATCTCCAGGGCTTGCTCACCGGTATCGGGCTGAGAGATAAGTAAATCTTCAATTTTAACCCCAAGCTTAGCAGCGTAACCGGGGTCAAGGGCGTGTTCAGCGTCCACAAAGGCGCAGGTGCCTCCCAGACGTTGGGCTTCGGCCACCACGTGCAAGGTCAGGGTTGTTTTACCTGAACTTTCGGGGCCAAAAATCTCAATAATCCGGCCTTTCGGCAAACCGCCAATGCCTAACGCCAAGTCTAATCCCAAGGAGCCCGTGGGAATCGCCTCAATCTCAATAGCGCGATCTTTTGCCCCTAGGCGCATGATGGAGCCTTTGCCGTACACCTTCTCAATCTGGGCCAAGGCGGCCTGAAGGGCTTTGCTGCGCTCAGCCTCAGCGGCGGCGGTGTTGGACTTGGCTTTGGGGTCAATGCTCATCGATGGGGTTCCTCTTGCGGTTACAACCGACGTTGTAGAACAGATAATGGGGGGTTGTCGAGAACCTCGCATCGCAGCAACAAAAATCTCTTGCGTCAAAGGGATAGTTCTTCTACGGACACTGCCACAGCTCGTTGAGGCTGTTTATTTTCAACCTACGGAAAGGCTTTTTATGAAGAAAATTGCAGCTATTGTTATGGCGTTAACCCTGTCGGGGTGTGCTTCCATTGTTGACAGCTCTTCCCAAGAAACAACAATCAACAGTACTCCACAAGGCGCGCGCTGCGATCTCGTACGCGAAGGTGCTGTCATTGGCACGGTTTCCAGTACACCGGCGAAAGTGAACTACAAACGGCGGTATGCTGATGCAGAAGTGGTTTGCAAAAAACCTGGCTATAAAGATACCAAAGCCCCCTTATCTTCAGACACCAATGCGTGGACGTTCGCAAACATTATCTTTGGCGGCTTGATTGGATGGGGTATTGATGCTGGCACGGGTGCAATGAATAAATACGACGAGGCCATCACCGTTACCCTGCCTGCAGCAGCACCCGAAGAAAAACCGGCCCCGGCGCGGACACTAAAAAGCAAGCCGAATTCCTAATCGCCTGAACAAGTCTAATTCAAACGGCGGTGCCTCTGGTGCCGCCGTTTTTCATGGATATTGACATTTCCCCCGCCTTCCTTGATGGTGCCGTCGGTCAGGCGTCAGCCTCCAAAATCCGGCCAGGGTGGAGACACAGCAACCGTATGGATGTGTTGGCGGGTTGGCTGCCGGGCGTGGGGAACTGCGCCCGGTTTGTTTTTTAGTGCAACAGTCCCCCCCTCTCCGGCTCTCGCCCGCAAGCGGGAGAGCTAAACCGAGCACTTCAACAGACTCATAAGACTTGTGTGCATAGGATAGCCCTCAGCACTATAAAGGCTGTGCCTTCGCCACCTCTTCCCGCATAGACTCTGGCAGTGTTGCCCATTCCGCAATATCCACCTTGAACGCCAGCGGTGCATCATCGAAGGCTTCCTTGAGATTTAACAAAACCGACGCCGGGGCTTGCTCCTCCCCCATCAGGCATAAATCCAAATCCGAGGTTGGCCGGGCCGTGCCGTTGGCGCGAGAACCAAACACCACCACCGAACGATTCGGGGCATAGGCACGCAGGATCGTAATAACAATATCCCGCTCATGAGGGGTCAGGGCAATCATGGTGCCTTCAAGCGAGACTGCAATTGTGCCAGCAGGTATTGTGCTTCGCGCAGAAAGGCCGGAATCCCGGCAAAAACCGCCATTGCCTTGTCTTCATCGTAAGTGTGGCTTGTGGTGCCGCGCTTGTCCCGCCAGTCGCGCCATGTGTCCCAGCTATGCTCGACAAGGCCGCGTTCAAACCCCGTACGAACAAGCGTCTGAAACGTCATGGCTTCAACAACATCGGGGTTAGGTTCGGTGGCCTGCAAAAACCGCCGCAGCATTTTATGGCTCAACTCATACGTATACTCAAACCGCTGGATACACCCATCTCGGCGCAGGGTATCTTCAGGATCATTTTTATGTTGTTCTAGGGCGACGGCCAAAGAATGAACGGCTTTTGCCAAGGCGGAGACGTTTAGCATGCTATATCTTCTAGGCACGATTACAGAAAACAACAAGATGGGAACAAGAGCCTTATTTCTTCTGCAAAAACTCCATCGCCCCCCGCAAGGCATCGGCCTGTTTTTGCACAGGACGTTGCCCTAGGGTTTTAGGCAAAATAGCCTCTGCTTCTTTGCGATGAAGGACAATATTTAAAACGAGGGCGCGTTTTTTGTTCATCGTTTCAGCAATACCTTCCCTTGCACCATGCCGGGCAACATCAAGGCAACTCTCCACCATAGCAAGGGACAAATGCAACACACGATCAAACGCCATATCAAATAAAACAGCCCGGACAGCACGGGTCTGAAAAGCATCCTCAACATTCCATTCGGCCAAGGCACTGGCGGGGTCTTGTTCAAACTGACGATAATGCAGGCTCCACACCGCATTGTACACATCCATCATCACGGCAACATCGGCGGGGGTATCATCGTCTAAGATGCCGGAGACCAACTCAAGCAACGTATTATAGTCTAAATCAGCATGGGTGCGAAAAAATACCAAGCCATGCTGATGCGCCAGAATACCATAAAGGGCTTTAAGTTCTGCAAGAGTAACGGCATCGGCAAGAAACTGCGCCAAGCGAAAACGAGCCAGCTTTTCGCCAATGCCAAAGGCGATCCCGGAAAGCTGCAACGCATTGGGAGTGCCAAACGTCATTCGCGCATCGGCAAGCAAGCCGTTGAAAACAGCCTGCTGTGGCGCATTGCTATTGACGCCGCCAAGTGGCAACGGTTGTTGCTGCATTACTGCGTCTCTCCCCCTAGGTGCCCGTGGCCAATGTCGACTCTTGAGGGGGAGTCTATGCAGTGATATTTAAGAGATGGTTAACAGCATCTCTGATTAGGCGGCTTTATTTTTTGCCTTAGAAGGGGTGACAGCCGCCGGGGCGTGGCGCAGCACCCGAGTGCCAGCGTACACAGCATCGCTACCAAGCTGTTCTTCAATACGAAGCAACTGGTTATACTTAGCCAAGCGATCCGAACGACACAACGATCCTGTCTTAATCTGCCCTGCCTTACTGGCCACGGCGATATCAGCAATGGTCGTATCTTCGGTCTCACCGGATCGGTGGGAAAGAATAGCATTAAAATGATGCTGGTGCGCCAATTCAATAGCAGCCATAGTTTCCGACAAAGTGCCAATCTGATTAGGCTTAATCAAAATCGCGTTGGCGGCGAGCTTCTCAATCCCTTGGGACAAGCGCAAGGTGTTGGTCACAAACAAATCATCGCCTACCAATTGCACATGATTGCCCAACGCTTTGGTCAAATCGTGCCAACCGTTCCAGTCATCTTCGGCGCAGCCATCCTCAATGGAGACAATCGGGTAATCCTGGCACAGTTTCGCGTACCATTCGACCATCTGACTGCTCGTAAAGGTTTTTCTCTCCCCCGCCAGAGAATAGCGGCCATTCGTATGAAACTCATTAGCGGCAGCGTCTAAAGCCAAGACCACATCGCGCCCAGGCTTGAACCCAGCAGCGGTAACGGCCTCCATAATAAAATCCAGCGCGGCAGTGGTGGACGACAGGTTGGGGGCAAAACCGCCCTCATCACCCACAGCGGTGGTGTGCCCGGCGATCTGAAGTTTTTTCTTCAGGGTGTGAAAAACCTCCGCCCCCATGCGCAGGGCATCGCGGAAGCTGGCCGCGCCTACGGGCATGATCATGAATTCCTGAATATCAATGGGGTTATCAGCATGGGCACCGCCGTTGAGAATATTCATCAGCGGTACAGGCAACAACCGCGCATAGGCCCCGCCCAAATAGCGGTATAATGGCGCGCCGTCGGCCTCGGCGGCGGCCTTGGCCACGGCCAAGCTCACCCCCAGGGTAGCGTTAGCTCCAAGGCGGCTTTTGTTCGGGGTACCGTCGAGGCGACACAAGGCATCATCAATACCCAGTTGGTCAAAAGCAGGCATTCCGACAAGGGCATCGGCAATCTCACCGTTGACGGCCTCGACCGCTTTTAGCACGCCCTTACCGTGGTAGCGTTTGACGTCACCGTCGCGGATTTCCACCGCTTCAAACGTTCCGGTAGAAGCGCCGCTGGGAACCCCGGCGCGGCCTAGACTGCCGTCTTCAAGTTCCACGTCAACTTCAACGGTGGGGTTGCCCCGGCTATCGAGAATTTCACGGGCGTGGATGGCGATGATGTCCATAATGAAGCGTGTCCTTGGTTGTGAGGGGGGTTATAGGGCGGGAAGCTTAGGCTGGCAACCCCCCTAACCTTATGCCATAATACGCCCACGATGCCTGTTTTTACCCATACCCGCCGCAGCGTGCTGCGCATTGCTGGCCCTGATGCGGCCGCTTTTTTGCAAGGCCTTATCACCGCCGATGCGGCGGGGCTGTCCGTGGGGGCGACGGGGTACGGGGCATTATTAAGCCCGCAGGGGCGGTTCCTCCATGATTTTCTTATCTTTAGAGCCGAAGAGACAGCGTTCCTTTTGACACCGGAGCAGGCACGGGCAGAAGACTTACTAACCCTCCTAAAACGCTATGTATTACGGGCGAGCGTGACGCTGGCACTGGTGCCGGAAAAGGTATTGTTTTCGGTGGATCGCGCCCTACCGGGCACGGCGGCTGATCCCCGCTGCGCCGCGCTGGGGTTTGTGGGCATCGGGGTGCCGCCCCAAGAAACAGCGTGGGAAGACTATGAGACGCTGCGTCTGCGCCATGCCGTCCCGGATGGTGGCCGTGATATGCCCGTAGGCGAGGCTCTGATACTGGACTACGGCCTGGACACCCTCGGCGCGGTGGCGTGGACAAAAGGATGTTATGTAGGCCAAGAGGTCACGGCGCGCATGCATTACAAGGCTCAGAAGAAAAAGGCTTTTGTCCCGCTGCGCCTAGAGCGCGGGGGGTTTCCCGCAGCGGGCACGCCCCTGACCCCCGCCGGGGTGATGGGAAGCCATGATGGGGCATGGGGGGCGGCACTGCTGCCCATCGAGCAAGCAACGGCAGAATGGCCAGAAGACGGCAAAGCCTCGGCCTGCAAACCCTTGACCAATACCGCCTGATACTGCATTTCTTAAAAAATGAGCAGGGCTGACAACGAAGGAATCACCATCCACGGGGAAGACGGCTTTGCCGGGATGCGTAAAGCTGGGCGACTTGCGGCGCAAACACTTGATTATATAGCGCCCTTTGTGGTGCCGGGGGTGAGCACCGGGCACCTCGATCGCCTGTGCCATGACTTTATTGTAAGCCACGGGGCTATCCCCGCGCCGCTGGGCTATCGGGGGTTTCCTAAGTCTATTTGCACCTCAGTGAACCATGTGGTTTGCCACGGCATTCCGTCGGATGAGAAGCTTCTGAAAGACGGCGATATTATCACCATTGACGT
>JBKDWF010000053.1:0-3983 GCA_046338525.1 Holosporales bacterium
TTGTCCGGCAGCCCTGCAAAAATCCTCGTAAATCCCTCATACACTTCGTTTTCTTCTGGCATAAAGCTCTCCTCTTGAAGAGAGCTTCTACCCGAGGCGTAAAGAAAATTAATCTAAATTTTTTTCATGATTTTGCCCTGCGATTGAAACGCCATGCAGCAAACGCTCGGTAAGCAATACCCGCAACAGGGCGAATAAAACCAGCACCCACTAGGGATGCCAATACTCGCCAGCGCGGTATCTGCCGCCATATCAGGATGAATGCATCCACACCCACATGCAGTTTTCCCTGCACGTCTTGCGCATGCAGCAGCTTTAATCCATCAGCGTAGGCAACGCCGAGCCTCTCAAGCGATGATGCATCAACGGTAATATCGACCCAATCACACACGCTCTCAGGCGCGATGCGCTTATAGTGCTCTATCTCGCGGCGACACAGGCCACATTTGCCATCGTAAAAGACCCTTATCATAAAATCCCGTCCGCCATTTTTTGTAAACTTAATGCAGCTTGCGCCCGAATGGCTTTTTGTTTTTCCGGCGTAAACTTATCCCAAGTCGAAAACACATAGGGCATACGCTGATTGCGGCGAAATTTTTGTTCATGCCGAACCAGAAAATCCCAATAGAGAGCATTAAAGGGGCAGGCTTTTTCGCCCGTCATTTCGTCAGGGTCGAACGTGCACGTCTCGCAATAATTGCTCATGCGGTGAATATATTTTCCGCTGGCAGCATAGGGCTTGCTGGCGACCACACCCCCATCACCAAACAGCGCCATACCCAGCGTGTTTGGCATTTCCGCCCATTCATACGCATCGGAATACACAGCCAAATACCATGCTTGCACGGCCTTCACATCCAGCCCTGCAAGCAATGCAAAATTACCGGTGATCATCAGTCGTTGAATATGGTGTGAATAGGCGTGATCGCGCGTGTGACGCACGCTTTCTGCCACACAAAACATATGCGTAGTTGCGCCCCAGTAAAAATCGGGCAGCGGGTGGGTGGCATTTAGCGTATTGCGCTGGCCATATTCCGGCATGAAGTGCCAGTAAATGCCGCGTATGTACTCTCGCCAACCGAGAATTTGGCGAATGAACCCCTCAACAGCATTCAGCGGCGCTTTGCTTGCGCGATACGCAGCCTCGGCTTTCTGGCATATCTCCAACGGCAGAAGCAGCCCAGCATTGAGGTAACTTGAAAGGAGCGAATGATACAGATACGGCTCACCCGCCACCATAGCATCTTGATAATCACCAAAATGAGGGAGGATATGGGTCACGAAATGATCAAGTTCCATCAGCGCTTGTTTGCGTGTGACCGCATAAAAAAATGGCTCAAGCGTGCCAAAATGATGACTGAAGGTATCTTTTACAAGCGCAAGCACGTCTTGGGTGATGGCAGATTTTTTGTGGCTAAGGCGCGGCGGTGATGTCATGCCTACTTTTGGGGGTTTGCGATTCTGTTTATCGTAATTCCACACGCCACCCGAGGGTTTTCCGTCCGGCTCCATCAGGACGGCATATTTCTTACGCATCTCCCGATAGAAAATCTCCATGCGGAGTTGCTTCTTGCCTTGTGCCCAGGCATCAAATTCTGCATGCGTGGCCAGAAAACGTGTGTCCGATACAATCTCAACGGGAATGCCTAGCTTTTCGTGCCAGCCCTTCATCATGTCGAGCACGCGGCATTCGCCCGGTTCCGTAACAATCAGGCGCGAGGGGTTTAATTCTTTCGCTGCGCGCTGCACTTCACCGGTGAAACTGCCTGTATTGCTTGCATCATCCAATTTTATGTACCGCACACGCACGCCACTTTCTTCCAGCTCGGCAGCAAAATGGCGCATGGCCGAAAATAAAAAGGCGATCTTTTTCGGATGATGGGGAACGTAACGGGCTTCCTCCATGACCTCGCACAGCATGACAGTATCCTGTGCTTTGTCCACGCCGTGCAGCGAAGAAATAGATGCAGAAAGCTGATCGGCGAGAATAAGGCGCAGTACAGTCATTGTTCTACTTTGGTTGTATCACTGATCAAAGCGTCGGTGTACGCTTTCTTCACGCTTTCATCTTTGGCCGAACGCGGGAAAGACCACCATCCACTGCCAGTACTTGCCCGGTAATCCAGCTATTGACGGGATCAAGCAAAAACACAATCGCCCGCGCCACATCTTCGGGTTTACCTAAGCGTCCCAACGCGTGCATGGCTTCTGAGAATTTACGCGAGGTTTCATTACTGGTGAGGGCGGCTGTCAAGGACGTTTCTGTAAGGCCAGGCGCAACTGCATTCACGCGCAGATTCATGGGCGCATAGCTGGCGGCGGCGGCAAGTGTTAAGCCCAGAATGCCCGCTTTTGCCGCAGCAATCGCCTCATGGTTAGCAAGCCCTTCCATCGCTGCTGCTGACGACACCAGCACCACCGAACCGCCTTTATTCATATGCTTGCCCGCCGCACGAACGGTAGCGAATGCCGTGGTGAGCGAGGCATCAATCACCGCCTGATACTGCTCTTTGCTTGTTAAGTGGGCTGGTTTAAGAAGCAATGAACCACTACAATTCACCACGCCATCCATAGTACCCGCTTGCTTGAATACGCTATCTACCGCATCAAAATCGGTGGCATCCAGTGTTGCGTCCGGTTTGATTTTACTATCATCACGCGCCGTGGTGAACACACTGTGTCCCGCCTCTTTGAGCAGTGAAACCGTTGCCTGTCCAATAGCACTGCTTGCTGCAATTACTAAAAAATGTGCCATAAGGATTCCATTGTGTTGGTCGAGCAAAAGATTATAAATGCTTAATCGCAAAAGCATAGGGGCTATTTATGAATGTTAGCGCTCTAAAAAAATGTCCGCCTCTGCCAAAAAAAAATGTCCATTTTTGGTGAGAGGGAAGGAGCTTCAGAATAAGGCTCAAAGGAGCATTATTGATGGAAGCGAATGGGGCATTATGGGAGTTACGGCAGGTGGAGCGTGCGTTGGTGGTGCAGCAGGTGGTGGATAAGAGTTTGAGCGCGGCAGCGGCTGGGGAGAAGCTCAAGCTGTCGGCGCGGCAGGTGCGGCGGCTTGCGGGGCGATTTCGCCGGGGAGGGGCGGCTGGGTTGACGCGGCGGGCTGGTTCTGGGCGGCGCGGGTTGGGGGCTGCGTTGAAGGAGCGGTGCGTGGCGTTGGTGGCGGAGCGGTACGCGGATTTTGGCCCGACGTTGGCGGCGGAGAAGCTGGCGGCTGCGGGCATCACGGTGGGGCGGGAGACGTTGCGGCGGTGGCTTGGCGAGGCAGGGTTATGGCAGCCGCGCAAGCTGCGAAAAACAAAGATATATCAGAGTCGTGCCCGGAGGCCTCGGTTTGGCGAGCTGGTGCAGATTGACGGTTCGCCCCACGCTTGGTTTGAAGGGCGCGGGCCGGTGTGCAGCCTGATTGTGATGGTGGACGATGCGACCAGCCGCCTCACGGCGATGCGTTTTGAGCCAGCGGAAACAACGTTTGCCTATATGCGGTGCGTCGCCCAGCATCTTGAGCTTCACGGCCGGCCTCAAGTCTATTACAGCGACAAGCACAGTATTTTTCGCAAGAGCCGGGAGCAGAATGAGCATATTTTTGAGCCGACGCAGTTTCATCGGGCGTTGCAAGAGCTTGGAATAAATCTGATTTGCGCCAATTCTCCCCAGGCTAAGGGCCGGGTTGAGCGCGCCAACCAGACGTTGCAAGATCGCTTGGTCAAAGAGCTGCGCCTAGCAAAAATCAACGATATTGAGGCTGGCAACGCCTTTTTGCCGGGCTTTATTGAAGACTACAATACTCGCTTTGGCGTCGCGCCACAGGTGGCCGATGATGCCCATCGTCCCTTACCCACAAACGTCGATATAAGCCTGATTCTATGCAAAAAACACCAACGCAAGGTCAGCAAAAACCTCCAATTCACTCTCAACAGACGGCTGTACCGCCTCCGCAATGTTGGTGCCGGACACCGCTTGCGCCGTGCCAG
>JBKDWF010000079.1:0-6189 GCA_046338525.1 Holosporales bacterium
GATTTTGACATTGCTCCAGACGATTCTCGCCTCCAAGCCGTGACCAGTAACCGCAGCATCCTCAGCACCCTTGCTCATTTTAACCACCCTCTGTCCATGAACCTGTGCGCTCTTATTGGCGGTCTTATAAGCAATCTGGACGGCTTTGATAAAAGCAGCGTTCCCACGCAAAATCTTTTAACGCATTACAAAAATAATCCCATCTATCATCAACGCCTCAACGAAGTTTTGAGCCGTATTGATGTTGGTCTGCACGAGATGACTATTCATGAAGGGCCAAGTGGACTATACGCTAATTTTTCCCATGATGGCCTCACTGCGCCAATTTTTTGGCACGAAGAATCCGCCGGCACCAGAAAGTTTATTGAAATATTTGCCAAGCTGCATTGGGCACTCGATACGGGCGGGGTAGTCCTCATTGATGAAATTGATAACGATCTGCACCCGGCATTGCTGTGCGAAATTGTTGGTTGGTTTCACGATCCCGAACGCAACCCGGGCAGGGCACAATTATTGTTTACCGCCCACAACCCGGCCTTACTGAACGATCTGGAAAAAGAGCAGGTTTTTTTCACCACAAAAGCCAACGGCAAAACAACCGTCTATGCCGCAAGTGCCATCCAAGGACTGCGCCGCGAACCGCAGCTCATGAAAAAATACCTTAACGGCACCTTGGGCGCCGTGCCGTTGATAGGATAACAATGATAAAGCTCCATATCCAGCAACACAGGCGTTTCTTTTTGGCCGTCGAAGGCCAAGATGAAGTATCCTTTTTCACATGGCTACAAAAAGCAGCGAACAAACAGAGAAAGTTCCTTCATCTGGATTGCCACAATCTCAGAGGCGGCGGCTACCAGAGCATGGTGGATACTGCCATCCAGTTACACAAAAAGAAGAAACAGCAATACGGTCGCTACGTTGGCGCGTTTCTCATTGTTGATGCCGATCGAGCAACCCATGTGCTCAATGAATTGACTATACCCGACTTGCGGACAAAAGCTAAAAAGACTGGTCTTACCCTGTGCCTGCAAGACCCGAACCTTGAAGGGGTGTTGCGTCCTCTGAAGAAAAAAATTCAAACGCCCTTCACCGCTTCCGCATTAGAGAAGTGCCTGACTTGGGAGGATGCGCTTCGCTTGGCAAAACATGATGCAGAGTACCAAAAGCTTTTTCAGGCCTTCGGGCTGCTTTAGTGCACCCCCCTACGCAAGGGCCCCCTACGCAAGGGCTTTGCTTAGAGAATAAATTATGCTAACGCCCTGCACCAAGAGGCTCTCATGTCCAATTCGCACACACCAAAACACCCCTATCACCTTGTTGATCCAAGTCCTTGGCCGTTGCTATCATCTTTCGCGGCCGGTCTGTTAGCCGTAGGCGCAATTTTATACATGCATAATCATGGCGCGTGGGTTCTGAAAGCCGGTGTGTTGTCGGTTGTGGTGTGCATGGCTTTCTGGTGGCGTGATGTCTTGCGTGAGGCAAATATTGGCAAGCACCACACCCCCGTCGTACAGATTGGCCTGCGCTATGGCGTGGTGCTGTTTATTGCCTCGGAGGTCATGTTTTTCGTGGCCTTTTTCTGGGCGTATTTTGACAATGCGCTTTTTCCCAAAGACGGCATCTGGCCGCCTAAGGGCATTATCCCCTTTCATCCCTTTGATTTGCCCTTCCTTAATACAATGATTTTGTTGCTCTCTGGCACCACCGTGACGTGGGCGCACCACGCCTTGCTCCACGGCGATCGCAAGGGCACTATCAACGGTCTTGCCGCCACGGTGGGGCTGGGGGTGTTGTTTTTATTCTGCCAAGCCTTTGAATACAGCCATGCCGCCTTTGGCCTAAAAGACGGCATTTACGCCAGCACGTTTTACTTAGCCACGGGCTTTCACGGCTTTCACGTTTTTGTCGGCACGGTGTTTTTAGCCGTATGCTGGTACCGCGCCGCCAAAGGGGAGTTCACCCCCACTCAACACATTGGTTTTGAATCAGCCGCGTGGTACTGGCACTTTGTGGACGTGGTGTGGTTGTTTTTATTCCTAGGCATTTACGTGTTTGGCTCGTGAAGCGTTTTTTTGGGATTATCCTAATTGGCGGCGTTTTTCTGACGCTGTGCGGCCTTAGCGCGTGGCAGCTTCAACGGCGCGAATGGAAAAGCCAGCTACTAGAAACCCTTGCCGCCAATAGTATAAAGCCGCCGTTGCCCTTGTCCGACGTCTTGCCCCTCCCCGACGATCAGCAATGGTACCGCCCGGTAACGCTGGAGGGGACCCTGCTGTGGGACAAGAGCCTGCGCGTCGGCCTACGCCAACAAAACGGCCAAGCGGGGTATTGGATCGTCACGCCGATGCAGCTTGATGAGGGACATGCTTTTGTGGTCACAGGCTTTGTAACGCTGTCCGAAAGTGCTTCGTGGGTGTCGCCCACGCCCAGTTTTCTGCGCCTCACCGCAAGACCCCTGCCCAATACTGCCCGGACGTGGTTCACCCCGGAGAACCAGCCGGACAAGGGCATCTGGTACACCCTCTACGTTGCAGAAATGGCATCCTTTTTAGGGCTAAAACCATTTTTGCCCATGGCTTTTGTCACCGACGGCGTGCCGGGGTTAACCACAGCAGCAGCGACGCCAACCTTGCGAAACGACCACTTACAATACGCCATTACTTGGGCATTGCTCGCCATTGCACTGGTTATCTTCACTATTTTTTACAGTCGCCGCTCTTGACGGCCAAAAAAATTTCTTTATTTTGCGGCCTAGGGGAATAACTCTCTTATCATAAAGGATTATGCTGCATGCGTCCCTCTCGTCTTTTTATGTTTGCCCTTTGCATTGGTGCTCTTGCTGGATGCGCCAAGGATTTGAGCGGTAACCGCTATAGCGCCAAAACCGCCGCCGTCCCCACCACCACCTATCAGGCCGTGGTGCTCAGCGCCCGGGATATCACCATCACCAGTGGCGATCAGCTTGACGACAACGGCTGGGGCATGGTTCTCGGCGGCGTCGGCGGCGGCCTCGCCGGGAACCTTATCGGACAAGGCAAAGGAAATACTATAGCCACCGTGGGCGGTGTTGTTGCTGGCGCGGCATTAGGTGCTCTGGCTCAACAATCCCTCGGCGAACAGCCCGGCATTGAATATGTTGTCAAATACTGGGAAGTCGAGACGGGTACCGTCACCAACTACGACTACGCTAAAACCTCCTGCAAAGGTGGCCGCACCGAATGCCTAACCCAGCGCAGCAGCGTTGCCGCCCAAGAAAAAATCGTTACCCTGGTGCAGGGCATTGATCCCCGCTTGGCACCCGGACAAAAGGCCTTTCTAATGGTCTCCAGCCAAGGCCGCTCCCGCCTTGTTCCCGATGCCAGTGCCGCCCAGCAGATTAACCAAGACGCCATTGACAACGCTACGGCGGCACGGCGGAAAAAGCGTAGCTGATACATCTGTTTTTACAAAGAAAAATACACGCGCCACGGGCATGATAATAATGCCCGTGGTTTTTTATTGACAATTTTGATAAAATACATATAATATGATATATGTCACAAAAAACATCAACTTCTTCGCGCTTGCCCCCATGGATAGAACGAGCACGGGAGTATATTGGCGTCACGGAAGACCCCGGACCCAAAAACAACACCGACGTTCTAAACTTTTTCAACAGTACCGATCTTCGGCAACAAGAACCCACCCTCACCTTAACTGATGAAATTCCTTGGTGCGCTGCTTTTGTAACCTATTGCCTCAGCCAAACAACAACCCGTATCCCCTCCCACCAAAATCCGCATCCGTCGATGCTTGGAGCAGATACGGCGAGACCGTCACCCTCAACAATATTCAGCCCGGGGATATGCTTTTCTGGCCAGGTAACAGCCACATCGGCTTTGCCACCTCTGCCCCAAAAAACGGCAAAGTTTCTGTTATTTCTGGTAACTACGGCTCAACAGACCAAGGCTCCGTACAAGAAGTCACCCTCCCCCTGTCCACCTTTGCCCAAGCCCGACGGCCCGGCCCTGGGTATCTATCATATACGGGGCCACAATTAACCTCCAACGCTGCCCCCCCGACGCTTACGGCTGCAGCATCAATATCGGTGCTCAGGGACGCTACGATTGGCAATGAAACGGACACAACAAATCCCCAACAAACCTCATCCGTATCCCCCACCTCATCATCATTTTCTTCTTTTCTGTCTGCTTTAAGTACTGCTTTTCAAACAAACCAATCCCCATCTTCATTCTCTGAACAATCTTCTTCGGAAGACAGAAATCTTGCCGCCGCGTTTAACCTAACCAGCAGTTAGCAGTACAACTCCCGTATGCGCTACCCTATGCACACAAGTATTGAACCTTGTTATACACTTCATCATTAATTGCATAAAAATCAATTTATTAAGAAGAAACTCTGTCGTGGCGAGGCGCGGAGCGCCGTGGCCATCCAGAAAAAGTTAATTTTACTGGATCGCCACGCGCCTAGCGGAGCTCGCGAAGACGACCGAGGGTTGGCCTACGCAAGTGCTCAACTTGCGTGCATAGGATTCCCCATGTGCGTTCCATCACCAACCAATTGCACCCCTGCCCTAACCGTGCTATGGCACAACGACCATGGCCGAGACACCCATTGTCCCGCGCAAGCGCTTCAGCCTGCAAACCCTGTCCTATGCAGTGACTGGGATTGTGGTGGCGTTTTTGGCCGGGCTGTCGTTTCTGGTGGCCAGTCATCTGGCGCAACTTCAACACATCGCGGAGGAATCCCGCACTGTTACTATTCCTTTAGCACTAGAACAAAGCAATACAAATCAAATACTTAGACAGATTTCTCTACTGGCTGAGATCGTTGCCAATAATCCCAGTGCCCAAGATCGAATCAGAGCCAGCCGTGATGCCCTGCGCCTGCTCCGCACCTTAATGAACCGTTCTCCATCAACCAGAAAATCCATATTCAACGATATCTTTCGCTCCCTACAACAATTATCCGTATTCACAGATAACCTTCATAAGGAAAGAGAAAATCTAACGCTTATTTTGCAAAAGATTAGTGCCCAGCACTCAGATAAAGAGGCTTTGGATATCTTGCGACTACGGCTGCACATGTCTAGCATTGCCGCGATTATCGATCTTGCTCAACTAAACCACGCCAAAGAAGAATATGCGGGTCTATTCAAAGCCGCCTCTCCACGCACACAAGCTCTTTTCACAGGTCACATTGAATTGTTCGATCAACAAAAAAGCATTATTATTCTCCATGCAAAAATTGATCGTCTAACACTTGAAATTCACCAAAAACTTGCCTTGGCCGCCTTGGAATCCTCCGGTAATGCCGCATTGGTGGCCAGCAACGCCGCCGCCACTATTGCAGAACGCGCCCGTACCGCCCGCACCGCCGCCTTGGGCGGTTTTGGCATCCTTGCTTCCGCATTTTTTTTTTCTTGGCCTAGCGATTCGCAAGGAAGTCGTCAAACCTGCCCTAGAAGCGGGAAACGCCCTTTTTGCCCTCTCCCGGGGCAAAGACATAGGCACCCTAGCTCGTTCAGACTTAAGGGAAATCGATGCCATAAGCCAAGCTGTCCGCCGGATGGCGACCGCTCTCGCCGAAACCGAAGCCGCCAACCAGCGTCTTATCGCTATGGCGCAAATGAAAACCAATTTCACCAGCAGCGTCAGCCACGAACTACGCACGCCGCTCACCTCTATCCGGGGGTTTATCAAACTTATCCGTCGGGATATGGAACGGTTATTCGCCGGACACGACGACAGTGAAAAGGTCAGCCGAATCCTTGACAACCTCAATATTATCAGCGGCGAAAGCGTGCGCCTAAGCATTCTCATCGACGACGTGCTGGACATTGCCAAAATTGAATCAGGACGCATGGCTTGGCGCGATGCCCCTACGGATATTGCCGATGTCATCCGCCGCACCGAACAAGCAATTATGGGCGAATTTGCCCTGCGCCCCGAAATACATCTCGCCGTTAAGATAGCATCCCCCCTGCCCCGTCTTGTTATTGATGGGCACAGGTTGCAGCAGGTTCTCCTCAACCTCCTCAACAATAGCATTAAATTCACCCAAGCTGGGCAGATAACCCTCTGCGCCCACCAAGACAATAATGCAATTATTGTGGAAGTCACAGACACCGGAATCGGCATTCTCACAGAAGCTGTGAATCGTATTTATGAGTAATGTCAACAAGGAAGC
>JBKDWF010000003.1:0-6961 GCA_046338525.1 Holosporales bacterium
GGGTAAAATTGATCTGACTGAGCAGCAAAAACTGGCTGTAGTCCTTGTAATTTACGCTGCGTGCTCGGGACATCGACAAGACCTCTTCTTGCAATGCCCTGTAGCAGCTTCCTTTTCTTTTGTTAACGCGTAAGTCCTAAAGAATTTATCGAACAAGAATCACAAGAAGAAATAGGCGGCGGTGAAGAGCGAGTATACGCAAGAAAAATAATCGCCATTGCGGCTGCTTTGAAAACCTATCAGAGCAATCTCCGGCAGCATACGGTCAATCAGCGTCGGTCAAATGCCCCAAACCTGAATAATGCTTTACGTGAAAAGATCACGGCGTTTTGCCAGTTGGTTTTTGACCAAACGGGCATCGATTTAACCCAAAAAGAGGGAAAAGAGGAATTTCTAACTTTCATAGGATTAAAGAAGAATAAGAATAACGTCTTGCCGGATACAAAGGGCGTCACCATTGATAGGAGTCAAAATGAAAATCCCCCCCTTCTCTTGCCTGATGGGGTGGCCTTAGTACCGATTAAGGGCGTGATCCTGCCGCCCGATGAAACGGAGAGATCTGAAACTGGCTCTGGCGCAGGCAGGCAGGAGGCATGGAATCAAAACCGTGTTTCTCAAGTGCTCGATTATCTTCAGGAAAGGATTATCGCTTATAATACAAAAATTTTACAAGGAAATAATCCAAAGGCACAGGGTCATTTGCGTCCATCTTCCTATGTGGTTATTACCACATTAAACCCCGAAGTCCAGATTATCGTCAATGATTTCTACGGAGAGGCCTTGTACCTGATTCATCCTCCCCAAGATCAGAACTTTTTGACGACTACAGGCAAGCAAGCCTTAAGGGACCACCAAGCGGGTATACCCACTATACCGAGCTTGATATGTGCGAAACGCGTTGTGTTTGACCAAAATTGGCAAGACAACCTTACTCAGGGTTTTGCTGATATCCGCACACTTAACGCGCGCGAATCCCAAGGTGTTTTGCCGTCTGATGAAAATGTGCGGACAGAAGAAACACCCTCGGTCGCTCAATCCAAAAGAAAATCTGCACAACTTATCATAGACGCATGGATAAAGAATCCCGATGCCATAACAACGGCCATTCGAAAAGCCGTTAAGTATGCGTACGGTAAAGTAGAAACGGTGACGCTAAAGGATCTTACAGAAAATCTACCATTGACCATCACACTCCCCCCTAAAGATGGGCAGGAGGAGGGAAAAATCATTACCGTTAGCGCTAACTCTCTATATGCGGTCTTCAAAAAGAATCCGAACACCCCGTCTTTAATGGTTGTGCTGGGAAATCCTGAAGCATTAAGAATGCATGTAAATTCCATCATTATACAAAGCTTTCAAGATAACCAAGAAGACACAATAGAGGCTATTCGAAAGGCCGTTGCGGACGCGTACAATAAATCAACAAAAGAGGTGACGGACAATGAGATTGAAGAAAATGAACTATTGACCATCACACTCCCCCCTCAAAAGGGGCAGGAGGAGGGAGAAACCGTTACCATTGGCGCTAGATCTCTATCCAGGGCGTTCAAAAGTAATAAGGACACCCCGTCTTTACTGGCTGTGCTGGGGAATTCTAATGCATTGGCAAGCTATGCAATTCCCATCATTATACAAAGCTTTCAAGATAACCAAGAAGACACAATAGAGGCTATTCAAAAGGCCGTTAAGGACGCGTACGGTAACGCAGCAAACGCGGTGACGTATAACGATCTTCGTAATACAAATCGACAATTGACCATCACACTCCCCCCGCAAGAGGGGCAGGAGGAGAGAAAAACCGTTACCATTGGCGCTAGATCTCTATACGACGCGTTCAAAAATAATAAGGACATCCCGCCTTTAGTGGAGGTGCTGAAGACAAATTTAGAGACGAATCCTGAGGCAGCTCTCCTTTGGATATCTAACTCGAACACCCGCTGAGAGCGGCGGAAAAAGCCTCGTTTGGGGTTTTATACCCGAAGCCCTCGCTTGGGGGTTTCCTCTTTTTCCCCACCGCCCCCCATCTCCCAAAAAACCCCTTGTTACGCCGTACCCGGAATTGGTATATTCTCTTTATAAACAACAATCATGGAGACCTCCATGACCACCGTCCACAACCCCCATGCCGGCGACATTTTAAAGCACGAATTTCTTGAGCCAGCGGGCCTGAGCCAGAACGCCCTGGCAAAAACCATCGCCGTGCCCCCCCCCAACCGCATTCACGCCATTGTCCACGGCACCCGGCGGGTCACGGCGGACACGGATTTACGCTTGTGTCATTTTTTCCGGTTGTCCGAGGGGTACTTTCTGCGCCTACAAAACGCCTATGAGACCCTCGCCGCCAAACGCCAGCTGAAAAGTGTTCTAGTGGGGATTACTCCCTATGAGGCTGTAAATACTTCCTGATCACACACGTTGAGCACTTGCATATGCCATACCCTCGGTCGTCTTCGCGAGCGCCGGAGGCGCGTGGCGATCCAGAAAAATAATATCTGCTGGATGGCCACGCGCCTCCGGCGCTCGCCATGACAGAGTTTCCCTTTAAGGTATTGGTATTAATGCAATTAATGGCAGGACATCTAATGCACGTCAACACTTACGCACATAAGGCGCTCCCCTACTCCCCCGCCGCCAAGGCCTTCGCCGCCCCCTTATGATCCCCCGACGCATCAAGAGCCGCCGCGTAATCCCGAAGCAGGTTTTCTAGGCGGTTGTTGAGGAAAAACGCTGTCTCCAACGCCTCAAGGGCTGTGTCCACCAGGCCTTGGTGCAACGCTACCCGGCCCCGGCGCTGGTGCAATTCTGCTGCTTGGGGGTAGAGCAACCGGGCTTCTTCCAACAGCGCCGAACACGCCTCAAACTTTCCTGACACCAATAGGGCATCAGCGTATTCCAGCGTCACGTCCAATGAATAGGGTAACAACTGATGCGCCGCCGCAAAATGCGGCAACGCGTCCACAATAAAACCACATTGAAACAAGCATGAAGCCAGCGCATGCTGGGTCTTCGCCGTGCTAGGGGACAGCGCCACCACCCGACGATACAAATCAATAGCGGCAAAAACATCGTCTTGTTTCAACGAATAATCGGCAAGAAGCCCCAACGTCTCCACATCCTCCGGATGCAACGTCAAACACGTTCGCAAAATATCCATCGCCCGATCCGCATCCCCGCGTTTCAACAATAATGCTGCATAACTGCGGTAATATTGCACCTCACCAGCACCGTGACTCAATGCCTCCTCAAAATAACGCTCCGCCAACCGCACCTTGCCCAAATCCACCAGAATAACCGCAAGACCATGCAGAGCGGCGGCATCATTGGGGCGCTTGCTCAATATTTCTCGGTACATTGCTTGGGCTTCCGCCAACCGTCCCGTTTGGTGGTACAGCCGGGCTTCCTGAAGCTCAGGCGAATCAGACGACGAATGAATGGTCATAAAAAGCACCCCGACAACATAATGATTGTTCAAGTATGCCGGATAAAACTTAAGACTCCCTAAAGCATGATTGACAATCTCAACAGGGACGCTACCAATACCGCCAATCGTCAACAGGGAGTTAACAGACCAATGACCCAATCCGTTGCTGCCGCCAGAAAGGAAGACACCATGAGCGACATCGCCGACCGCGTCCGTAAAATTATCGTAGAACATCTTGGCGTGGACGAAGCCAAAGTCACCAATAACGCCAGCTTTATTGACGATCTTGGTGCCGACAGCCTTGATACCGTTGAGCTAGTCATGGCTTTTGAAGAACACTTCGGGATTGAAATTCCCGATGATGCCGCGGAAAAAATCCTTTTGGTTCAGGATGCCGTTGACTACATCGAAAAGCATTCTTCCTAAGTTGTTTTAATCTCATGCGTTTTCCTGCATCGCGCCGCCGGGTGGTGGTAACTGGCCTTGGTCTTGTTACCCCCCTTGGGGGTAATGTCGCCACCACATGGCACAATATTTTGGCCGGCCATTCCGGCGTTCGGGTCATAAGCCGCTTTGATTGCAGCGATATCCCGGCCCGCATTGCTGGGCAGGTTCTAGGCTTCCCAGAGATTTTCGACCCAAACAGCGTCGCTTCGGAAAAAGATCGCCGCCGCATGGATGATTTTATCGTTTTTGCGCTAGCTGCTGCTGCTGAAGCTGTTGCCGATGCGCAATGGATGCCGGAGGACGAAGAGGCTCGCTGCCGCACCGGGGTCATGATTGGCTCAGGTATCGGCGGCCTACCGCAGATTGAGGAGACCATCACCACCCTCATCAGCAAAGGCCCCCGCCGGGTCAGCCCGTTTTTTATCCCGTCCAGCCTGATTAACCTCGCTTCGGGCAATGTCTCCATCAAATACGGCTTCAAAGGCCCCAACCACGCGGTGGTTACGGCCTGCTCCACCGGTGCCCACGCCATTGGCGATGCAGCGCGAATTATTGCCTGGGGCGACGCCGATGTCATGGTTGCCGGCGGCGCGGAAGCCACCATCTGCCGTTCCGGTATGGCCGGGTTTGCCGCGGCTCGGGCACTGTCCACCGAATATAATGACACCCCCGAAAAGGCCAGCCGGCCTTGGGACACTGGCCGCGACGGCTTCGTCATGGGCGAAGGCGCCGGGGTTGTTGTCCTTGAGGAATATGAGCACGCCAAGGCCCGGGGTGCGACCATTCATGCGGAAATCCTCGGCTACGGCATGTCTGGCGATGCCTACCACATCACTGCGCCCTCGGAAACCGGCGACGGGGCCTACCGCGCCATGAAGGCCGCACTGGCCAGCGCAGAGCTTACGCCAGGCGACATCGACTACATCAACGCCCACGGCACCTCCACCCCCCTAGGGGATGAAATTGAGGTCAAGGCCGTCAAGCGGTTGTTCGGCCAGGCCGCCTATGATCTCTCCATGTCCTCCACAAAGTCCGCCATCGGCCACCTCCTCGGCGCGGCTGGCGCAGTGGAAGCCATCTTCAGCATCCTCGCCCTGCGGGATCAAATCGCCCCACCGACGCTGAATTTAGATACCCCCTCCCCCGGCTGTGACCTTGATTTTGTGCCCAAAGTCGCCAAAAAACGCACCATCCGCACGGCGGTGTCTAACTCGTTTGGGTTTGGCGGGACCAACGCATCGGTGGTGATGGGGCGTGTTTGATTGATAGCGGCGGCTCGCCAACGAGCGTTTTTATTATATTATTTAAATCAACGATCTTTGTCTCTTGCTTGCTTCATATACTCCATTGAGTTTGAAAATGCCTGCGCTACTTTTTCTCCTCCCTGTACTATCCATCCGACAACAGGAACGGCCTTAAGACTGTTCAGCGCGCCTTGTGCAACTTTTTCAGCCGCAGACGTTATTTCAGACTTTACTGTTTTAGCAGGATTTTGCCGAAATAAAGCCATTGCTTCAACAATCTTATCCTGAAAAGAAGGCTGATGTGTCGCTGTACCAAGCATTTCCCTAAGAGCGTCTAATTGTTTTACTTGAGTATTCACCTGATCACGATGTTCACTTGTTGCCTCTTTTCGAAACGGTGTGATACGCAAACCCTCCCGTCGCGCATGAGCCAATTCATCTAAACTATAAATCGCTTTCAGTGTTGATTCACCAAATTCTCCCAATTTTTCTCTGAGTGCTGTTGCTGCCAGTATTGGATTTTCTTCTTTCTCTTTTGCCATCCTCATAGCCTGAATAGCAGGAACAGCTTCCAGTAATGTATTTATCTCCTTCAACATAGACGGTATAGATGGTTGAGATATTGTCTTGCCCTCAGAATTATCCTCACGAGCCAATCTTACAGCCGCGATATATCCTTTTGAATCAAAAATTTCTTTTATACCCTGCTCAGAGAGCTCCACACCATTCAAAAGATCCCACCACACCGAATCCCGTGTGTTCTTTAAAAAATCTTGAATGTTATTCGCATCAGACATGGAACGGTGGCGGTTTCCAAAACGAAGTGCAACACTTCGTAATAGATTGAAATAATGCATGGTTTTCTGGTAGAGGAGATACAGGCGGCTGAGAGACTGGGTCAAGGGCGGGAGCGCAGCGCGAGCCGCGCCCTGCGCGGGGCGAAGCCCCCTTGACGCAGGCTCGCAGCCGCCTGAAAATCACCGAGAAAACAATCTATTGTTAACACATTTGTGACGAAGCGACCCTGAAAGTGGCGTTGTTCAACCCACCAACGTCAGGAGTCGCCCGTCATGGCCGCATACCATCATTTCAGCCCCGAAGAAAGGGCAAAAATCGCTATTTTTCAACGCGAAGGCCGCAGTCTGCGGTACATCGCCAAGGCCCTCAACCGCAACCCGTCCAGCATCAGCCGGGAAATCCGCCGCAATAAAACTATCGACGGTATCTATGATACTGAAATTGCTACAAGAAAATCAGCGAAACGGCGTCATGTTGATACGCCCCGGCCGCTGCACCACCCAAAAACAGCCGCCGCTAAGGAATACATCATTGAAAAACTGAGACTTTCCTGGACGCCGGACGAAATTTCCGGCCGCATGCGGCGGGAAAAACAGCCCTTTTACGCATGCCCAGAGACGATCTATAAATTCATCTACGCCAAGGAAAACCGCAACCTAGAACTTTTCAAACATCTGAAAAGGCGACAAAAAACACGATACTATCGCCACAGCAAACGCGCCGCTGAGACCCGCATCGCCCCCGGTGCCTCCGTCCACGAACGGTCAAAAGCCATTGATAAAAGAAGACATTTCGGCCACCTCGAAGGCGACCTCGTCATCTGCAAAAACGGCAACTTCACCACCCTTGTCGAACGCCGCACCAGAATGGTCTTCATCATCAAAAACCCCAGCAAACACAGCAAAATAGTCATCGACGCCATCGATAACGTCCTGGCCAGCCTGCCGCCAGCCCTGCGCCGCTCCATCACCGTCGACCAAGGTACGGAATTCGCCTTCTATCAACAACTTGAAGCAAAATTCGGCCTCAAAGTCTACTTCTGCGACCCCCA
>JBKDWF010000013.1:0-6767 GCA_046338525.1 Holosporales bacterium
CTTCTCCTCTCGCCCCTGTTACCCACATACCCACAGGCGCAACAACCACAACCTTCGGTTGAATTTTAAGAAAGGTTTAAGGGGTGGTTTTTAGACCTTAATCTCCCCGGATCCGTGGTTTGATTTTTGGGAGCAGTTCAGCCCCCAGAGTCTCAAACAATTTACTATCACCGTCACTACATCAGACGGCCAAAGCAGTCAGGTTATTGGCGTTGCTCCGAGTCAAACCGGCGATACTGCGCTGCTACAGCTCAGAACTCCATTGTCGGTTCAGCCTCTAGGAGTTGCCACACCAGAACAAACGAAGTTCTGGCTAAACCAAACGAAACGGATTGTAGCCATTGGTTTTCCTCAATACAAAATTTACAATCCGCCTGTAAACGGGCAAGAAATTGACAATCCTAACCAAGAACAACGCTATGCATTTTGGGCGGATAAACTTGCATGGAAATATCCAATTGACCTTTCCTTTTTAGAGCATATGAGACCTTTCACATCTTTCGCGCCAGCCGGCGGAACACCTATAGAAAGCGTGAAAATGTCAAGCTTCAGTGTTAAAACTTCCGCGGGCGGGATGTCCGGTGCGCCTGTTATCCCAGAGAATCAAACTAGCATAACTGCCGTATACACTCTCGGTTGGTCCACAGAATATATCCAAGCGATGAATTTTAAACTGATTGGTGTTGATCCTGTATCTCAAGAGACGAAATTTTGTTTAACAAACCAAAATAATACAACCGAAATTCTGACGCTAAAAGAACTATTAAAAATGCACTTTACTGGTATAAATTACTGTAAAAATTAAAAAAACATACACCCTCACAACCCCGCGATCACCCTCTCCAACGCCTGTTCCGCCGCCGCCTGTTCGCGTTCCAGCGCCACGTAGGCCTGATGCAGCACTTTAAGCTGGTGCGGATCGCCCTCGGCACTGCACGTGGCGAGGGCGTTTTCCATGGCGTTCCTGCGGGCGATGAGATCGGCGATAAGGGCTTCTAGACGAGCGGCTTCTTTTTCTGCCTTATTCATCAACGGGGCTTTTTTCTTGTCGGCTTTTTTGCTGCGCGCCTCGGTGCGGTTGGTGTCGCGTTCCCGGCGGCGTTGCTGAACGACAAGATTGCGGTAGGCCTCAAGGTCATCCTCATACGGCACGCAGGTGCCATCGGCCACCAGCCACAGGCGATCGGCCACGGTTTCCACCAGATGCGGATCGTGGCTGACCAATATCACCGCCCCGGTGTAGTTGTTGAGGGCCTGGGTCAGGGCTTCCCGTGCGTCCATGTCCAGGTGGTTGGTCGGCTCATCCAGCAGCATGATATGCGGGGCATCATAGCTCATGAGGCAGAAGAGCAGCCGGGCCTTCTCTCCCCCGGAAAGCTCCCCCACTTTGGTGTCGGCCTTGTCCTTATCAAAGCCGAACTTGCCCAGCGCGCCCCGCACCCGTGGTTCGGCGACGCCGCGCATGACCTCCTGCATAATCTGGTAAGGGGTGAGGCGCACGTCCAGCTCATCCGTCTGGAACTGGGCAAAATAACCGACTTTGAGCTTTTGCGACTTGTGCACGTCCCCGGCCAGGGCGGGCAGGCGGCCTGAGAGCAGTTTCACCAAGGTGGATTTCCCGTTACCATTAGCCCCCAGCAAAGCAATCCGGTCATCCATATCAATACGCAGGTTAAGGTTTTTGAGTATGGGCTTGCCCGGCTCATAGCCTGCCTCCACGTCGTCCAGCGTGATGAGCGGCGATTTCAGCTCCGCCGGTTCCGGAAACACAAACGCCGTCACCCGGTCGGCCATCACCGCATCAACAATATCCATCTTGGCAATGGCCTTGAGGCGGCTTTGGGCTTGGCTGGCTTTGCTGGCACTGGCCCCGAAGCGGTCGATGAACTTCTGCATGTGGGCTTTTTGGGCTAACTGCTTTTCCCGCAGGGCTTGCTGGCCCAGCATCTTCTCCGCCCGGCGGCGTTCAAAATCATCGTAGCTGCCCGTGTAGGCGTTGAGCTTTTTGTTCTCCATGTGCAGGATATGAGTGACGGTCTTGTTGAGAATATCGCGGTCGTGGCTGATGATAATAAGAGTCTCAGTAAACCGCATCAGGTAGTTTTCCAGCCACACCATGGCCTCAAAATCAAGATGGTTCGTCGGCTCATCCAGCATGAGCAAATTGGGGCGCAAGAACAGCGTCGAAGCCAACGCCACCCGCATCCGCCAGCCGCCGGAAAAATCGGAAATCGGCCGCTGCTGCGCCTCGGTGTTAAACCCCAGACCGGCCAGAATCGTTGCTGCCCGTGCGGGAGCATCATAGGCACTTATCTCCTCAAGGCGGGTGTAGATATCCCCTAGGCGTTCGGGGTCTTGAGACGTTTCGGCCTCGAGCATCAGGGCGGCACGCTCCGTGTCCGAGGCCAGCACCACGTCGATGAGCGGCGTGTCGTCTTCGGGTAAATCCTGCTTCACCCAGCCGATGGTGGTGTTCTTGAGCATGTTGATGTCGCCACTATCGGCAATCAACTCCCCGGTGATGATCTTGAACAGCGTGGATTTTCCCACCCCGTTGGGGCCGACAAGGCCGACGCGCTGCTTGGCGGAAATGGACAGCGCCGCCTTCTCCAGCAGCGTGCGTCCCCCCACGCGGTAGGTCAAATCGGAAATGGCCAGCATAAAATGTTTTTTACTCTATGAAAAAAAGAAGAAGGGAAATATTGTAAACAATGGGGACTTTCCACGATAGGCAATACAGGGAGATTATGCAATAGATACTCCCCTGCCATGACCACCTCCCCCGCCCCCTTTACCGTTTCCGCCCTGGCCGACGCCGTGCAGGGCCTGATTGAGGACGGTTTTCCGTTTGTGGAAGTGAGCGGCGAGGTGTCCGGGGTTAAAATACCCGCCAGCGGCCATGTGTATTTTTCCCTCAAAGACAACGACGCGGTATTGGCCGCCGTCTCTTGGCGCGGCATGGCGGCGGCGCTCGGCGTGAAGCCCGAAGACGGCATGGCCGTGGTGGCCGGGGGGCGGCTGACCACCTTTGCCGCCCAGTCGCGCTACCAGCTCATTGTGGAAACCCTGCGGGTGGCGGGGGAGGGGGCGTTGCTGAAAGAGCTGGAAGCGCGCAAGAAACGCCTAGCCGCCGAGGGCGTCTTTGATCCGGCGCGAAGGCACCCCCTGCCCCGCTACCCGAAGGTAATTGGCCTCATCACCTCCCCCACCGGGGCGGTGATTCGGGATATGCTGCACCGGATTGAGGATCGCTGGCCGGTGCGGGTGCTGCTCTACCCCATTACCGTGCAGGGGGCGAACGCGGCGGGGGAAGCCATCAAAGCCCTTCACTATTTTAACAGCTTGCCCGATGACGGCCCCCTGCCCCGCCCGGATGTCCTTATTATCGCAAGGGGCGGCGGCAGTTTTGAGGATTTGTGGTGCTTTAACGATGAGGCGTTGTGCCGGGCCGCCGCCGCCTCATCCCTTCCCGTCATCAGTGCCATTGGCCATGAGACGGACACCACCTTGCTAGACTTTGCCGCCGATGCCCGCGCCCCCACCCCCACGGCGGCGGCGGAAATGGCCACCCCCGATCGCCGCGCCTTGGCCTCAAGCCTGACCCAAATGGCCCAGCGACTACGCCGCCTGCGGGAGGTTCCCGCTAGGCTGGAACAGCGCCTAGACGACTTACGTACCCGGCGGCGCACCGGCCTGAACCAACTAGCCCAGCGGGCGGGGCTGAAGCTAGAACGCTACCTCCTCAAAACGGTGGGCGAACGCCTTTTGGAACGCTGTGATACTCAATACAACAGCCTGCGCCAACGGCTGCACCCCGCCGTGCTGCAGCGGCTTGCCGATCGCCAGACCGATACCCTAAACCGCACGGCGCGGATGCTCCATGCCTTAAGTTATCGCGGCACGCTGGCGCGGGGGTTTGCCTTAGCCCGCACCCCCGACGGGCAACTCATCACCAGCGCCGACCAATGGCGACAGCTTACCAAAGCCGAGATTACCCACACCGACGGCACGGTGGTGGTGCAACCTGTTGCGCCGAGGCGCAAAATCGCTACGATGCCTGCTGTTTCGCAGCAAGGAGAACTTTTTTAATGCGCCGCCTTGTGTTGTTTTTCGCGTTGGTGTTGGCGTTTCCCGCATATGCCCTCACCCTGAACCCCGCCCCCAGCCAAGGCGGCGTCGTTGTGGGCTGGGCCGCACCGGGCACGCAGGTGCGCCTTAATGATACCCCCATCCCCGTTGCAGAAGACGGTGTGTTCTTGCTTGCTTTTGCTTACAATGCCTCCGCAACGGCGCAGCTAAGCATCACCGCGCCCGGCGGCGAAAAGGTTGAAGAAACCCTCTCTGTCGCCAAGCGGACTTGGCAAGTGCAACGCATTGACGGCCTGCCCCAGGCAAAAGTCACCCCCAACCCCGAAGACCTCGCCCGCATCCAGCACGATCAAGCACGCTTTTTTGAGCAGCGCAGCCGCCAGACTCCCCAGCCCTGGTACCGCAGCGGCTTCATCATGCCTCTTGAAGGCCGCATCAGCGGCGTCTTTGCCAGCCAGCGGATTTTGAACGGCGAACCCCGCCAACCCCATTTCGGCGTTGATGTCGCCGCCCCGGTGGGCACCCCGTTTGTTAGCCCCGCCGACGGCGTGGTGGTCATTGCCAGCGAGGATTTTTTCCTCACCGGCGGCACACTGATGATCGATCACGGCTACGGCGTGACCTCTATCTTTGCCCACCTGAACAGTATTGATGTGGCCGTTGGTGATAAAGTCACCCAAGGTCAACAACTTGGCACCGTTGGCAACACAGGCCGATCCACCGGGCCGCACCTGCACTGGGGCACGGCGGTGGGGCGCATCCAGGTGGATCCGCTGGAGCTGCTGAAGTTGAAGTTTACCGACAGCCAGCCTTAGAAAGCCTTGTTTTTCAGCCCCTCTTTCACTATAATCTCCCCATGTCCTTTTCCCTGACCCCCGCCGCTGCTGCCCGCATTCATCAATTGCGCCGCAAGCACAACAACCCGGCGTTGCTGCTCCGGCTGGAAGTTCAGGGCGGCGGCTGTTCGGGATTCAGCTACAAATTCGGCTTTGCCGATGCCCCCAAAGACGGGGATCACCTTTTTACCCAAGGGGATACGGGCCTCGTCATTGATGAGGTCTCCTTAGGCTTTGTTGACGGCGGAGAGCTTGATTACACAGAACAACTCATCGGTGCGAGCTTTGTGGTAAAAAACCCCCAGGCGGCTTCGTCTTGTGGGTGTGGCACTTCTTTTGCGGTGAAATAGGGCACTCTATTAACCTCATTTCTGGGGCGATTGGCGTCGTCAGATCTTTGCTCGCAATCCGCACGTACAAAGGAGTACGCTTGCGGTTGCTCGCAAAACTCTTCCTAGCCACTCATCCCCATAAATGGGTTA
Source organism: Holosporales bacterium (assembly GCA_046338525.1). Taxonomy (GTDB): domain Bacteria; phylum Pseudomonadota; class Alphaproteobacteria; order JAJTHO01; family JAJTHO01; genus JBKCUA01. The sequence goes on from JBKDWF010000013.1 coordinate 5,408, forward strand.
ATAGAAGCGCCCAATAGATTTTTGGATTGGGGGGGGACGAAACTTATGATTGAGGAGTTGAGTATATTTCGATATTGCAGCTCATGCGTTTGATTAAATCGTCTTTGAGGGCATCCATGAAATTAAAAGTTTTAGTGTGTAAAAATTCACACTCTTCGATACCTGTAATAAAAGCTTCTTCACCATGTGCAATACGGTTTCTTTTGTAAGTAATGCTTGAGCAAAATAGTGTCCAATCAGCATGTTGAATGCTTGATTTAAGCACCAAATCAAAGAAAAACCGAAGTGTTTTTAAATTAAAACTAAAAATGGTAAATAATTTTCCCTTCAGATCAGGTTTGAGAAAATCTGAAAAAATCAAAGATTTGGTTAGCTTGTTTGGGGGTACATAATTTTCTGGCGAGGATTTAATAATTTTTTCTTCTCCATATAATATGTGCCAAGCTGCATTCAAATCATGCTCAACCTTAAATTCATTAACAATTGACAGATAATGAAATGTCGCTTGTTTTAAAAATTGCTCACAATGGGCAAACAAAAATACAATCCATGATCTGCATAAATACAGCGTTTCATCTTCTCTTGCAAAAAAAGCTAATTGTTTTGCCGTTTCCAGCTCTTTTTTTCGTTTAGAGGATTCTTCATCAAGTAACCTCTGTAGTTTAAGGAGCGCATCTTCCAAAACTCAGATCCTTTTAATTTTTCGAAAAGTGCTTTTTGCCCAAGGATAAAAGCTTTGGAATCCTGTACGAAGCGTTTTTTCCACTGCCGGATGCGTCTTTATAATCTGGTTCTTCTGCAACAGAATTAATCTTTTCTTTTAATTGAGAATCATCGGGCAAATTATCTATATTGAACGCTATTCCAAGAGCTACGGCTTCAAAGAATGAGATAGAAAATTTACCTGCCCCAGCACCTTTTTTGTATTTCAGAATACCCTCACCGCCAATAGAAAATATTTTTAAAAAGGTTTTTTCAAAAATATCACGATAGCGCTCGAATGGAAAATCTTTTTTCTTGGAAATATCCCGTAAAAATGTTGTAAGAAACACATCCAGACTGCCAATGCTTGTGAGGTCTTTTGATAGTTTTTCTGAATCATATTCTAATAAAGCAATAAACCTGAGAACCAACTCCATATCATAACGAGTGTTTATGTCTCTTTCGGCAAGGGAAGTGGTTTTTTTAAAGTTTTCATCTCTTGATAATCTTTCAAGCCATTCCAACATCTCAGGATTGTCTGAAGCAAGAATTGCATTTCGTAGCTCTTGGCCAGAAATTTCGCTTCCTCCACTATTTAATCTCTGAAAAAGCTCAAATTTTGCGTCTGGATTTGTCTCGCGTAGTAAAACAACTAGCT
>JBKDWF010000004.1:0-12839 GCA_046338525.1 Holosporales bacterium
GCAAATCGCTCCATCCGTACCTGCTCCGTTAATGCTCGATTCAGTCCCATCGTTTGCTCTCCTGACTAAAAAGGGAAAGCTCACTCTAAATCGGACATTTAATCCGCTAACTAATCGGACATATCACGCGGCAGTGACACGCGGTCTGCGCGGTCTATCCAAAAATGTGCAAAAAGTATAGGCTCTAGCCCCCGGAAATTCCCTGTGCTAATCTTCTTCTTATGACCCATGCTGCTGTACTTGTTTTTCCCGGTTCCAATTGCGATCGTGACGCGGCGGATGCGTTACAGGAGGCTTACGGCCGACCAGCTCTGAAGGTATGGCACACTGAGGCGACCTTGCCATCTAATGTGGACTTGGTAGTGCTTCCGGGGGGGTTTAGTTATGGTGATTATCTGCGCTGTGGCGCGGTGGCGGCACAAAGCTTGATCATGGCCGATGTGCGCCGATTTGCCCAGCGTGGGGGCAGAGTGTTGGGCATCTGTAACGGGTTTCAGATTTTATGTGAAAGTGGGTTGCTGCCCGGCGTATTGCTGCGTAACCGTGGTTTGCGGTTCATTTGCCGTCAAGTACCTTTGCATAGCGTTGGTGTGCTCAAAGGCCTAGGAAACCTCTCTTTAACTATCGCTCACGCCGAAGGGAATTATTTTGCCGATGCGGATACCCTAGACGGGCTAGAGCAGGGCGATCGGATCGCCTTTCGCTATCAACAAAACCCCAACGGCGCCCAACGAAACATCGCCGGGATTTTCAACCAACACGGCAACGTCCTCGGCATGATGCCCCACCCGGAACGCCACCCGGGGGTGTTGGGGCAGATGATCCACGCCTGGGCGGGGTGATGGTAGGGTGCCTGTATTAACCTCACTCCCATACCCAGAAGACACCATCCCCAGAAGGCATTGGTTTATTTGATCTAGGGCTTTTAGAATCGGGGTTAATTATGTAATATTTTTAATTACATATGCAAGATATACCTTTCAGTCTAACTTTTTTTATATCTCTTTTCTTAAACAATCTTTATGAATGAGGCGGCAAGCCATCGTTTACATCGTCCGTATGAACACCGTATCCACCCCTCTGCCCCTTGCCGTCGCCTTGGTACGCTGCCCCAGCGTCACGCCGGATAGCGCCGGGTGCTTTGAGTTGATAGAGCAAGAACTGGTAAAATTAGGCTTTACCTGCCGCCGCTATCGTTTTGGGAATGTCGAGAATCTCTACGCCCGTCGTGGCACCGCCGCGCCCAATTTTTGCTTCGCGGGTCATGTGGACGTGGTGCCGCCGGGTAATGTTGCCGCGTGGCGTGTGCCGCCCTTTGCCGGAACCGTCGAGGACGGTGTACTTTGGGGCAGAGGAGCAGCGGACATGAAGCCTGCCATTGCCGCGTTTATCAGCGCCGCTGGGGATTTTTTGGCCGACGGTGCGCCGTTTGGCTCTATTAGCTTCCTCCTCACTGCGGATGAAGAGGGCGAGGCGGTCAACGGCACGGTTAAGGTTTTGGAATCCTTAGTGGCGGACGGTGAACGCCTTGATGCCTGCCTAGTGGGAGAGCCGACGAATCCGTCAGTGTTGGGGGAGATGATCAAGGTAGGCCGAAGGGGGAGTTTGAACGCCGTCCTCACGGTGCAGGGGATTGCCGGGCACGTTGCCTATCCAGAGCGGGCAGCAAACCCGGTGCCAGCCTTGCTGGATTTAACGGCGGCGTTGCGTCCGCCGCTGGACAGGGGTACGGCGCATTTTCAGCCCTCAAACCTTGAGATTACCTCGCTTGACGTGGGCAACCCTGTAACCAACGTGATCCCGGAGGTGGCCATCGCCCGGTTCAATGTCCGCTTCAACGATACATTCACGGGGGTCAGTTTGGAGGCGTTGCTGCGCCAGCGCCTTGATGCCGTCGCGTTAGGATCGTGCCGCTATACCCTCCATGTGACCGTGAGCGGTGAGCCGTTTTGCACCGGCGATGCACCCCTCAGCCGTCTGGTGGCTGCTGCTGTCCATGAGGTGACGGGAAAAACCCCTGAACTCAGCACATCAGGAGGGACTTCTGATGCCCGGTTTATTGCAAGATACTGCCCAGTGGTGGAATTTGGGGGGGTCGGGGCGACAATGCACAAAATAGATGAGCGTCAAGACGTGGCGGATATTCTTGCTCTCGCGGCGGTGTATCGGCGAATACTGGCCTATTTCTTTAGCCCGAAGCAGCGGTGATACCGCTGCTTGCAAAATAGTATACCGCTCGCACATCAAAACTTCCCCTCTCAATCTTGCGCCGGGTACATATATAAAATTATGTTTTCACAATAAAAAAAACTTTATTTTTTATTTTCTATTAACCATTGCGAGGTTATCACAGCCGTCGTATATCGCCTATATCCTGAGGAGATGCCTGATGCCCGCCGTTGATTCTTTCCGCGCAAAAAAAACGTTGTCTGTTAATGGAAAAAACTACATTTTCTACAGCCTTGCTGAAGCGGCTAAAAACGGTTTGGGTGATATTTCCAAACTGCCCTATTCCTTAAAAGTATTATTGGAAAATTTGTTACGCCATGAGGACGGTACTACCGTCACCGCTGACGACATCAAAGCTCTTGCCGCTTGGCAGGAAAAAAAGACCTCCGATCGTGAGATTGCCTATCGCCCGGCTCGGGTGTTGATGCAGGATTTTACCGGTGTGCCGGCGGTGGTGGATTTAACCGCCATGCGCGATGCCATGAAAACGCTGGGCGGCGATGTTTCCAAAATTAACCCACTATCCCCGGTGGATTTGGTGATTGACCACTCCGTGAGCGTGGATGTGTATGCCAAGCGCACAGCATTGGAAGAAAACGTTAAAATTGAGTTTCAACGCAACAATGAGCGGTATGAATTCCTCCGCTGGGGTCAGCAAGCCTTCAACAATTTTCGCGTCGTTCCGCCCGGAACCGGCATTTGCCATCAGGTGAACGTGGAGTACTTGGCTCAAGTTGTCTGGACAAAAGAAGAGGGCGGTGAGACTATAGCCTATCCGGATACTCTGGTGGGTACTGATAGTCATACAACGATGGTCAACGGCTTGGCTGTGCTGGGATGGGGCGTGGGCGGGATTGAGGCTGAAGCGTGTATGCTGGGTCAGCCCACGGCCATGTTGATTCCCGAAGTCATTGGTGTGCGCCTTAAAGGTAAACTGCCTGAGGGAGCCACCGCCACCGATCTGGTATTGACGGTGACGCAGATGCTACGCAAAAAAGGCGTAGTAAATAAATTTGTTGAATTTTTCGGCAATGGCCTTGATGCTCTTAGCCTTGCGGATCGGGCTACTATCGCCAACATGGCTCCGGAATATGGGGCTACTTGCGGCTTTTTCCCCATTGATCAGGAGACTTTGCATTATTTGGAATTTACTGGCCGCGATCCAGAGCGCGTGACTCTTGTGAAGGAATACGCCAAAGCCCAAGGCCTGTGGCGTGATGCCAAAGCCCCAGAGCCGGTGTTCACCGACGTGCTGGAGCTTGACCTAGCAACGGTGGAGTCCTCCCTGGCCGGTCCCCGCCGACCCCAAGATCGGTTGGCTCTGTCCTCCGTGGCCTCACAATTTAAAATTCAGGATTTTACAAGCTTTTCCGGCTTGCCTTTTGATCAGCACCGCACCATTGCCGTGGCGGGAACCGATTATACCATTGGCGATGGTGCTGTGGTGATTGCTGCAATTACTAGCTGCACGAATACATCCAACCCGTCCGTACTGGTGGCTGCTGGCTTAGTGGCCCGTAAGGCCCGTGCCTTAGGTATCACCACAAGGCCATGGGTAAAGACTTCCTTTGCCCCTGGAAGCCAAGTGGTTAGCGATTACCTTATCGCCGCCGGCCTGCAAGATGATTTAGATGCTCTCGGTTTTAACCTTGTTGGCTATGGTTGCACCACCTGCATCGGTAATTCCGGGCCACTCGACGAACACATTGCCAAAGCAATTGAGGAAAAAGACCTTGTTGCTGCCGCCGTGCTGTCGGGTAACCGTAACTTTGAAGGCCGGGTGAACCCCCACACCAAGGCCAACTACTTGGCATCCCCGCCCCTAGTGGTGGCTTATGCCTTGGCCGGGTCTGTTACCCTTGATCTTAAAAGAGATGCTCTTGGTAAAACCAAGGACGGCACGCTTGTTTATCTCAAAGATGTCTGGCCAACTAATGCTGAGATTGAAGCCGTGGTACGCAAAAGCCTGACCCCGACCATGTTCCGGGAACGCTATGCTAACGTGTTTCAAGGCGGGAAAGATTGGCAAGCGATTAAGGTATCTGACGCTAAAACATACACTTGGAATAATGCCAGCACCTATGTTCAAAACCCGACTTATTTCAATAAGATAAAAGATTCTCTTCGTCCTCTTGAAGGCATTAAAGGCGCACGGCCTTTGGCCATTTTGGGCGACAGCATCACCACCGATCATATTTCTCCAGCGGGCAGTATTAAAAAGGATAGCCCGGCCGGAAAATACCTTATCGAGCACGGGGTTCCTGCCGACGAGTTCAACAGTTACGGTGCTAGGCGCGGCAATCATGAGGTCATGATTCGCGGCACCTTTGCCAACACTCGCCTGAAGAATGAGCTTGCCCCCGGCACCAGCGGCGGCCTGACCCGGCATTTCCCGTCGGGCGAGCAGCAGTTTATCTACGATGCCGCCGTGCGCTACCAAGCCGAAGGCACCCCCCTGCTCATCATTGCCGGCAAGGAATACGGCACGGGATCGTCACGGGACTGGGCCGCTAAGGGCACGATGCTGCTGGGCGTTAAGGCCGTGCTGGCCGAAAGTTTTGAGCGCATCCACCGCGCTAACCTTGTGGGCATGGGCGTGTTGCCCTTACTGTTCAAGGATGGCGGCAACCGCACAACCCTAAAACTCGACGGAACTGAAACTTTTGATATTATCGGTATTACCGACGGGTTAAAGCCCCTGCAGGATTTAACCCTAGTGGTGCACCGAACCAACGGGGTCAGTGAGAAAATGACCGTCCGCTGCGGCATCTTTACCGCTGATGAGGTTGATTACTATAAAAATGGCGGGATTTTGCCGTTCGTGTTGCGGGGAATGGCGGCTTAAAACACCCCCTTATTTCCCCCTTGCACGCCGCGCCTAAACCCGCTATCTCTCGTCGCCTCGCGAGGATGCTATGAAAATCGTCAACTCACTGAAAACCATTAAAAACCGCCACAAGGATTGCCGCCTAGTGCGTCGCCGTGGCCGTGTTTATGTGATCAACAAAACAAACCCCAAGTTCAAGGCTCGCCAAGGTTAACGCCCCCCACATGGCGTCGCGGCTTGGTTTATTTTTTGTTATTTTTTTAAGTGCTTGCGCCGCCATGCGCGGTTCGCCTTTTACTTTACCTACGGATGCTTTGGTCGAGGCTGGCAGTGGCCAAGCCATAAACCTTGCCCCATTGCTAGGGAATAACCCGGTTATTCTGACCCTTATCCCTGCGCCTGAAGCTGTTGATGAAGCCCTAAGCTGGAAGGACCCTTTCAACAAACTACGTCAACAAGGAGCCGTGGCCAAGATTTATGCTATCCTGGTCGTACCTGCCGACATGCGCGATTACGATAGCTTACTGCGGGAAGAATACGCCGAGCAGTTTACAGGCAAAGGCTTTGACGGGGTTTATTTAGTATATGGTAATGTAGAGGCATTTTTGAATGCGTTTGGGCAAACCGCCGGGAAGTCCGCGGTCTTGGTGAGCATTGAAAATGGCCATTTTCGTACCGGGAATACCAGTGGTCCTTATACGCCGCAGGCATTATATGAACTACGCCAAGGAAGCCTTCCGGTGTTGCCATGAAAAAAATTGAAGCGATAATAAAGCCTTACAAACTTGATGACGTGAAAGATGCCCTTAATGAGGTTGGCGTACCGGGCATGACCGTTACTGAGGTAAAGGGTTTCGGGCGGCAAAAGGGGCACACGGAACTTTATAAGGGAGCTGAGTATATTATTGATTTTCTACCAAAAATTAAAATAGAGGTGGTGGTAGAAAACGCCCATGCCACGGCCATTGTTAATGCCATCTGCACCGCCGCCAACACTGGACGGATTGGCGACGGCAAAATTTTTATCAGCGATGTTGCAGAGATTATTCGTATTCGCACAGGAGAAACCGGCGGAGATGCGGTGTAGGTTGCTGAAATATATTAATATATTTACTTATTCTTGCTTTTTTTTAAGGTTGGGTATAGTCTTCCTCGATGCTGATTCAGACCCAAACCACACCAAACCCAAACACCCTAAAGTTCCTGCTGGAAAATCGGCTGCGCCTCAGTCTGCCACGGGATTTTGCCAACGTGGACGAGGCCATAGGCAAAAGCCTGCTAGCTAGGCGGCTGTTTGGCCTTGAGGGCGTGGCACGGGTGTTTTTAGCACCGGAATTTGTGTCGATTACCAAAAATGAAGAGGCCGACTGGGTCTATTTAAAAACATTGGTGCTCCACGCCTTGGGGGATTTCCTTTTAACCGGATTGTCGCCGATCGAGGATGATGACGGTGAGGGTGCCAGCACCATCGATGATGATCCTATTATTCAACAGATAAAAGAGCTTCTAGAGGCTAAGGTTCGCCCAGCGGTGGAGCAAGACGGCGGCGATATTGTTTTTGAGCGCTTTGAGGACGGCATTTTGTACCTAAGCATGAGGGGATCGTGCTCTGGCTGTCCAAGCTCTACGGCGACACTCAAAAACGGCATTGAAAACATGATGAAGCACTATATCCCTGAAGTACTAGAAGTCCGCGCCGCATAATGGTCTGTTAACCTATGCGTGCTGAAACAATAATTATGCGGTTACTAACGGGTACCTCTATGAACCTCATTTCTGGGGCGATTGGCGTCGTCAGGTCTTTGCTCGCAAATTTCTTTCTAGCCACTCATCCCCATAAATGGGTTAATAGAGGTGGCCTAACCTTATCTATTTTAATGGTTGCAACCTTGGTGGCACCACCAGCCTTGGCTCAACCTGCTTTTGTCACCATGCGTCCATCAACGACAGCAGCCTTGTGGGCAAGGTATGAGGCATTACGCCAACCGCTGCATTTCCCCGCCCGCCGCGAAAGCCGATTTGCCCCGGTGGTTTTGGAGACTCTACCTGCTGATTACCATGACTCCATGCCAGTGGCCGAGCGCAAGGCATTGTTTATGGCTATTTTAATGCCAAAAATCTTGCTGATTAATAATGAAATAAATGCCGATCGCCAATTTCTTGAAAACGTAACCGATACCCTCAACGCGGAGCAGGCGGCGCGACTGGATGCCTTGATCCAGCGGTACGGCACCGACGATCCTCAAGAACTATTAACAAGGGTTGACACCATCCCACCCTCCTTAGTGGTGGCGCAGGCGGTATTGGAGGCCGGCTGGGGTCGTTCCCGCTTAGCGCGATCCTCGAACGCCTTGTTTGGCATGAAGTCAGGCCGTCACAGCGATCGCGTTGCCTTTGGCCGTTGTCGTCAGGACGCCGCAGAATGCTATCGCTCTTTTGATTCTCTTACTGATTCGGTGGGTGCGTATATTCACACACTGAATACCCACAGCAGGTATGCCGGGCTGCGCGTTAGGCGCGCCGAAAGCCGGGCGGCTGGGCGTGCGCCTGCATCGCTCGAGTTAGCGACAGAGTTGCAAGCGTTTTCCGTCCGGGGCGATGCCTATGTAACCGATGTGCAGCGCCTCATTACTAGTAATAAGCTGGAAAACCTTGATTCGGCCACCTTGGCGGAACTGCCGGATGGTGAAATGGATACAGCGTTGTGAGCCTTAGCGTACTGCTTAATCTGGCAGAAGCGCCCGTAGGCTTGCGGGTATTCCACGCACAAAAAATCATATGGGAAGAAGCACGCGATGATATCATGGGCAGCAGCGAATGGCTTAGCCACGTTGTCGCCCGTCTTTGGCCGCAACTAAACCCTATCGAGCGAATAATCGTCCATCTTGGACCTGGATCATACACCGGAATTCGCTCGGCTCTTGCGCTTGCTCAAGGCATTAGCCTTGCCAGCGGCATTCCTCTTAAGGGTATAACGGCGGAAGGCTACGCCGCCCTGCAACGGGGGGAAACCCCTATCTTGCTTAATGAACCGTTGGTGCCAAGGTATCCGGCCTGGGGGGGTGCAGCATGAGCATTGTCGTTATCGGTCAAGGGGCTTGGGGTTTAGCGTTAGGGCAATTGTTTCGTGCTGCGGGGCTGGGGGTCACACTCTTGCATCATGGTGATGCCCTGCCGCCGGGTAAACACACGGCGGTGGTGGTGGCTTTACCGGCTCAACATATCCGAAAATCGCTGGCGGGGCTTGCTATAAGGGAAACCCCTATTATTCTTGCTTCTAAAGGTATTGAACAGCGTAGCGGTGCCTTACTCCCCGAAGTGGTGCGGGAAGTGTTTACCGATGCACCCATTTTGGTCCTTTCCGGACCGTCTTTTGCGGCGGAGGTGCTGGCAAACAAGCCTCTGGCACTAACTTTAGCAGGACATGGTGAGGCTTTGACCGCTACCCTTGCCGCCCAGCTCTCCAGCCGCCTGTGCCGCTTGTACATCAGCAGCGATGTGACCGGTGTCGCCGTAGGCGGAGCACTTAAAAATGTCTTGGCCATTGCCTGCGGCATTGCCATTGGTGGCGGTTACGGTGAAAATGCTCGTGCTGCTATTTTTACCAGAGGACTGGCGGAAATCGTCCGTTTCGGCGTTGCCCTAGGGGCCGATGCGGCAACGTTTTTAGGGCTGAGCGGGGTGGGGGATATGGTGCTAAGTTGCACGTCTGTTGCCTCGCGTAATTACAGTTACGGCCTAGCCGTCGGGGCTGGTGTCACGCGCCCTGATCCCCACACCCTAACCGAAGGTGTGGCCACCGCCGCCGCTGTATTGATTCGGGCTAAGGCTCTTGATCTGCCTATGCCGGTGGCGGCAGCGGTACAGGATATTTTGAGCAATCAAGCCAGTGTCGCCCAGGCGGTGGAGGGGTTGCTGAAGAGACCGCAAGGAAGGGGGGAGGGTTAACCAGAGGGCAGGACGTCCAAATCATGACCACGTACAGCCCTACCCCACCCACACCTCCCCATACGCCAGCCCTGTAAACCCAGCGCGTTCATAAAAGCGAATCAGCCCCTTATCTTCCGCCTCACATTCCAAAAGCCCCGGCACCCCGGCGGGGGCAATGCGGCGGAGATGCTGCATTACTAAAAGCCCATTGCCGTGACGACGCTTAGCGGATGCAACGCCAATATTGTAATACAATGTCACGCCGTCCCCCTTGGCGAGGGAGCCTATACCAGCAACCCCGCCCCATGCGTCCCGCACTATAATATTGCGGTACAAAAGATCGCTCAAGCAATTGCGGGCGTTGTGGAGAGCTTCATCGGGATAGTCTTCCCCAAAAACATCGACGTACAGCCGGGTAAAATCTTCTTGGTCGGCGCATGATAAGGGTGCCGCGATACCGCCGCCGCCATCAGATGTGCCCAAGAATAAATGATGCACCGTGCGGCGGTAACCATTAGTCAGCAATCGTTGGCGAAGCAATTGACTTTTGGAGGGGTCAAGGTTTTCAACCTCATGCCTAGTATTGGATGAACGCTCCCGCAATTCTGCGAAAATTAAGCGATCGTCAGAGGAAAACAGTCCCCGCATTACCCGGTTGGCACATTCGGCTTCATCAGGGGGAGCATCAGGGGGGCGAACGCGCTTACGGCAATGGTTATCCGCCATCATCCAACAACGCCAGTCAGCTAAGGAAGGATTCACAACGTCGTCAAAGCCCAGCGGTCAGAGCCGCCGTGATCTCTGCCGCGCTGGTATCACCGCTGAAAAAGCGGACAAATTGCCCCTGCGCGTCCATCCAGTAGATAGTAGCAGAATGATCCATAAGGTAATCTTCCTGCCCCACCGTGGCGGCACTAGGGGAAGCATAAGCGCGATAACCGTTAAGGACAGCCTTTATTGCCCCCTCACTACCCGTTAAGCCGACGAAACTTGGGTGAAATGCGGCCAGGTATTCTTTCAAAACCGCTTGGGTATCGCGCGCCGGATCAACGGTGATAAAGATAGGCACAATTGCCCCTTGCTGTTCCGTTGGCAAAGCTTTGAGAGCCGCTGTAATAGTGGCAAGGCCTGTTGGGCATACGTCCGGGCAATGGGTGAAACCAAAAAAAACAAGGAAAGGCTTGCCTTTGAAGGTATCTTGGGTGACGTTCATGCCATCTTGGTTGGTTAAGTTAAAGGTAGCCCCTATTGCAACCTGCGGCATCGGCGCAGGCGCAGCATTTTTATACACCCACGCCCCGGCGAGCAGTATCAAGGCCGCCAGCAACCCAGTGATGGAAATGTACAGAATAATACGGTGAAAGCGAGAGAAGAACATGGGTACCTGTTAACGTATTTTTCTTCGATATGCTAGGGGGGTGTCGCAATTCTCGTCTTTTGGCCTGCACAGGATATTTTTTGTATACCGCTCGCACAGGAAGATTTCCCTAAAAATCTTGCGAGCGGTACAGCCCGCGCGGCGTTTGAGCGAATCCCTTGCACATTCTTCATGTGCAAGGAGTATCGAACAAAACTGGCTCCACCGCCGCCCATATCGCCCTTAACCCCTGCACCTCTCCCCCTATGGGACGACCGGGAAGATCGCGCAGGTTCCACGCCATGAAATCGACATGCACCCACGGCACAGATGCCGCAACAAATTCCTGTAGGAATAAAGCTGCGGTAATAGCACCGGCATAGCCGCCGCCAACATTGCAGATATCGGCAATGGGACTGTCTAACTGGTTACGGTAGCCGGCAAACAAGGGCAACTCCCACAGCGGATCATCGGCGGCGGCACTGGCAATCATCAGGGCTTCAGCTAATGATTTTTTATTGGTAAAGAACCCCGGCAAGTCCGTGCCAAGAGCTACCCGCTGCGCTCCGGTTAAGGTGGCCGCATCAATCATTAGTGATGGGTTTTCCCGGCTACCCTCCCACAGCGCATCAGCCAGCAGCAACCGCCCCTCAGCGTCGGTATCTCCAATCTCAATAGTGGTTCCCTTACGACTTTTCAACACATCGCCGGGACGAAAAGCCGCACCACCAACAGCATTTTCCGCCGCCGGGATAAGTACCCGCAGGCGTACGGGCAATTGCGCCTGCATAATGAGTTGCGCCAATGCCAGCACCCACGCCGCCCCACCCATATCTTTTTTCATCAGATTCATGGATGTACCAGTTTTGAGATTCAGGCCACCGGAATCAAAGGTCACGCCCTTGCCCACCAAAGTGAGTTTGGGCGCGGATGCCTCACCCCAGATAAGATCAATCAGGCACGGCGGGGCGGCACTAGCCCGACCAACGGCGTGAATAAGCGGGTATTCCTGTTCTAACGCGGCCCCCGTCATGACGTTGCACGCGGCGTTGTATTGTCTAGCCACCGCTTGCACCGCCTCAGCCAAGGCAAGGGGGGGCAAATCCGCCGCCGGAGTATTGATAAGATTTCGGGCCAAGGTCATGGCCGCAACCTCGACCGGCTCTGGGGCTTCTAGTTGAGCAAGTGCCGGAAGCGTGTCGCTCTTGTAACGGCGGTAACGATACGCTCCCAACCGCCAGCCTAAAGCCAGGCGACGCTGGGTTGCATCGTCTACAGGCGTGGCAAGACGATACGTTCTAGGGGGAAGCATCGTGCTGGCTCGGCCAAGACTCCACACACTCAGGCTTTCATCAACCCCGTAATATGCCGCGCTCCCATCCGGTGCAAGCACAGCGGTATGGGCCTTCGCCGCAAAAGACGAATGATCCAACCACGGTTGGGATGCTTTTAAGCCGATCAGATCGGCAGACCGCACAAGGTACAAGGGAACAGGCATGGCAAAATCCTTCAGGTGCCCTCAGGTATCAGCCCCACCCTATGCACACAAGTGTTATAAGCCCGTTGAAGTGCGCGGTGCAACTCCCTCTCCCGCGCAGCGGGGGAGGCGTAAGGCCATCGGCCTTACGGGGAGGGGGTGAAAAGCACGAGAACAAAGCATTGGTTTTTTTTCATTTTAAACACCCCCTTCCTCACCTTCCCCCGCTGCGCGGGAGAAGGGTTCAAGAGGCAGTCGTTATCGTCTTCAACGCAACGGCGTTGCACCGCGCTAATGCTGGAATAGAGCCAATTTCAGAACCTGTGTGCATAGGGTGGCCTCTCAGGAGAGGTCGCCGCCGTAAGGCGGCGGGTGAAGGCGTTATAAGTTCGAGAATAATAGCAAGAACAACACACTATAGTTACTGCAGAGATTAGGTTTTTAAATTACTTAATAGACTGTAAATTAGTATTATGGTGTGTGTGCATAGTAAAGACCCGTCGCAGCCCCACCCGGAACGCTTGGGGTGTCAGCGGCATCCCTCTACCACCCCGGATTCATCCTCCACGCCCGGAACACCGTCCACGGCAACCGCTGTGGGGGGGGGGGGGGGCGGGTGGGCATAAATAATTTGAGCCAACTTCAAAAAAATATTGATTTACATATAATAAAGATTTATTTTTTATAAATCTTACAGTGAGTACATTATACATGATCTCAAATTTAAAAGATTTAGTTGTTGTTAGCATGGACAATAAACAGGCTAAAAATGTCCCCACCCTAAATCAAATGTTTTGCGCTGAAGGATGTGCGCGAGGCATTTATATTACTAATCACGAAGAAAAATAGGTGACAACTCAAGCTGCGGCATAAGCCAACGTGGGATGGCGGAAGTAGCGTATTACTTTTTCTGGTTGTTTTTGGATGGAGCGAAGAACAGAGCGAACGGTGCTAGTCAGTTGAATTTTATCATTGGGTCTGGCGCGATTATTAAGCTGTTGTTTCAAATCATTATTAAG
>JBKDWF010000031.1:0-10723 GCA_046338525.1 Holosporales bacterium
CCTCTCCTTTCGGCCTACCCTATGCACACAAGCCCTGAAATTGGCTCTATTCCAGCATTATCGGGGTATAACGCCGCCGCCCGTTGCCTCCTTCTCCCGCGCAGCGGGGGAAGGTGAGGAAGGGGGTGTTTAAAATAAGAACAACCAATGGCTTTTCACCCCCTCCCCGGCCCTCCCCCGCTGCGCGGGAGAGGGGGCTGCACCGCGCCCTTCCATAGGCTCATGAGACTTGTGTGTATGGGGTATCCTCTCGGGAGAGATAACCGCCTTAAGGCAGCGGGTGAGGGCGTTATACGTTCGAGAATAATAGCAAGAACAACACACTATAGTTACTGCGGAGATTAGGTTTTTAAATTACTTAATAGACTGTAAATTAGTATCATTTTGCTCTCTCCAGAGAATGAGGCCCTCTAGAGCCTCTAGTTTTTCCCGCCTTCTTGCTGTTTTTCCAATGGGATTTCATCTTCTTTTGGCGTAGTGTCTACCTCGGCACCGTCGTCAGCGGGGCTGGCTTCATCCTGTTGGCGATGGATTTGCTGCTGCATTAGATCGGACAGCAACTGCGATGCATGTTGCATGGCCGCGTTTTCAATGTTTTCCTTAATTCTTGGTAGTTTTTGGGCAAAATTTTGCCCCGCCGGTGTTTGCAAAAATGTCGCAAAAGCATCCAGTTCGGTAGGGGTGAATTCTTCTTGGAGAGTTGCTTTGAGTGTTGCTGTCAGCTCGGGCAATTTAGCGCGCAGGCTGCCTAAAATAGCGTTTTTTCGGGATTCAGCCTCGTTGGCTTGTTCCGGGGCGCGGTATAAAACAGCGATTTGCGATTCAATAGCCGGGCGAACGCGCTCTTCAACGATGCCTAGGGTAGCTGCAGGATTTAGGGCGGCAACAACGGCATCAATGCTGGTGGCGGAACCTTCAGCCTGCGGGGATTGGGCATTGTTGGCTTGGGGCGACGGTTTGTCCTCTTTATCGGAGCAAGCTGTTAATAAACTCACCACGATAAGGGTGATAAGACCGGTGTGACGAAGAGTTTTTAACATAAGGGCATCTCCTTCTTTTGATTTAGCGTTTTAGCTTTCTCTTCAATAAGATTCGCAAGATGTTCCACCAAGTCATCGCCTTTTAGTCGGTGTGCTGCTGCACCATTCAGGTACACCATATGCGTGCCGTTACCCCCGCCCGTCAAGCCAATATCGGTCATAAGAGCCTCCCCCGGACCGTTGACGACACAACCAATGACCGACACGCTCATTGGGGTGGTAATGTGAGCGATACGCTTTTCCAGCGCAGCAACAGTAGCAATCACGTCAAATTGCTGCCGCGCACACGATGGACATGAAATCAGGTTGACCCCACGATGGCGCAGTTTGAGGGACTTGAGAATATCAAACCCCACCTTAACCTCTTCCACTGGATCGGCGGACAAAGAGACGCGCAAGGTGTCACCAATACCTTCAAAAAGAAGAAGCCCCAAGCCAATGGCGGATTTAACAGTACCAGATTGCAATCCACCTGCTTCGGTAATCCCCAAATGTAAAGGATAATCGGTTTTTGCAGCTAACCCACGGTAGGCGGACACAGCAAGGAAGACATCACTGGCTTTAACGCTTATCTTAAAATTGTGAAAGTCATGGTCTTCAAGAATGGCAGCATGGCGTAAAGCACTGTCAATCATCGCTTCAGCACAAGGTTCATGGTATTTCTCAAGCAGGTCTTCCTCGAGACTTCCTGCATTAACTCCAATGCGAATGGCGCACCCATGATCTTTTGCCGCATCCACCACAGCGCGAACGCGATTCGCATCGCCAATATTGCCGGGGTTTATACGAAGGCATGCCGCCCCGGCTTCGGCGGCTTCAAGGGCGCGGCGATAATGAAAATGGATGTCGGCAACAATGGGCACCTGAACGTGGCGAATAATATCTTTCAGCGCGGCGGTAGATGCCGCATCGGGCACAGAGATACGAACAATATCCGCTCCGGCTTCTTGGAGGGCATGAACCTGTTTAATAGTCCCCGCCACATCCGTGGTCAGGGTGTTGGTCATTGATTGCACAGTAATGGGTGCATCCCCACCCACCAAGGTGCCTTTTAAGGATATTTGCCGGGACACCCGGCGACGAATGGGTGACGCGTGGGGATCCATGCTCAAAAACTTAGTGGACTGCCCCGGTTAGACGGCGCAATTCAGTCGGTGAAAAATTTTTAATTAAACGATTACCCCGACCGGACAAGCTTCCTAATTCAGTTCCATTGATGGAAAACTGTGCAGCTTGGGCACTGCTAAGCACCATGTCAAGTCCAGCTTCAGCAGGCAGAACAACACTCTGCCCCGGTTCGAGGGTGGCATCGGTGTGAGCCTTACCTTCGGCAGTTTTAAGCGTGTACTGAAGGCGGCTGCGGGCGGTGAGGACAATGGTTTCTGACCATGCTAGCGCTGGGGTCTGAGTTTCGACTAAGGGTACGGGAGAAGGTTGCAGTGTTGATGGTAAGGTGGCAGCAGTTCCCGCATCAACAACAGGTGCTTCGTTCAAAGTCGTTGGGGTGGCTTCTTGCTGTTGTACGGGCGCAAAAGATGCCGTATTAGTTTTCTCTCCCGTTGGGACAGAGCCTTGTTTTTTAGAAAAAGCATTCCAAGCGTAAATTGCGGCCACCAATGCCACCACGGCAAAACCAACCTTCGCCGTGGGGAAATTCCACTCTTCGCGCATTTTTACAACTTCGGCAGAACGTGTTGAAGGTGCATCAAGAGGTTGTTGCAACAATTTAGGCTGTTCTTCGCGCAATCTGGAAATCAGTGCGTTGGAGTCAAGATCGAGAAAACGTGCATAGCTACGGACAAAACCAATAGTATAGGTGGCACCTGGAACATCTTGGAAACGGCCTGCTTCAATAGCGTTTATATATTCTGAACGAATACATAGACTTGAGGCAACCCCTTCAATCGACAGTCCACGCGCTTTGCGTGCTTGGGTTAAAATACGGGCTACTTCGGAAAAATCCCCTTCGTCAACAGTAACGGCAGTAGCGCGATCAGCAATCATTTTGAAACCTCTTTGACTTTTGCTAGGCAGGAACAGGTGCGCCGGCCAAGGCAGATTCTGCCTCAGTACACAACCGTTGTAGCAATATATGAACCGGAACGATGTCTTTGACAAGCCCGACGCTTTGCCCGGCCATGACCGATCCCGTGGTTACGTCTCCATCAACAACCGCTCGGCGCAGGGCACCCGCCCAAAAATGCTCGATTTCAAGCTGAGCGGAAACCTGATCGAGTTCACCTTTTTCAAATCTTGTAATGACATCGCGTTGCCGCGTAAGGAACGCTTTGGTGCCCTCATTAGCCAAGCCGCGCACCGGAATAATAGGAAAACGGGGGTCAAGCTGGGGAGATAATACTGCGTCGCGTGAGGAAGCCTTAATGAAGGCCCGTTTAAAGTTAAGGTGGGCTGTGCATTCGTTGGTACACACGAAAGCAGTTCCTATCTGTACGCCTGCCGCCCCCATGTTGAGGAAACTGGCAATGCTTTCGCCTCGACCAATACCACCAGCAACAAAAACAGGAATATCTCTAATTTCAGGGAGAATTTCTTGGGCAAGCACCACGGTAGAAACCTGCCCTACATGTCCTCCCGCTTCATGCCCTTCAATGATTAGTGCATCGACCCCCATACGGATTAATTTTTTTGCCAGGGTCAATGCCGGAGCAAAAGCAATGACTTTTGTACCAGCATTCTTTGCTTGCTGAATTAATGTTGCCGATGGCAACCCCCCGGCAAAAACTAGATAGGGTATTTTTTCAACAAGAGCAGCCTCCACCATTGCAGGTAATTGGGGGTGCAGCACGATAAGATTCACACCGAAAGGCTTGTCTGTTTTTTGCCGAGTGCGCTGGATTTCTTCGCGCAGCGCCGCAGGAGGCATAGAGCCGCTGGCCAAGACGCCAAAAGCCCCAGCGTTGCTGATGGCAGCAACCAAGGCACTCTCCGATACCCATGTCATCGCGCCACCAAGAATGGCAAGTTCGCAGCCAAAAAACTTTGCCCCTCGATCCATTCGCGCCGTCAGGTGAGGTTTATCTTTAAGCATCAAGACCATATGCTGTGTGCAGTGCCCGTAGGGCTAATTCAGTGTAAGCTTCATCAATAAGAACACTGATTTTAATTTCAGAAGTCGAAATAACCTTAATGTTTATGCCTTTGTCGGCTAATGTTTGAAACATGGTTGTGGCCGTGCCTGGATGGCTACGCATGCCAAGGCCAACCACCGAAATTTTTGCCACCGCCGCATCCACATCAAGGCGTTGATAACCAATAACTTCCTTGTTTTTTTCCAATAATGCTTTGGCTTGCGGTAATTCGCTACGCGGCATGGTAAAGGTCATGTCGGTGGTTTTACCGTCCCCGGCAACACTCTGCACAATCATGTCCACATTGATGGAGCCATCGGCAAGAGGGCTAAAAATCCGTGCGGAAACCCCCGGCTTATCGGCAATGCCGAACAAGGTTATTTTTGCCTCATCCCGGCTGTAAGCAATTCCGCTGACAATTTGTTGTTCAAGCATTTCATCTTCCCCTGCCACCAATGTTCCCGGCGTTTCCACAAACGTAGAGCGAACTTCCACCCGCACCCGTTCCTTCATCGCCAATTCCACACTGCGGGTTTGTAGAACTTTTGCCCCCAATGACGCAAGCTCCAGCATTTCTTCATAGGCAATCTTTTTGATTTTTTTGGCCTTTGGGACAATACGGGGATCAGTAGTGTACACTCCATCCACGTCAGTATAAATGTCACAGCGATCGGCCTTGAGTGCCGCCGCCAAGGCCACGGCGGCGGTATCACTCCCCCCCCGGCCAATGGTGGTAATGCGACCCTCCGCAGTAATACCTTGAAAGCCGGCCACCACAGGGGTTACGCCTGCGGCTAGGCTTGCCAGCAATCCCTCTGGCGCAATATCGGTAATACGAGCCTTGCCGTGGGTGGTATCGGTATGAATAGGCACTTGCCATCCGGCAAAAGAGCGTGAAGCAATCCCTTGCTTTTGAAGGGATAATGCCATTAATCCAATGGTAACTTGTTCTCCTGTGGAGACCACGGCATCATATTCCGCCGGGTCGTACAAGGGGTTAATGGATTGAACCCAACCCACTAATTGATTTGTTTGCCCGGCCATAGCCGAGACCACCACCACAACACGGTTTCCGGCTCGAACTTCCCGCGCTACGACAGATGCTGCATGCTGAATACGCTCAACATCCGCCACGGATGTACCGCCAAATTTCAAGACAAGCAGGGGTTTTTGCTGCATGGAAGTTGGCATAGCGGGTTTATGAGAAGCGGACAAGAGGACAGCTTTATCAAGCGCTATTTCTAGGGTGATGAGCATCGTCAAACCCGCGCTTCGGTTGAGCGAAGAATTTTGCAATCAATTGATTGCAAAATGGTATTAGCGAAAAGAGCCGCTACTGTGATGAATGCACATCCACCAGTCGCCCCAAAGCCTCTTGTATCTGAGCCTCCCGCACCCGCCCTTGTACAAGGCGTTCCTTGTATTCCTCTATAATTTCCTCGGGAGCCTTAGCAACAAAACCAGCATCGTCCAAGCGGGCTTGTGTCTGCCCTAAGCTGCGACGCAGGGTGTCAATCTCCTTGGAAAGGCGGGCTTGCTCAAAAGCAAAATCAATCTGGCCTTTAAGATCGAGGTACAGCGTGCCAAAAGGCGTTGCCACCGCCACCACGCCTTTTTCCGGGGGCGTAGCAACAGTAATGTTTTCTAAGCGGCCAAGGCGGCGCAGTAGCTCACCCTGACGCGTGCAAAACGCATTGAAGGCATCCGCCCCCGGCGCAATAAACGCCATAAGCTTGGCCCCCGCCGGGACATTGAGGGTGCTTCGGGCACTGCGAATATCCCGAATCATGGTGATGAGGGTGTCTATTTCCGCCACCGGAGGCAGAGCAGGGATTTCAGACCAACGGGAGATAGGAACAAACACTAGCCGTTCGTTTAGCTCGGCGGTAATAAACGGCATCACCGGATGCAAGGTGGTGATGATAGACTGGAGAACAAACCCCGTTGTTGCCCGTACTTCTTCGGTGTTGTCCCCAGCCAGCAACGGCTTGGTAAATTCTAAATACCAGTCGCAGAAATCATCCCAGACAAAATGGTACAATGTATCGGCGACATCATGAAAACGGTAACTGTCCAAGGCCGCGTGGACATCGCACAAGGCCGCGTGCAACCGGTGAAGAATCCACTGGTTGAGTGGATGTGTCACTGCCACCGGATTGAACCCCGCCTTTGGCAGGCACATGTTCATTTCGCAATACCGCGCTGCGTTCCAGAGCTTAGTGGCAAAGTTTCGCCCGGCCTCAACGCCTGCCTCGGACAGCTTCACATCCCGACCCGGAACAGCAAGGCGGCACAGGGTAAAGCGCAGGGCATCTGCCCCATATTTATCAACTAAAACAATGGGATCAATGACGTTGCCCTTGGACTTGGACATCTTGGCCCCGGTGGCATCGCGCACTAAAGCATGGATATAAACCTCTCTAAAGGGTACCTGGCCTTGGGCGTACAAGCCGAACATGACCATGCGCGCTACCCAAAAGAAAATAATATCAAAACCGGTAACCAGCACCGATGTTGGGTAACGTTGGGCTAGATCAGGCGTCTTGTCCGGCCAACCTAGGGTGGAAAATGGCCACAGTGCAGAAGAAAACCAAGTATCCAACACATCGTCATCTTGACGCAGAACAACGCCCGCCCCGGCCTTAGCCTGGGCTTCGAGTTCATTCTCCGCCACGAACACCCGCCCATCATCGCTATACCAAGCGGGAATACGATGACCCCACCATAACTGGCGGGAGATACACCACGGCTCAATATTCTCCAGCCATTGGACATAGGTTTTCGTCCAATGCTCCGGCACAAAGCGCAGCGTGCCGTCGCGCACGGCCTCAAGAGCGGGCTGGGCCAGTTTTTTGGCGTCCACATACCATTGCTCCGTCAGGTACGGTTCAATGACTGTGCCGCTGCGATCGCCGTGGGGCACCACATGGATGAGGGGTTCTGTCTTGACCAGATAGCCCCGCTCTTCCAGCAGGTGCAGGGCTTTTTTACGAGCCGCCTCCCGGCTGAGGCCAATGAACTCTGGCGGCACGCTATCGTTTAGGGTGCCGTCGGCGTTGAGAATGTTGTGAAACGCCAAATGATGCCTGCGCCCCACGGCAAAGTCGTTGAAATCATGGGCGGGAGTTATCTTTACTGCACCACTGCCCTTTTCCGGATCGGAATATTCATCGGCAATAAGGGATATAACCCGATCCGTAAGGGGAAGGCGCAGGCTTTTGCCGATAAGATGCTTATACCGCACATCATCGGGGTGCACGGCCACGGCACTATCCCCAAAAAGGGTTTCCGGGCGGGTGGTGGCGACAATAATCCCGCTGCGGGTGTGACCGTCCACCACGTCCCCGGCCTCAAAAATCTGGCGTTGCTCAGTGTTTTCCGTCGCGTCCACCAAAGGATAGAAGATATAATAGAGATGCCCTTTGGTTTCCTTAGGCAGAACTTCCAAGTCTGATACCGCCGTTTGCAAGGCTGTGTCCCAATTCACCAACCGCTTGTCTTTATAAATGAGGCCATCCCTATACAAATCGACAAAGATTTTTCGCACAGCGGCGGATAACCCATCGTCGAGGGTAAAGCGACCACGGGTCCAATCGGCGCTGACCCCCAGGCGCTGCATTTGGGAGACGATGGTGCCACCGGAGTGCTCTTTCCAGCGCCAGACGGCTTCAACAAAAGCTTCGCGTCCCAGTTTCTGCCGCGTCACGCCGTCGGCGGCCAGTTGCCGTTCCACCACCATTTGCGTGGCGATTCCGGCGTGATCGAGACCCGGCTGCCAGAGGACATTTTCCCCACGCATGCGGTGACTGCGGATCAAAATATCTTGTAGGGTAAAAGTCAGCGCATGGCCAATATGCAACGTCCCGGTGACGTTGGGGGGCGGCATCATGATGGTGTAAGATGCACCATTACCGCTAGGGGCAAATTCCCCGGCACTGGCCGCTGCCTGCTGGCGGGCTTGTTCAAACGCGGCGGGGGTGAATGTTTTATCAAGCATGGTGGGATTATAGCCTTATCCTACTGAAAACCAAGGGCAGCCTCAATTAAATCACTGCTGCGGCTTTTCCGATGCTGCTGGTTGTGGTCGTACGCCCCATGTTCAAAAACTTTTCCTGGCGCAAGTGGCGGCGTTCCCGAGGAGCATGTTTAAGGGTAAGACCAAGCTGATCCGCCAACATATGACGCAAACTTTGAAGCATCGCATCTGGCTTTCGATGGGCACCACCCAGAGGTTCGGGAAGTATGCAATCAATAACGCCAAATTTTTCCAAATCTTGCGCCGTCAGGCGCAGTGCCTCCGCCGCCTCGGCAGCATGGTCAGCAGAACGCCACAAGATAGACGCGCAGCCCTCGGGAGAAATCACCGAATACACTGCGTGTTCCAGCATAATCAGACGATCGGCGCAGGCCAAGGCAATAGCTCCACCAGACCCGCCCTCACCGATAATAGTAGCAACAACAGGCACCGTTAAGCCTAATGAGGCATCAATGCAGCGGGCAATCGCCTCGGCTTGGCCGCGTTCCTCAGCACCTACCCCAGGATAAGCACCAGGGGTATCCACAAAGGTTAGCACCGGGAAGCCAAAACGTTCCGCCATGTGCATGAGACGCTGCGCCTTGCGGTATCCTTCGGGCTTGGCCATGCCAAAATTGTGTTGCAAGCGCGATTGTAAATCATGGCCGCGTTCTTGACCCAGCACCATGACGGTATAACCCTCAAAAGTTGCCAGACCACCAATAATAGCCGCATCCTCACCAAAACAGCGATCACCAGCCAGGGGGGTAAAATCTGGAAAAAGGGCAGCGGCCACTTTGATGAAACGGGGCCGGGACGGATGCCGGGCTACCTGGACTTTCTGCCACGGGGTAAGGCGAGTGTAGGTTTGCCGTAACAACCGTTCAACCTTGTCTTCAAGTCGCTTTAGCTCATCGCGCAAATCTAATTGAGGATCGTCCATGCGGCGCAATTCCGCAATTTTGCCTTCCAGCTCAAGAATGGGTTGTTCAAAGTCAAGATAGCTCATGAAACAGGTGTTAGCACCTTCTAAGCCGCACGGCAACGCCTTGACATTACCAGCGCAAACACCTTGAGAATTATCAAGGTGCGCCAACGCATAGTTTTATTAATCATCTGTAGGTATCACCCAAGAGATGAAATTTATCGTGCGCTTTTGGGGTACCCGCGGCACAATTCCTTGCCCGCACACTGAGTATATGAAATACGGTGGTAATACCGCCTGTGTTGAGGTTGTCGTGGGCGAATATCGGATTATCCTTGATGGTGGCACGGGCATTCGTCGTTTGGGGCAGGCATTGCTTCAGAATAATCACCGCGAACCCCTAACGATTCTTTTATCGCACACTCATTTTGATCATATTATTGGCCTGCCTTTTTTTCAGCCGCTGTATGAAAAAGATTGGCCTATTCGTCTTTATGCGGGTCATCTTGGCTCCAAGGCATCCCTAAGAGACATTTTTCGGGGCATGATGCGGTCGTCCTTTTTTCCGGTTAGCCCGGATGCTTTTATCGCTGCGCCCCAATACCATGATTTTCAGGTTGGGGAAGTTTTGCATCTTTTTCCCGAGGTAACGGTGCGGACATTTGCCTTAAATCATCCCGGCGGCGCAACGGGGTATCGCATTGAATATGGAGGCAAGGCATTCTGCTATCTCACCGATGTTGAACATCAAGGAGATACCGTGAATCCGTCCCTAGCCCGTTTTATTGCCGATGCCGACGCGGTAGCCTATGATTGTACTTTTACACCGGAAGATTATCTAAAGCATCAAGGTTGGGGCCATTCCACTTGGGAGGCTGGCTTGCGTCTTGTTAATACCGGGGGCGCAAAACGCTTGGTAATTTTTCATCATAATCCCGATTATGATGATGCGGCTTTAGATGCACTAGCAACGGATGTGCAGCAGGCCGATCCTAGTGCAATTATAAGCCGGGATGGATTAGAGCTTATTTTATAGGGCACTTCTATAAATGGGTTATTAGTATTATAACAATTTACAGTCTATTGAGTAATATATACTGATTATCTCTTTTCTAAAGTGGGCGGGTTCCAGTTTCTACGCCCTCACCCGCCAAAGCGGCATCTTTGGCGACCTCTCCTTTCGGCCTACCCTATGCACACAAGTCCTGAAATTGGCTCTTTCCCAGCATTATCGGGGCATAACGCCGCCGCCCGTTGCCTCCTTCTCCCGCCCAGCGGGGGAAGGTGAGGAAGGGGGTGTTTAAAATAAGAAAAACCCATGGCTTTTCACGCCCTCCCCGTAAGGCCGATGGCCTTACGCCTCCCCCGCTGCGCGGGAGAGGGGGCTGCACCGCGCCCTTCCATAGGCTCATGAGACTTGTGTGTATGGAGTATCCTCTCGGGAGAGATAACCGCCTTAAGGCAGGGATTAGGGCGTTATAAGTTCGAGAATAATAGCAAGAAAAACACAAAAGCACCTCTATTAACCTCATTTCTAGGGCGATTGGCATCGTCAGGTCTATGCTCGCAATCCGCACGTACGTTTGAGTACGCTTACGTTTGCTCGCATATACCTTTCTAGCCACTCATCCCTATAAATGGGTTAATAGAGGTG
>JBKDWF010000022.1:0-70486 GCA_046338525.1 Holosporales bacterium
GGAAGCTTTTGTACTGCCTGCAATCACAAGGGGGAGAGAATTTTCTTCTTTCTCTCCCGAATCTTGTGTCGTACTTTCAAAAAACGCCTTCCTGGAAGGTCTTTTTGGAAGCTGTCCGCCGCTCTCTGGTTTTTTCTTCCCTGTTGTCTTGGCTAGAAGAAAGAAAAGCAGAAGAGCGGTAAAGCCTCGGTGCCTGGCCAGGTCTTAGAGGGCTGATTATCACCCTATCAATATTTTTGCCAAAAATCAAGGTGGCATCTGTACTTTTTTTGTCAATGTGTCAAGAGTTTTTTTTGGGAGAGTTTTTTTTGGGAGTTTTTTGGCGTTTTTTTGACCGTTAAAATATTCATTATCTATCTAAAAAACATAATATTTTTTTTACCCCCCCTTCCGTCAACCGCTCCGCAGGCTGATCGGCGTTCAGCACATGAATTCGTTGCGGCTCCAACACAGCGCGGGTGAGAAAGCCTTGGCGCACCCGCTCATGATAATCATCGGCATAGCCCTCATAGCGATCATGACCCCCCGCCCGTTCTTGCCAGCGTTGCCGAGCAACGGCGACAGGAAGATCATAAAGAAGGGTTAGATGGGGAACCGGGGCTTGGCTGCTGGCCAAATCAATCAGGGTTTGCACTGTGGCGGCAGGCAGGCCTTCGGCAAAATGCTGATACGCCCAAGTGGAATCAATGTAGCGATCGCACAAGACGATAGTACCTTCAGCCAAAGCAGGGCAGATAACAGTGGTTAGGTGATCCCTCCGTCCAGCCGCAATAACCAAACCGGTAGCCAAGGGATCCAAGCCAGTACAGGTCGGATCGCTGATAAGAGTGCGGCGCAGAGCCTCGGCGGCTGGGCTTCCTCCCGGCTCACGCGTTTCCAGCACAGTGTGGCCTTGTTGGCGCAGGGCTGCGGCCAAAGCTGCGCGCTGGGTGGTTTTACCACATCCTTCACCGCCTTCTAGGGTAATGAACAACCCCGGCATTTAGCCCGCTTCACCCGTGACCAGATAAATTAGGCGGCGGCGCAGAGCCGTAAAGCTGCCTACCTTTTGATTATCCTCGCTTACAACCAAAGGAACGGTATAGGTTTGCCGCAGAGCCTCACCTTCCAGTTTGATGGTGCCAACCTGCTGACCTTTTTTAAGCGGAGCTGGAAGAGGCTCGCTATATTGTACACTAGCCTTAAGATTACGGGCGGCGGCCACGGGCAAGGTAAGCACCAAATTTTCTGAAGATGTGAGAGAAGCCTGCTTATGCTCGCCCAGCCATACTGGAGTCTGAATAACAGGTTGTCCTGCCTTGGCGATGCTATAGTTATCAAAATTTAAAAATCCCCATTCCAGTAAAGTAATTATATCGTCAGCGCGCACCGCCGGGGAGGGTAAACCCGCAACAACGCCAATCAGACGACGTCCATGACGAATGGCCGAACCAACAAAGCCATAACCAGCCTCATCCGTATGCCCGGTTTTAAGACCATCGCCACCTTCAAAATCTTTTTTGAGCAATGGGTTGCGGCTTGGCTGAGTAATACCGTTCATGGTAAATTCAGGGGTGGAATACATGGGGTAGTATTCTGGAAAGTCCTTAATGATCCGCAAGCCCAGTATCGCCAAATCCGCCGCCGTTGATACATGGCCTGGATCATGTAAACCAGTGGCATTACGGAAAACAGTATTCTTCATGCCAAGTTGTTTTGCTTTTTCAGTCATTAAGTCAGCAAAAGCTTGCTCACTCCCTGCCAAGGCCTCGGCAGCAGCAACAGACATGTCGTTACCGGAATGCACGATAATCCCAAGCACGGCGTCACGAACGCTAACGCTCATACCAGGTTCAATAAAGCTGCGGGAGCCTTGCTGTCGCCAAGCCTTTCTGCTCACCGAAAAAGTGTCGTCCCATTTTAAACGACCATCCTTGATACGTTCAAAAATAAGATAAACAGTCATTAGCTTAGTCATGGACGCGGGGTACATCACGTCATTGGATTCGCGATCAAAAAGCACTGTGCTGGTATCTGCATCAATCAAAATAGCATGCTTTGCCCTCAACATTGGGGGTCTAGGAGCATCGGCGACAGCCGGCAGTGAGAAAGTCGCTATCAGAATGAGCAGTGCCAAAAGATGCCGCATAAATTTTTATCTCCTTGGCGTGTTATCGCGGATAGGACGGTTGGGTGGCAACAAGAATATTGGCGACATAGGGGCTATTTCTCCTTTTTGGCTTCTTTTTGTGCCTTATACCGCTTTGCGTTCAATATACCGCTCGCACATCAAAACTTCCCCTCTCAATCTTGCGAGCGGTACAGCCCGCTTTGTGGTGGATGCCTGTACTTGGGCAATCCTATTCGTTTTTTTCATCGTCGTTGGCATTAACACCAGCATAATAACCAAGATCAGCCAACTGCTTGCGTAGAGGCGCGCGTAGCTCTGGATAACTTGTCTTAAGCCAAGTCTGGGCTTCCTGAAAATGATCTGCTATCAAAATTTGACCATCTTTCTCGGTAAAGCTGGGTGATGCTAAGATCATAACCCCGTATGTCAAAGCCTCAATACCATTATTTATCTGCACGCCTTGGTATTTTCGGTACATTGTCTTATCTGTACCATACAGCAAATCCCCGACGTAGGTTACCTCATTAGCTTCAGCGCATACTTCAGCGTATAGGGGCTTGCGTGTAATAGCGTGAATACCGCCTTGTGCAACCCATTCACCGTAGGCATCAAACTGCATACGACTGATAACATGACAGCCTGGCTCTACAACGGCAAGAAGATAACGGTCATTGTCGATGCCTGTTAATTTGAAGGAAACCGGCAGAACCGCATCTTTTTTTCGGGGATCAATTTCATCTTTAACCGCATCCGCTTTTGGGCTGTCTTTAGGTTGCGCCAGTTTTGAAAATGATGTTTTAGGTATCCATTCGACATCAGTCGCCTGAACCGAGTTGCGCATAAGGATTCCGGCTTTTTCTTTAGGGAGCCGTGACGCTTTAGTGTCCAGTGCAGCGGCGTTAGGAGGTGGCGGCGACGGGGTAGCACAAGCCGCAAGAGCCAGCAACATCAAGCCAAAAAAGTATTTTAACACCAGAAACTCTTTTAGGCACTTAATCTTTGGCGACCAGCGGCGCGGCGACGTGCAAGCACCACGCGACCATTTTTGGTTGCCATACGGGCGCGAAACCCATGACGGCGTTTGCGAACAAGGCGGCTTGGCTGGTAAGTACGTTTCATGACGGTAATATTCCTAGGTAAATGCTTCTAGGGGAAGGGGAGCCTGGGTGTCAAGAAATTCTTGGGGCAGAAATCTTGGGCACCTCTCCTCATGCCCTACCCTATGCACACAAGTCTCATGAGCCTATGGAAGGGCGCGGTGCAGCCCCCTCCCTCACCTTCCCCGCTGCGCGGGGTCAACAGGCAGCCGTTATCGTCTTCAAGGCAACGGCGTTGCACCGCGCTAATGCTGGAAAAGAGGCAATTTTAGGACTTGTGTGCATAGGGTAGCCCCCGTGGGTGTGACAATTCTTTAAGCCTTGAGGCGGTACGCTGAAACTCAAAGTCTAAAAAACCTTCTCGGTACAGTCGTTCCGGCGATGCGGCGGCCGTGCAGAAAAGCTCCGTTTTGGCTTCATACAACGCATCAATGAATAACATAAAGCGCTTAGCTTCATCGGGATTCTTATCGGTAAATAACGGTATTCCTTCAAGGACAATGGTTTTGAACCGTGTCGCTAGGGCAATGTAGTCGCCGCTGCCCAAGGGGAGGCCGCACACATCCCGAAAATGTAGGTACGCTGTAGTATCACAAGCCTCGTTGATGCGTATTTCTCGTCCTTGAACATTAATGTGGGTTATCTCGGGGGCTATGTTTTGGCATAGTTCAGCAAACCAGCCGCGCAATGCGTGTTGGTTTGCTGGGTTAAGGGGGCTTAAGTAACGGGCATCATTGAGTCCATGCCGGGTGCGGTAATCTTTATCACTGTGCAAGCTGATGATATCAAGGCGTTGTTGCAAGAGGTCGATGCAGGGCAGAAATTTTTCCCGCTGTAATCCGTCTTTGTAGAGTTCGGTGGGGGCGAAATTGCTGGTAGTAATAATGTACAGCCCGGCATCTAAGAGTGCTGTTAACAATCCCTGCAAAATCATTGCAGTAACAATATCGCTCACGTGAAATTCATCGAGGCACAATACATTGGTGC
Source organism: Holosporales bacterium (assembly GCA_046338525.1). Classification (GTDB taxonomy): domain Bacteria; phylum Pseudomonadota; class Alphaproteobacteria; order JAJTHO01; family JAJTHO01; genus JBKCUA01. Next base: position 4,195 of record JBKDWF010000022.1, read on the forward strand.
TTTTGCTAAGATCGGCAGCAAGAGATGGCAATGGCTCAATCCGCTTATTACTGCTGCTACGCCAAGCGTTTAGAGAGGAATGGGCTTCTAAAACAAAAGGATGAAAGTGTACTCGGCGTTTTTCCTCAATGGGAAGAGTCTCGTAAAACAAGTTCATAAGCAAGGATTTGCCGCGTCCTACCTCACCCCACAAATATACGCCTTGATTTACTGGCTTTTCTCGTTGCCAAGATAGCCAACGGCGTCGGTGCGGCTGGGCAAGAATACGGGCCTGAAGTTCGGAAAGGCGTTCCGCCGCTGCCCATTGCGCTGGGTCAGCAGACAACGCGCCGCTGTCAATAAGCCCTTGAAGTCGAGGCAATAGCATACGAAAGCCTAGACGCTTATCCTTACGATATCATTACTTTGTCTTATCGTGGTAGTGGGCCAAATCTAGAGTGCCCTCAGTTTTATCAATCAAAACAGTAACAGCAGCATCCCCGGTAATGTTGACGGTAGTGCGGACCATATCCAGCAAACGATCAACACCTAAAATCAACGCCATACCTTCTAATGGCAGACCAACAGAATTAAGCACCATTCCCATGAAGATAATAGAACCACTGGGAATACCAGCGGCACCAATAGAACCAAGGGTGGCCGTAAACATCAACATGAAATAATCATGCCACCCCAGCGTAATGCCGTAGGCTTGGGCAAAAAACAAGGCGCAGATACCAAGGTAGATAGCCGTACCGTCCATGTTTATGGAAGCCCCAATGGGCATGACAAAGTTGACGGAACCGTTGCTGACCCCCATGCGTTCACTGATGGAGCGCATGGCGTAGGGCAGGGTTGCCTTGCTGCTGCTGGTGGAGAAAGCCATTAATTGCGTAGGCAAAAGCTTGCGGTAAAAGGGCAATGGATTGAGTCGGCCAAATAATAGTAACATTACTCCAAACAACACGTATTGAGTAAAACAAGCAATCAGCGTTGCTTCCACAAGGCTCAGGAGTGTGAGGAGAACGCCAAGACCCTCGGTGGCAATGGTAGAAGCCATAAACCCGAATACGCCCAGCGGCGCAAGCTTGATGATGATTTCAATCATTTTAAAGCAGAGCGTTGCAGATTGCTGACACACCGTTATTAAGGTTGGAACTTTTTCCCGTACCATGTTTAGGACAAAACCGACAAACATGGCAAAGACAAGCACCTGCAGGTAATGCCCCTCGGCCATTGCCCCCACAGCGTTATGTGGCACCATGTCGAGCAGGATTTTCTCCACAGAAGGCGCATTATCCTGTGCAGCGGCGTGGGTGGCTTCGGCGGTTTCACTACGCAGATTGAGACCTTTACCTGGTTCCAGTACGGTGCCGAAAAATAACCCAAGAGCGACAGCAAAAGTCGCGGTGGCAATATAAGTCCCAAAGGCTTTCACACCCATTTTACGGATGTTACCGCTAGCTCCGATGGAGGTAATGCCATTGATAAGTGCAAAAAAAATGAGGGGAATAATCACCATTTTAATCAGGTTAATAAAAATGGTGCCGAAAAACTTAAAGTCTTCGCCACTCAAGGCAGTGGGGTCAGCAGCATCCTTGGGCAGGAAGTAACCAACGGCAACACCAGCAACTAAGCCAACAAGAATTTGTTGCCACATTTTCATGACGACTTACCTACTGGTTCACGTCGGTTTTTAAACAACGAAAACACAACGCCGCTGCCAAGCAAGACAATGGTAACGCTTAGCGATATCCATGCCGGCATTTTTTCGATACCGAAAATATCCGCCGCAAAAATCTTACCGCCAATAAAGATCAGCACCACGGCCAGAGAATACTTGAGATAACTAAACCGATGAATAATAGCTCCCAAGGCAAAGTATAATGCTCTAAGCCCTAAAATCGCAAATATATTCGATGTATATACTATATAGGGATCGTGGGTAATGGCAAAAACCGCTGGCACGCTATCCACGGCAAAAACCAAATCAACAACCTCAATACATATCAATGCTAACAGCAATGGCGTAGCGTAGGTGACAATGTTCCCCGTTTTTGGATGCGGTTTTTTAATAAAAAAGCGCTGTCCTTCAATGGTTTCTGTGAATCTAAAATGCTTCTTGAGGAACTTCAGAACGCGGTTGTTGGCTATATCTGGTTCATGATCCACCATGATGAGCATTTTGATTCCCGTGACAATCAGGAATGCCCCGAAAATATACAGAATCCATGAGAACTCAGCAATCAATGTCGCGCCCAAACCAATCATAAGACCGCGCAAGAGGATAACCCCCAAAATGCCCCAGAATAAAACGCGGTGCTGGTACTTCAGTGGTATAGATAAATACGTAAATATCAATGATATAATAAAAATATTATCCATTGCTAGGGTTTTTTCCACCAGCATGGCTGTGTAATAGGTCGCCCCAGCTTCGGCCCCCTGCTTGAACCAGACAAAACCGCCGAACGCGATGGCAAACAACAGGTAAAACGCGCTCAGGCCAAGGCTTTCCTTGACGCCAATTTGATGATCCTTGCGATGCAGAACACCCAAATCAAAAGCCAGTAGGACTACGACAATCCCCACAAACATGAGCCAGAGCCAGATAGCTTTGCCGAGCCATTCATCCATTAAAAACTGCGATAATGTTTCCATGGGAAGAAGGCCTAGCAAAACAGCAAACGAATAGCAAATACTATGAGGGTTTACTATGAGGGTTTATCGCCTATGAATTGTGCAAACAACGCCGCCGCACTTTGAGTAGAGGCGATATTTTCTTGGCCGATGCGGTCATAAATTTCACCGCGCAACACTTGGACAGACGGGGGAGAGGTGATGCTGAACTTCACACTGTTGCCGCGCACTTCCTCCACCACAATGGTGATGTTATCGCCAATGCGTAAGGATTCTCGGGGTTTTCGCGTAATATAGAGCATATCTTAACGAGTCTTTAATCCCTCCGGGCTATGATCACCAAGTGGGCAAAATATACAGGTGAACCTTTAACAAAATGTTTACTGCTGTCCCTTAAAGGCGTTTTTTATGGATATTGGCAAACTTAGGCTGTTTTCAGCTCTTAAGGAAAAAATGGACTGGCTTGGCCAGCGGCAACGGGTGTTGTCCCAAAGCGTTGCTAATGCAAATACCCCTGATTATAAGCCAAAAGATTTGAAACCACTTAACTTTGATGCGGTGTTGCGCTCGGCGGATTTGGCGCACGATCGCAAGCTAACCCCGACGCTGACCAGTCAAGCTCATCTTACCCCTAATGCCAACGCGGTGGAATTTAAGAACAGCCGCAAAAAAGACTACCGTGAGATACACCTCAGCGGCAACGCCGTGACGGTGGAGGATCAGATGCTGAAAGTCTCGCAAACACGGGAGGATCACGTATTGACCACACAACTTTATAAGAAATACACGGGCTTTTTTAAAATGGTTTTAAAACAGTAGGATAGGGATTTTTTATGGAACTCAAAAACTCCATGAATATTGCGGTTTCTGGGATGAAGGCTCAGGAAATGCGTCTACGCGTGGTGGCGGAAAATATTGCCAACGCCGACTCCTTGGCGACAACCCCCGGGGGCGAGCCATATCGGCGTAAACTGATTGAATTTTCTAATATTGTAGACCCACAAACAAAGGTTTCGTTGCTTAATGTTAAGCGTATCAGCCGTGCCCAAGGAGAACTAAAAGTTAATTTTGACCCCAGTCACCCTGCCGCCGATAAAAATGGGTACGTTAAGATGCCCAACGTGAATCGTTTTATAGAAACAATGGACATGAAGGAAGCCCAGCGTAGTTTTAGCGCAAACCTAGAAGTCCTAGAAGCATCCCGCTCGATGTTACGTAATACTGTTAATTTGCTCTCTTCCCAATAATATAAATTAAGGTGAAACTCCATGGTTGCTGTTGCTCCTATTGCTTCTGATTTTAAAGCCATTGCCTCCTTGGGCAGTGAAGGCCGCATGGTGGCAAAGCCCGGCGCACTGCCCACCTTTGCCAGCTTTTTAGAAGACAGCAGCAAGGAATCCCTGAACCTCCAGCGCGGTGCGGAACGCCTGACTGGGGAAGCCCTGATGGGCAAGGCTGACCTCACCGATGTTACTACAGCGGTGAGTAGTGCCGAGATTACCTTGCAAACCATTGTCTCCGTCAGAGATAAATTAGTGAGCGCGGTGCAGGAAATTATGCGGATGCCAGTGTAGAGCGTATCGACAATGGATGGATTTTGAGCCGAAAAGGGTGCTTTTTCCCGCACCGGAGCAAAGAATGAATCAGGTATCCTTTGCAGGCCAAAAAACGAGAATTGTCGATACGCTCTAATTAAGGCATTCCTTAATAAACACAATCTCCCTATACTCCCCCCATGTTGTTACAAATTTTTGAACCTGGCCAAGTGCCTGAACCTCATGAAAAAACGGGTTTTTGCGCCATTGGCATTGATTTAGGCACCAGCAATTCGGTGGTGAGCTGGATTGACCAAAGCGGCACGCCGGAGATTGCGGTGGACGACGCGGATCGCCCCCTTCTTCCTTCGGCGGTGTATTACGGTGGGAAGGAGCCGCTGGTGGGGTATGAAGCTTTAGTTTTTGCCGCCACTGATCCGGAAAACCTAGTCACTTCAGCCAAGCGGTTGATGGGCACGAACACGCTTATTCCCATAAAAAAAGGCACGATTAGCCCCGTGGCGGTGGCGGCAGAGATATTGCTAACTATCCGCCGCAGGGCGGAAAAGGCCTTTGGCCGCCGCGTGGCGGGGGCTGTTATTACTGTGCCGGCGTATTTTGACGATACGGCTCGGGCGGCAACCAAACAGGCGGCGCACTTGGCCGGGCTGGCGGTGCTGCGCCTGATTAATGAGCCGACGGCGGCGGCGCTAGCTTACGGACTGGAAAGTCAGGCCGAGGGCATTTACGCTGTCTATGACTTAGGCGGCGGGACGTTTGATGTGTCGGTACTTCGCCTGCAAAAGGGGATTTTTCAGGTGTTGGCGACGGGCGGGGATACAGCTCTTGGTGGGGATGATTTAGACGCGGGATTATTGGCGGTTTTTCTAGCGGGGGTGAGTATCGATACACCGCTTAGTGAGGCGGAAAAAAGACGCCTGTTGCCCCTCATCAAGGATGCCCGAGAAGCCTTGACGATCCAAGAAAGCGCCGACGTGACGGCGCACCTTAAAGGCCGGGATTGTAGTCACCGTCTTGCCCGTGCCGATTTATATCTCGTGCTGCAACCGTTGTTGGACAAGACTTTGGCTATTACCGCTGCGGTGCTTGATGAAGCCAGAATCGAAAAAGGGGCACTCGACGGCGTGATTTTAGTGGGTGGGGTAACGCGCACCTGGGCGTTAAGAGAGGCGGTAAGCCGTTTCTTTGGTACCACCATTTTTGCCGAAGTGAATCCGGATGAGGTGGTAGCCATCGGCGCGGCGCGCCAAGCGGCGGCGTTGACCGAAGGGAGTGAGACGGTATTGCTGGACGTCACGCCACTATCGCTGGGGATTGAGACGGTGGGCGGTATTGTGGAGAAGGTTTTGCATCGCAATAGCCCTATTCCCACCGCTCGTTCTCAGGATTTTACTACCTACGCCGATAACCAGACGGGTCTTGTGGTGCATGTCCTGCAAGGGGAGCGAGAAACTGTGGAAACATGCCGCAGTTTGGGGAAGTTTGTGTTGTCCGGGATACCCCCCCTGCCCGCCGGCGCGGCGCGACTTCGGGTTACCTTTGCCATTGATGCCGATGGGTTGTTGACAGTATCGGCGCAAGAACTCAGTACCGGAGCTTATCAAAGCATTGAGATGCAGCCATCTTTGGATGATACTACCTTACGCAGCATGTTGATAGAGAGCTTGCAGCACGCCGGTGACGATATGCGAGAGCGCCTGCACCGTGAGGCCGTGGTGGATGCTCAGCGGGTTCGGACTGCGTTGGCCTCGGCTCTTGCCGCAGACGCGGCGTTGTTGACCGCTGACGTTGCTGCAACGATTAAAGCGGCAGAAGATGAGCTTGCTCAGCGCTTAGAAACCGGGGATCGTGATGCCATTGTCGCGGCGGCGGCTGGTCTTGAAAAAGCCGCCCGGCCTTTTGTGGAGGCACGCATTAACAAGGCCGTGGGTGCGGCCATGACCGGGGAGACGGTGGACAGCGTAGCAAGGCAATTGCGGCAAGGCTAATCATTCGCTATAGGCTATCATGGTAATGAACAATCTTCCTGTAAAGCGTGGAATTTTTCCAACCCTTGCGGCGGCGGTGCGCCGCTGCTACAGGAGGGTTATGCAAAAATCTGCCCCGCGTCGTGTTAAAATTTATGAAGGTAAGGCCAAGGTTCTCTTTGAGGGGACACAACCCGGCACATTGGTGCAATATTTCAAGGACGATACTACGGCTTTTAATAACCAAAAACATGCGGTCATTGAAGGCAAGGGGGTTATCAACAATCTCATTTCTGAATACATCATGATGCGCCTTGAAGATGTTGGTATTCCTACCCATTTCATCCGCCGCATCAATATGCGCGAACAATTAATCCGGCAGTTGGAGATCATCCCCCTAGAGGTGGTGGCTCGTAATGTTATTGCGGGCAGCCTGGCCAAACGCCTTGGCCTGACGGAGGGCAACCCCCTGCCCCAGCCGTGGTTTGAATTGTACTATAAAAACGATGCCTTAGGTGATCCCTTGGTGACCGAAGATCACGCCATCGCTTTTGAATGGGCCGCACCGCAAGAATTGCAAATCATGGCCAGCATGGCTCAGCGAGTGAACGATTTTCTGTGCGGCTTGTTTGCGGGGATTGGCCTCAAGCTTGTGGATTTCAAGATTGAATTTGGCCGCCTCGTCAATGAAGACGGTGAGGTTGAGATTTACTTAGCCGATGAGATTTCCCCGGATTCCTGCCGCCTTTGGGACATAAAAACCAATGAGCCAATGGACAAAGATCGTTTCCGCAAGGATATGGGCGGTATGCGCGAAGCCTATCAGGAAGTGGCGCGACGCCTTGGGGTATTACCAAAGGATGGGTTTACCCAACGGGATAAAGATGAGGTTGTATCATGAAGGCGCGTGTCCATGTTTTCTTAAAGCCCGGCGTGCTGGACCCCCAAGGTCAGGCGATTGAAAAAGCCCTGCACGGCCTTGGCTTTGACGGCGTTGCCGAGGTGCGTCAGGGTAAGTTTTTTGATATTGCCTTAATCGCCGATGATGAGGCAGCGGCAAAACAACAGCTCGATGCCATGAGCCGGAAGTTGTTGGCCAATACGGTGATTGAGTCGTTTAGTATTGCGTTGGTTTCATAGTTTGCGAGGCATCGAAAAGCCTTACCTGTGAAGCAATCCGCTCCTTTTGGCCTAGCCTATACACACAAGTCCTGAAATTGGCTCTATTCCAGCATTAGCGCGGTGCAACGCCGTTGCTTTGAAGACGATAACGGCTGCCTGTTGCCTCCTTCTCCCGCCCAGCGGGGGAAGGTGAGGAAGGGGGTGTTTAAAACTATTAAAACCAATGCTTTGTTCTCGTGCTTTTCACCCCCTCCCCGTAAGGCCATCGGCTTTACGCCTCCGGCGCTGCGCGGGGGGCTGCACCGCGCCCTTCCATAGGCTCAAAACAATCCCTGCAAATCCCCCTTCAGCCCCGCCCGCATCAGCTTTTTCTTATCCATCCCCCCCAGTTTTTTCATCATCTGGGCCATTTGTTCTTGCTGTTTCAGAAGGCGATTCACCGCCGGCACGTCGGCCCCGGCCCCGGCGGCAATGCGCCGCTTGCGACTGGCATTGAGCAGTGCGGGCTTGCGCCGCTCAGTGGGGGTCATGGAGAGGATAATCGCTTCTTGCTGGCGTAATTTTTTCTCGGCTTCTTTAGTATCAACGCCTTTTGCTGCGGCGGGCAACATTCCCATAAGGGAGGATAAGCCGCCCATGCGCCGCATTTGGCGCAGTTGCCCGAGTAAATCCTCAAAATCAAACTGACCTTTTTGCAGCTTGGCGGTGAGCTTTTCGGCCTCTGCCGCATCGATAGTAGCGGCGGCTTTTTCCACCAAAGATACCACATCGCCCATGCCAAGGATGCGATCGGCCACCCGGCGGGCGTGAAATTCCTCCAGCGCATCGGGGCGTTCTCCAACCCCCAAAAAGCGAATGGGCGCACCCGTCACGGCGCGCATGGATAGAGCCGCCCCGCCTCGCGCTTCGGCGTCCATGCGGGTGAGAATAATGCCGGAGATGGGCAGAGCATCGGCAAAGGCTTTGGCCACGTTCACCGCATCCTGTCCAGTCATGGCATCGGCCACCAGCAACGTTTGCACCGGGGTTGCGTCGGCATGAACTGCCTTTATCTCCTGCATTAATTCTTCATCGATGTGAAGGCGTCCGGCGGAATCAAGCACCAAAACATCGTAACCGCCGAGGCGTGCTTGCGCCAGTGCGCGTTGGGTAATAGCCAAGGGTTTTTCGCCATCGATAATGGGCAAACTGTCGGCAGCAATCTTTTCGGCCAATTGCCGCAATTGCTCCTGGGCTGCCGGGCGATAGACATCAAGAGAGGCCAGCAAAACTTTCTTACCCCGACGCATCATCAGGTATTTGGCCAACTTTGCCGCGCTGGTGGTTTTGCCCGATCCTTGTAACCCACATAATAAGACTACCGCCGGGGGCTGAACGTTCAGGGGCAGGGGATCAACCTCTTCCTCGCCGCCGAGTAATTCTATAAGAGCCTCGTGGACAATTTTCACCACCATTTGGCCGGGACGAATGCTTTTGATAACATCGGTGCCTACGGCTGTGGCTTTTACCTTGGTAATAAAGTCTTTCAGTACTGGCAACGCCACATCGGCCTCCAGCAGCGCAATGCGAATCTCCCGCAGAGCGGCATCCACATCGTCAGTACTCAGGGTGCCGCGCCGGGTTAATGTGTCAAAAACGGCGGTAATTTTTTGGGTCAGGCTGTTAAACATGGCCGGGGTTATGCCACGGGCGCGGGGGAAAAGCTAGGCGTGTTCGCGGGTGCGGTTCTGGCTATGGGCATAAATGCTTTTGGCAAAATTCTGCATTTCGCGTTCCATTTCTCGGCTTATGGGTTTTAACATCTCTTTTGATTGTTCGAGTGTATGATGTTGTTCTTTTTCTTGTTTTTTTTCACCTTTTTTTTCTTGGACTAAGGCCTGGCCTGCTCGTTTGGCAAAGCTAGGCAAGGTGTGCAGCATGACCTCAAGAGGTTCTTCCGTAATTTGGGCTTGATGGGTTTGATGTTCTTGATGCTTTATGCCGATGGCTTGAGCTGTATCGTGATGACGAGCCAGTAATCGGCCAACATCTATAAGGTTTGTTGTCATTTTTTGCGGGTCAAGACTGGCGCTTCTTTGATAAAAATCCACTGCTCGGCCAATGCGTAGCGCAATCTGATCCGGGGCAAAATGATAGCGATATTCAAGAATCTGTGGCAACGCATCCCGAACCGCTTGGTGCAGCAATAAGCTACCGCTGCTGAAAGCAAGAACATCAGCGCCCACAGAAGGCAACCCCACCGCAAGGGCGGCAAAAGACGTGGCTCCCATCCAAAAGCTTCCTGAGCCACGTCCAAACATTGTTGCGGCTGCGAAAAAACTCCACCGCCGCAATAGGCTATGAGGGAGTAGCTTTTTTTGCAGCATTCCCGCCAAATCCCCCACCGGTAACCCCTGAGCCTGAGCCACTTTAAGCAGCGGGGCTAAATGCTGGCTAACCGGCTGTATCACTGCTAAAACTTTATCAAACAAGGCCATCACCCCAGCTCCTAAGCCAAACAGCGATAATAAGGCCATAGCAAAACCCGAGGCGGCAAAAAGTTGCGTGCCGCTGACTAGGGCACTGGCCACCACTACCGCTCGGCGCCGACGTTTTTTTACCAATACTCCGCCATGATCAAGAAGGTTTAAGTGTGTTGGAACATCTTGAAAAGAAGATATTTCTTCCTCATTCCCTCGCCGATCTTGGTTGCCGCGTCGATCGGCAAAAGGTAGGATGCCGGTTTGCGTTTGCCGGCGATCGAGACGGCTGCGCCGTTCGGTGTGGTTGGTAATGCTGGTGCCACTGGCCGCTGTGCCGATGCTGACCACCGCCGCTGCCGTGGAGCCTACGGCATTGTAGTTGTCCTGAAGATCACGGTGGGCATGGCACTGCATCTTCTTTACTGTGGAAGCAAAAAGTACAATTTTCAAGAAGAATTTTATGGAAAATTACATTTTATTTCACGCTGCTGTGGCTATTTCTCTTTGGGCATATTTTTCTAGTAATTCCAATAACGCCCCGCGGCGGAAAGGTTTTTCAAGGACGATATCAAAGCCGGATTTCTTAGCTTTTTCATGTGTTTCTAATGATGGTGCTCCGGTCAGAGCAATCAGCGGCGTTTTTTGGTTATACCCCGCTTGGGCGCGCAGTATTTGCGCCGCGGTAAACCCATCCATCACCGGCATATTTAAATCAAAAATAATCAAGTCGTAACGGCTTTTTTGGGCACAGGAAACTGCCGCCGCACCATCAGGAACGCTATCCAGTTCCACCGATAGGGAACCAGCCATCGCCGTTAAAATTTCCTGATTTATCTGTTGATCGTCCGCATAGAGTAAGCGCAAGGATTGGAAGGCATGTACACCTGTTGGCACATGGTTAGCCTCGACAGCATTTTTTACAACAAACGGCACCTCTACTGTAAAGGTGCTTCCTGTTCCTTGGGTCGATTCCACGCGAATGCTCCCCTCTAATAACTGCACTAATTGTTGGGTAATGGCCAGGCCAAGGCCGCTGCTGTCCATCACTTCTGCACCTTTTACAAAATTGGCAAAGGGCTTGAACAATTGTTCTTGTTGTTCTGCTGTCATGCCGCGGCCACTATCGGAAACATGCAAAGCAATACAACCGCTGGGCGTAACCCCCATATGCACAAAAACGAAACCTTCATCAGTATATTTGATGGCATTGCTTATAAGATTCAGCAAAACTTGACGAAGCCGCCATGGATCACCGGCAACATACATGGGGCAGGAAACTTCATTGCGTACTTGATAGGCAAGCTTTTTTGCCCCTGCCTTTGGGCTAAGCATGGCGCAGGTCTCCTCAAACCATGCGCCCACCTCAAAATCCATCCGTTCAATATGCACCACACCCTTGCGAAGTTTAACAACATCAAGAAAATCCCTTAGGATATGCTGGATTGTTTCTGTGGCTACTTGAAGATGATTTAACATTTGTGCGGCTTCGCCGTTCAACGGTTGCCGAGCCAGCAAATCAGTAAAGTTGCAAATGGCATTAACCGGGGTTAACAGTTCATGGCTTATTTTTCCAAGAAATACATGCTGTTGCTCATCTTTGATTTTCAAGTCTTCGTAATTTTTCAACAGTTTTGCCCGGGCTTTGTACTGCCGTCGCAGGTGCACTATGGATAATACCGCACCACCAAAAATGACCAGCGATAATAAGGAACTCACAAAAATAGACCATGAAACAAATCTATTTAAATTATTGATATAATGAATAAAAGTAAAAAAACTTAACACAAAAAGGCCGAATGACAGGATTACTATCCCGCGCAACAGGGGCAAAAAACACCATACCCTGTGTTCATTTGTCATAGGTTCTTGGCTAACAAGATACTATTAAGAAAAAGTGAAAAGATCATTGCCCGACGGCGGCTTTCGTGGTTCAAACAGTGGGGTGTCTCTATTAACCTCATTTATGGGGATGAGTGGCTAAAAAAAGATTTTCCATCAACAGCCCCAGAAATGAGGTTAATAGAGGTGCCCAGTGTTATGAACAGCGTTATGAACAGCGTTCTGGGGATAGTCTTGGTCACCCACGGTGGGTTAGCAACAGCTTTTGTTGACGTGCTCGAGCATGTCCTTGGCAAACAGCAAAGCATCATCGCTCTTGGCATTGAACCTCATGATAATTTGACCAGCCGCCGCGCCGATATTGTCCGTGCCATTAAGGAAGTGGATCATGGCCACGGCGTGGTTGTTCTTACCGATATGTTTGGCGGTACACCGTCCAACCTTGCCATTGCGGCGATGCAGGGGCGTCCTATTGAAGTGATTGCCGGGGTAAACCTGCCCATGCTTATCAAGCTTGTGGAAGCTCGTTCTGCTAAAAAGCCGCTGCATCAAGTGGTTTTGGAGGCTCAAGAGGCAGGCCGTCGCTATATTCATGTTGCTGGCGGTTTTTTAGAAGGGGTTATCACGTGAAATCCAAAACTGCGCCAGTATCTCAAGAAGTCACCATTCTCAATGAACGGGGTCTGCACGCTAGGGCTGCTGCCAAGGTTGCCCGGTTAGCAAGCCAATATAAATCTAACATTGATGTAGCTCGAGCGGGCACTAACGTTCCAGCGGCTTCCTTAATGGGGCTGTTGATGTTAGGGGCCAGCAAGGGTACGGCCATTACCATCACTGCCCAAGGGGATGATGCTCCCCAAGCCTTGGCCAATCTTGTGGCACTTATTGAGCGTAAATTTGATGAAGAATGATACGCCCCCGGTGGAGCGTCGCCTCACCGGGCTTGGGGTTTCGCCAGGCGTTGCCATTGCCCCTATACGGGTTCGTCATGCCGGACTACGCAGCGTGCCACTATACCACATCAGCCCTGATGATATAGAATTTGAATGGACACGTCTTAGCCTTGCCGCCGCCGAATCCCGCCATGAATTAAGACAACTCATTGACAAGGCATCTTCTTTTTCCAGTAGCGCCAGTGAACAGGTGCGAAGTATTCTTGAGGTGCACGTACAAATGCTGGACGGATCGCGTCTTCTGCGCGGTATTGAGCACCGAATTCGTGAACAACGCCAGAACGCTGCTTGGGCGGTGCAAGAAGAAGCCGGGGAGTTAGCCGCCGTGATGGAAGGCTTGGCCGATCGCTACCTTGCCGCTAGAGCCGAGGATGTGCGCGGGGTGGCTGCCCGCCTCCTGCGGGTGCTTGCGGCCACGGGTCACGCTCATGCTCCGCCAGATAAAGACGAATCCGCCGCTTTATCCTATATTCTTATTACGGATACTCTTTCTCCTGCTGATGCGGTGGATATTGATCCTGGAGCCGTATCAGCTTTTGTTACGCAATCCGGCGGTGCTGACAGCCACACAGCCATTCTTGCCCGCTCTATCGGTATACCTGCTGTTTTAGCCGTCGAAAATTTGTTGGAGCACTGTCATCACAACGATACCGTAGTGGTGGACGGTGATGCGGGAATTGTCATTTTACACCCAAGCCCGGCTACTGTCGCTGCCTATACCCAACGTCTTGCGGATAACGCCAGCCATCGCAAAACCTTAGAGCCTTTAACACACGAACATGCTGTTACCATTTGCGGTAAACGCATTTTTGTCCGTTGCAACATCGATCTCCCCCGGGAAGTGGCTCAAGCATTGCGCTATAACTGCGAGGGGATAGGCCTGCTGCGAACAGAATTTTTATACCTGCATCGGCGGCGATTACCGGGTGAGGAAGAACAGTTTGAACACCTGCGTGCCATCATTGAGCAAATGGGAGATCATATTATTACCATTCGCACCCTGGATTTAGGGGGAGAAAAATTGCTTTCTGCTGAAGAACATGATGATGTGGCTGAGGCGAATTCACTGCTGGGTCTACGGGCAATTCGCCTGTGCCTAGCCCATCCGGAAATTTTTCGCCCACAACTGCGGGCTATTCTTAGGGCTTCGGCTTTTGGAAATGTAAGAATTTTATTGCCGATGGTAAGTCGTCTGCGGGATGTTACCGCCACTAGGGCGTTGCTTGCCGAGTGTGCTGAAGATTTGCAGGCGCAAGGGTACATCATGCCCGATCGCCTGCCGCCGGTGGGGGTGATGATTGAGGGTCCCGCTGCTGCATTGAGTGCCGAAGAACTGGCCGAACAAGTGGATTTTTTTTCTATTGGAACCAACGACTTGACCATGTACACTTTGGCTGTGGATCGCGGTGATGAGAGGATGTTGGACTATTATCAACCGCGACATAACGCTGTTCTGAAGTTAATTGAAATGACTGTTACCGCTGCCGATAGACGCGGCATTCCTGTCAGTGTCTGCGGCGAAATGGCCGCTGACCCCATGGCCTTGGAAACCTTGCTTCGCCTTGGAATTCGTGAGGTCTCGGTTGCCCCGCCTAGCTTATTGCCCGTAAAAGATAAGATTCGGCAACTGCATTTGGCATGAAGTTACCCTATGCACACAAGTCCTAAAATTGGCTCTTTTTCAGCATTATTGCTATCAACGCCGTTGCCTTGAAGAAAACAAGAAAAACCCACGGGGGTGAAGTTATTGCTCCATATAACGGTAGCGATAGGTAATCCCCTTGCCCTGCCGCTCGGTGCTGACACTAGCAAAACGCCCCGGAACGGTATTGCCTTTGGCATCCAATACACGCAAATGCGAGGATCGACGAGCCTCCATTAATTTATTTCTTTGTTTTAAAGAGGAAATATTGTGTAGTATAGGGGCGGGAAGCGAAGCACTATTGGCCGTCGTGGTTGGTTTATTTTTACCCCGGCGCAGGGCAATGGTTGCCCCCCCGCCAGTCTTTGTTTTTCGCCACTGCGATAATACTTTATCACGATACCTAGCATGAAATTTATCGGTGCGGGAATGATAATTGCCGATGGCTTTAACCCAAGAATTTTGTTCTTCATACAAGCCTCGTAAAAAACGCGCTGCATAAGCAACATTTTCTTTTGGATCAAAGGCTTCATCAAGATTCTTAAACGCCGCTTTATGATGCAAGAGATTCACTTGCATACAGCCGACATCAATATTTTTTACGCCTTTAGCTTGGAGACGACGAACGGCGGCCATTGCTTCTTTTTTGCTATTAAAATAGCGTCCTTGCCCCTCGGCCATCACTGTCCACGGCCACGCAACAATCTTATTGGTCTCGGGATCACGCCGGGCGGATTCCGTCAGGGCAATCGCCTCCAACAGGCGCGCGGGCAAACGTTCTTGGTATTCGGTTTCTATAATAGCCCGGTGGCAAACCATGAGAGGGTCAGATTTAGCGTTACGGGCATGAGCCGCCGTACTAGCTAAAACTGCCGCCACCATAATTATTAAGATAACAAGAAGTCGTTTGGACATCATCCCTGCTATAGTGCAAAAAGGATACCAAAGTATTAAAGTTTGAGCCATTCATAAAGGTAGCATTAATCACACTTTGTTGCAATTTATTTATTATTGTGTTTATTATTGCAGGCGTAACGCCTGACGCATGTACGCACCCCATACTCTCGCGGGCAGCCCCCCCCCCGTCACTTTATCCATCGGCGTATTATCATCATTGCCCATCCAAACCCCCGTTGTAATATCCTCCGCTGACCCCAAAAACCAAGCATCACGAAAATCTTGGCTGGTACCAGTTTTTCCTCCGGCAATGGCATCCAGCCGTGCTGCTTCCCCCGTCCCACCGGGAGAATACAGCACCGATGACAACAGTTGCTGAACCCCAGCCAACGCCACAGGGGACAGCACCCGCCGGGTGAGACGGTTTGGAGTGGCATATAGCTCTCGCCCTTTGCTTGTGCTGATACGCACTACGCCATAAGGGCGCACCTTATACCCCTCGGCTGCTACCGTCGCGTAGGCTGAGGTTAATTCCAAAAGACTTAGCTCAGACGATCCTAGGGCACTGCTTAAATCTTGGCGAATCGGGCTTGTGATTCCCATGGCATGAGCCAACGCCGCCACCTTACCCATGCCTACTGCTTGAGCCAAGCGCACCATAGGAACATTAAGAGACTGAGCAAAGGCTTGCTGCAATGTCACGGTACCCAGATGCTGGCCATGATAATTTTCCGGCACCCAGCCTTCAATATCCAGCGGCGTGTCTTCTAGCGTGCTGTCCGGCGTATAGCCGGCCTCTAAGGCCGCCGCCGCCACAAACAACTTGAAGGCCGAACCGGGCTGGCGTTGAGCTTGGGTCACGCGATTAAATTGACTAAACGCATAGTCAATGCCCCCGACCATAGCCACCACCGCTCCTGTTGCTGATACGCTAAGCAATGCCCCTTGGGACACATTTTTTTTCAAACCCGAAGCATTGAGAGTTTCGGTCAAAATCTTTTCCGCAGCCCGCTGTCGTGCCAAGCTGAGGGTTGTTTGAACAACAATATCTTCTTCGGGATAGCCAATATATTCCGGTAAACCATCGAGCACCCAGTCGGCAAAATAGCGGCTACCTGTGGGAACATTGCCTCTGGCAAAGCGCAGCGGCAAAGCGGCAGCCTTTTTTGCTTCAACCTCGGTCAGAAACCCGGCATCAGTCATATTGAGCAAAACCTGATCGCCTCGACCTGCTGCGGCCTCTGGACGCACCAAAGGATTGAGGCGCGAGGGAGCCTTGAGTAACCCAATCAGAACCGCCGCCTCCCGCCGATTTAATCGCGCAACGGATAAGTGAAAATACTTCTCCGCTGCCGCCGCCACACCGTATGTTCCGGCACCAAAATATACCCTATTAAGATAAAGAGTGAGTATCTTATCTTTACTGAAATTCCGCTCTAACCAATAGGCAATTACTACCTCCCGTAACTTACGCGACCATGTGCGCTCATGGGTTAGAAACAAGTTTTTTGCTAGTTGCTGGGTCAGGGTGCTGCCCCCTTGGACAATCCCCCCCGATACAACATTCACCACCATAGCCCGTGCTATCCCACGCCAATCAATCCCGCCGTGTTGATAAAAGCGTCGATCCTCTGTCGCCAAAACAGCGTTCACCACATCCCGTGGCACCTCGGCCAAGCGCACCGGGATGCCGTACAAATCCCCGTAGGTAGCCAAAATATCCCCCTCTGCCGAAAGCATGGTCACACTAGGCCGACGCTCAAATCTTGTGACATCGGCGATAGTGGGCAGGTTGCTGGCATAGTATCCCACTAGCCCGGCGATAAGAAGAACCCCGCACACAAGCACCCCTGCCGTAACGCGAAGGAGGTTTTTTTTCAAAGATATTTTACGGTTTTTTCGCACGACCATGCCTTGCGGTAGCGATGATGGAAGACGATGTCAATTGCTGCGCACCTCTATACCTCATTTCTGGGGCGATTGACATCGTCGGATATTTGCTCGCAAAGCTCGTTCTAGTCACTTACCCCATACAATGGGTTAATAGAGGTGCCGAGAGGTTGTTATTGTGTAACTGGCACTGTCGATAGTTCCTTTGAGTCAATATTGATTTGTGCCTTGTTGCGTAGCTCATCGACTTGTTTTTCTACGAGTTGACCGATGGCTTCTTGTTCTAGGCGCGATTTTACGGCATCAAAAGACGGCACTTGAGCCGGGCGATTATCGATAACTTTGATAACATGCCAGCCAAAACGGCTTTTCACCGGGGTTTTAGTATTTTCGCTAGGCTTCATGGCAAAGGCTGCCTCGGAAAATTCGGGCACCATCATCCCTTTACGAAAATAGCCCAAATCACCACCGCTGGCTTTTGTGCCGGGATCGCTGCTTTTTTCAGCGGCAATTTTGGCAAAATCGGCACCCTTATCGAGTTCTTTTATCACCTGTTTTGCGGCTTCTTCACTGGGCAAAAGAATATGGCTGGCGCGGACTTCACGCTCGTCTTTATTGGCCTTAACAAATTCATCGTACAATTTTTTTAGTTTTTCATCGTTCACGTCTTTTTCGATACGGCTACGCAGGTACAATTCCCGTAAGGTATTTATGCGGAATGCCTCCATGCGTTTTTTAAAATCATCGGTAGCGGCAATTTTTGAAGCCTCGGCGGCTTTGTCAATCAAGCTTTCCCGCACCAAACCATCAAGCACTAGTTGTCGAACCTGATCAGGGGTTTGCCCGGCAATGGCCTGAGGCGGTACATTACGCAGACGATCGAGTATCTGTTGTTTGGTGATAGGTGTACCATCCACTGTAGCAACAGTTTGTGCCTGAGCAGTGAACGGAACAAGCATAAAAGGTAATAAAAATAATGCGCGACGCACGGGGTTCTCCTTCGCTTTGCAATGAACGCCAAAGGATGCTACAGCTTAGCCCACACAACGCAAGTAGCAAAATGACCACACCTACACCCCATCATGAACTGGCATCCCATCATGAACTGGCCGCGCTTCGCGCCCAGACCGCCTACACCCGCCGCGCCACGGTGCCGGCTCTTGAGGAGGTTTTATACCTTCCTCATCCCGTGCTGGATCACGGCTTTATCCGCGTCATTGATTACATGGGCGACGATGCGGCCATTGTTCAGGCGGCGCGGGTATCCTATGGGAAAGGAACCAAGCAAGCTTCCAATGACGCGGGGCTTATTCAATACCTTATGCGCCATTGGCACACCACGCCGTTTGAGATGTGTGAGATAAAGTTTCACATTAAGTTGCCTATTTTTGTGGCGCGGCAATGGATTCGTCACCGTACCGCCAATGTTAATGAATACTCCGCCCGTTATTCTATGCTGGATAAGGAATTCTACCTACCGAAACCAGAACACCTAGCTTCCCAATCCACCATCAACAATCAAGGCCGAGGGGAGACTCTGTCCTCTGCCCAGGCGGAACGGGTACTTGAGATTCTCAAAGGGGATGCCGAACGCGCCTATGAACATTATGAGGGATTGCTCAGCGGTGATGATGCTATTGCGAGGGAATTGGCCAGGATGAACCTAAGCCTTAACTTCTACACACAGTGGTATTGGAAAATTGATCTACATAATCTTTTTCATTTTGTCCGCCTGCGCGCCGATCACCATGCCCAGTATGAGATAAGGGTTTATGCGGAGGTATTATTGAACTTATTGGAGCGCTGGGTGCCGTTGGCTTTTGCTGCGTTTAAGGAATACCGTCTTGGTGCGGTACAATTATCGGCGGGGGGGTGGACGGTTATCAAGCGGCTGCTCAATGGGGAAAAGGTTACGCAGGAATCCAGCGGTCTTGGTAAACGCGAATGGGGAGAGCTACAGGCGTTGCTTGGATATTGAACGCAAAGCGGTATCAAAATCCATCAATCGTCAAGGCGCCCTAGATGGTTATACTCTTTAACAACCCCTGTTGGGTAATAGGCTTGCTCTGCCTGTGCAAAAGCGTTCAGCAACGCCTGCGTGTACGTTGCCGCCTGGGTGCTAAGATCAGCGGCATCCTTAACAGTCACAATTTCACCCGGCATCACCCGGTTGCCCTTGAGGTGCCAGTACTCTAGCCTCGCGCCGCCGCCGTGCAACGCCCCTTCTAAAAGCAGTTGCAAGGCTTCGCCATTTGCCAACGCTTTGTTCGTTGGCGGCGATCCGGTTTTGTAATCAAGGATAATCACCCCCTCGGCATCACGGTCAACGCGATCGGGCCGGGCGGTAAGGGTGAAATCTCCCAGCGTGCCGCGCATGGTTTCCTCACTCATCATGAGCTTGCGCCCCTGCCCCGCCAGCGCACGGTGCTGCGCCGCCGTCCAGGCCACCGTCCGGTGCAGGCGGTGCCGCCAGACCAGCCGCTGGGCCGGGGAGAGCAACAGTTCTTCTAAAGCCGCCTCCAACATCGGCGACGGATTGCGCCCCCGCGCCGCCGCGTCCAACGCCCGGTGCATCAGGATACCGTAATCGCGGTGATCGGCGTTTGCTTCCAACGCCTCCAACGCCCGCAGCCGCAGGATTTCCGCCGCGTACCACGCGTAAGGGTCACGGCGCAGGCGATCGATGCTGGTCACGCTGTAGGTGCTTGGTCGTACAACAGCGGGTGGACAGGGAGCCGCCACCGCCCCAAGGGTTAGTGGTGGGAATAGAGCCGCCTGCGCCGTGTGCAAGGCCGCCTCTTCATGGGCCAGCGCACCGCCATGCACCGCCGCAAAGGCTTCAGCTTTTAGCCAAAATTGGCTTGGTGCTGCTTCCGCCGTCCTAGCCCAGATAACGTCGGGAGCAGCCGACAGGCAGCGAAACAACAAAGTATTCTCCGCCGCAATATCCGACCCCAGCAGTTTTTCCTGAGCAATGCTCAATAACGGCGACGACAGCCGCCGCCCCGGCCACGCCGCCTCCGTCGCATCGGCGAGAATCACGACATCGGCCTCGGCCAGTCGCGCCTCCCACTGCCCCAAGAGATGCACCCGCGCCGGTGCGGCTTCGGGTAACAGTGGAGCTTGAGCTTTCAACGCCGCCTCCACTAACGGCGCGGCCATCGCGGCGGGCAAATCGCCGGGCACGACCGGAAGATTAATCGCTACCCCTAAAGCCTGCACCGTTTCGGCTAAAATCCCAAGCCGCTGGGAGGCACTGGGGGCCTGCTTCCATGCCAACGCCGCCTGATCCATGAGGGTGTTATAGTCGTGCAGCAGCGTCGCTTGCCGTTCATCGGCCAGATGCGCGGGCATGGCCTGACGACGGCGCAG
Source organism: Holosporales bacterium (assembly GCA_046338525.1). Taxonomy (GTDB): domain Bacteria; phylum Pseudomonadota; class Alphaproteobacteria; order JAJTHO01; family JAJTHO01; genus JBKCUA01. The sequence continues at coordinate 24,511 of JBKDWF010000022.1, forward strand.
GGTATCGCTGCGCAGGCTGTATTCCAGCAGCGGGGCCAGCGCCCCATTGTCGCCAAAAATACACTCATGCAGGCGCAGCAACGCCAGCGTCGGCCCCCACGCTTCGGGCTCCTCAAGGACGCGCAGGACGCTGCCCACAAACCGCGCCTGGGGCGAGGCTGCCCAGGGTGGCGGCACGCTGGCGGTCAAGGCTACCCCGGCATGGGCGAAGGCCCGGACGATATGCTGGCTTAACGCCGCGTCGGTGCAAACAACCACCACGTCTTTATCGGGCTTATCCTTGCACAACGCCGCCACTGCCGCGGCCAGATGCCGGGCATCCGGGGCCACCAAGAGCAACAACCCAGCCAGATCATTGTCCTGTATTTTCTGCCACGCACCCCGTGATGGATTCGGCATGGTAATGGCGTGGAGCACCCCGCCGCGCCGCGCCGAGGCCGCCGGGGGCGGAGCGGAAGTAGCCAAGTGATCCAGCATCGTATCAACCACGCTGCCTTCCGTATCGGGCAAGAACACCTCGCCTGCGGGAAGGTTATGCAGGGCTTTTAAGAAATCCAGCACCACGGGGGACAGGCTGACCACCCCCAGGCTCCACACCCGGTGGGTTTCGTTGAGCGACATAGCGGCTTGCTTTAGCCCCTGTACGGCGGCTTCGGCGGCGGAGGGGAGGCTTGTTGGCTGCCACCCTTGGGCGAGGGCTTCCAGCACCTCCTGCCGCCGTTGGCCATGCAGGGGGGAGGCCGCGTCGGGTTGCTGCACCAGGTGCAGCGGCGTGATCCCGGCCCAGGCGCAGCGATCCAAAAGGGCCAGCCACTCCTGCGCCCAGTACACCGCCTGGCGCGGGGTGATGCCGGATAACACCCGCAACGCCAGGCCCGCCGCCGCCGCGAGGCGTTCTTCCGGCGGGCACACCGCCGCGTTCAGGGGCGGCTCCCCCACGGCGTGCAGGCGCGGCAACGCCTCCGGGGGGAGGCCGTTGGCAAGAAGTTTATCACGGAGTATGATCGTCGCCCGCCGGGTTGGCAGCCACACCGTTACCGATCGGGGTTCCCTCTCCTGCGCCAGCCGCGCCGCCGCCAAGGACAACAGCGGTGTTCCGGCGGGGACGAGGGTTAGGCCCACAGGCTTTTTTCCAACATCATTGCGTTGTAACGCCGTTGCCTTGAAGAAGATAACCGCTGCCTATTGACCCCTTCTCCCGCGCAGCGGGGGAAGGTGAGGAAGGGGGTGTTTAAAATAAGAAAAACAAATGACTTGTCTTCATGCTTTGCACCCCCTCTCCGTAAGGCCATCGGCCTTACGCCTCCCCCGCAAGCGGGAGAGGGAGGTAAACCGCGCCCTTCAATAGACTTATAAGACTTGTGTGCATAGGGTAGCACCCCCCCCCATCCCCTACGCACCGGGCTTGGGACTGAAATGTTCCTTGAATTTATTATCAACACCCTTCCACGCATCAGCATCCGGCAGGGCGTCTTTTTTCTTGCTGATGTTGGGCCAGGCCGCCGAATAGCTGCGGTTGGTTTCCAGCCATATTTCCGCGCCGTCCTTTGTGTCGGGAATAATCGCCTCCGCCGGGCATTCCGGCTCACACACCCCGCAATCAATGCACTCATCGGGGTTGATGACGAGCATGTTCTCGCCCTCATAAAAACAATCCACCGGGCACACTTCCACGCAATCGGTGTATTTACAGCGCACGCACGCTTCAGTCACAACGTAGGCCATGATGTTCCTCTACAGGGGGGTATTTATAGAGGGGGGAGGCTAGGCAGGCAATCTTTTTTGACCTAAAATATCCTTCATGACCACCATCCCTGACGTTCTCCTCTCCATTTGCCGCGATGTGCGGGAGGTGGTGGCGCGCCAGAAGGCCGGGGAGTCGCTGGCGGCGCTGGAGGCGTTGCACGCCGCTGTACTCCCTCGTGGTTTTGCAAAAGCCCTGCACGCCCGCGCCGCAACGGGACGCCTGGCGGTGATTGCCGAGACCAAGCGGCAATCGCCCAGCGCGGGAACCCTGCGCCCGGCGTATGAACCCCTGACGCTGGCGGAGGGGTACGCCGCCGCCGGGGCGGATGCCATCTCGGTGCTGACAGAAGAGGCGGCCTTTGGCGGCAGCCTCAAGGATTTGCGGGCCGTGCGGGGGGGCTGTCCCCTGCCGTTGCTGCGTAAGGATTTCATGATCGATCCGTATCAGGTGGCCCAGGCGCGGGCTTACGGGGCCGATGCGATCCTGATCATCATGGCGGCGGTGTCGGATATACTGGCGCGGGAATTGTTCGATGCGGCCAAGATGTACCAACTTGATGTTCTAGTGGAAGTTCATGACGCGGCGGAGCTGGAACGCGCTGCTCTGCTGGGCGCGACCCTCATCGGCATCAACAACCGCAACCTGCGGACACTGAAAACTGATCTTGCCACCACGGCGCAGTTGGCCGGATTGGTACCTCCCGGAGCCTTCCTCATCAGCGAAAGCGGCCTGAAAACCACAGAAGACCTTGCCGCGGTGCACCGCGCCGGGGCTAGGGGGATATTGATTGGGGAGCATCTGTTGCGTCAACCCGATCCGGGAGCGGCACTACAGGATCTTCTTACATAACCTTCAGTAATTTTTCTTTTAGCCCCTCCAGCCGCTCGGTGCGGGTGATCTTAAACCCATACGCATCCCGGACATAGAAAATATCCACCGCCCGGCCGGAAAAAGTGGCAATTTTGGCGTTGCTGAGCTGAATCTTTTCCTCGCGCAGCACCGTGGCCAGCGCGTACAGCAACCCGTGGCGATCGGGGCAGGTGACCTCTAAAATCGTGTCCGTGGGGCTGGAGGTGTTATCCACCACAAGGCGGCTGCTGTGCCCTGCCGGCTTCGGCAATTGGGCAAGGGTTGCGGCGGGATCAACGCTGCCGCTAAGGACGCTGCGAATTTTTTCCGCTAGCCGTCCCACCTGATCGGCGAATTTATAGGCCTTGCCGCCGTCCTGAATGGCAAAGGAATCCAGAACCACGCCGCCCTTTAAGGAGAGCACCCTTGCATCGGCAATATCGGCCTTGGCATACGCAAACGCCCCCACCAACCGGGCAAACAACCCCGGCGCATCGTCGGTGCAGATCGTGACTTCCGTAAAGCCCAGTTCTTCATAGTTTTGATGATCAATAACAATCGCCTCGCCCTGCTGGTGGCGCAGCAATAACCCCAGGTGGCGGCGTTGCTGTTCCAGCGTGAAGGCACTGAAATAACTGTCGGGCAATTGTTCCAAAAGCGGCGCGGCCAACGGCTGTTCCCCCAGCAACAAAGCCTCACTCTCCCGCCGGGCGGTTGCCGCCGCTAGCAGGCCGCCGCTGAGCACCGCCAAGGCCAATTGATACAACTGCGCCAAAAGGCCACGCTTCCACGACGAATACAGCGCCGGGTTCGTCGCCTGCATGTCCACGATGGTGAGCAAATATAAAAGCCGCAGCCGCTCCACCGATTGCACCGCCGTGGTGAACTGCTCCAGCGCGGCACGATCGTGCACATCACGCTTGAAGGCATGAAAACTCATGAGCAAGTGATTGTCCACCAGCCAGGCGATGGTTTCCGTTTCAAGCTCCGGCAGCGTCCACGCCGCCCCCATCTGGCGCACCACAGCGGCCCCCAGTGTCGAGTGATCGCCCTTCTTGCCCTTGCAGATATCATGAAACAACGCCGACAGCACAAAGACCCGGCGCTCATGCAGGCACGCGGCAAGAGCCGATACATCGGGATCACGCTCAGCATGCACCCCGTTCAGATACTCCTGCGCCAACGTTACCGCCCGCAGGGTGTGGGCATCCACGGTGAGGGTGTGCACCTGATCAAACTGCATCAACCCTTCCGTGTGGCGAAACGGCGGGCAAATATTCCCAAAAACCCCGCTTTCCGCCATAGGGTGCAGGGGGATATTGCCCAAGGTCAGGGCTTCGACAAAAACAAGGTCGTCGGAAAAAGGCACGGGCTTATCCAATGGCCGCCGCTTCAGCACCGCCGCCAGAAAGGCCTCGTCTTCATTTGATGCTTCCCCCGCCCAACGCTTGGGGAGAACCTTGGCCAGGGCATTGATGCGAATGCCGTGCTGCCAGACCTTGCGGCGCAGGCGCGTCGTCGCCGCCACCCCCTCACCGCGATAGCCAAGCCGCGTTGCAATTTCCGGATGCCAAGACAAGCTCAACTTTTCTTCAGCCTTTTTGCACAATAGATGCAACGCCGTGCGCAACCCGGCAAAAAACCGCCAACCCTGCATCAGGGCTAGGCGTTCTTGGGGCTGGAGGGGCCATGATTCCGGGGTGGGATCGCCAATAAGACTCCCCGCCATCCAGTGCAGGTAATGAATATCCCGCAGGCCGCCGATGCTTTCTTTCAGGTTAGGCTCCAACGCGCCGTACACCGTGCCGTACCGTTCGGCCCGCCGGGTGCGTTCGGCCTGCTTTACCTCGGTAAAAATGAGTCGCCCCGCCCCGCGCAACCATCCCTGAAAAACCCCGGCACATAAGGTAAAGATTCCCTCATCCCCGCATAAGAACCGCGCATCGACAAAGGCGCTGGCAATGGTTTGCTCTGATGCGGCGGCGGCCAACAGCCCCGGCGCCGTCCGGGCCGCGTGGCTAACCTTAAAGCCGATATCCCATAGGCTTCCAAACAGGCGGCTGGCAAAGGCGGCAAGGGCCTTATCTTGGTGGGTATCCTCATAAAGCAGCACTAAATCCAGATCGGAAAACGGCACCAACGTCCCCCGGCCATACCCGCCCACGGCCACGAGGGCGCAGGGCGGCGGCGTGGTATGGGCAGCGGCCTCGGTAAAGGCCTGCCGCGCCAACGTATCAACAACGTCGCTGTGACGGCGGCTATACTCTAGCCCGTCGCGGCGGTGCCAGAATTCAGTGACCAAGGGTGCATGGGCGGTGGTATAGGCAGTGCGAAGAAACATTAAAAGGCATTGTAAAAGGGAATAAAAAATTTGCTATGGGGTTGATATAGAATTTTCCCTTGGCAGACCGTCAAAAACCCGCAAGAATCCCCCCCATGAGCAACCAGATGCAACAACTCCTCAAGCAAGCCCAGGCGATGCAGCAAAAAATGCTGCAAGCGCAGGAAGACCTCGCCAAAACCGAAACCCAGGGCCAGGCCGGCGGCGGCATGGTCAAGATTACCGTCAACGGCAAGCTGCAAGTGCGCCGGGTGCAGATTGATCCGTCCCTGATTACCCCCGACGATAAAGAGGTTTTGGAAGACCTTATTGTCGCCGCGTGCCGAGACGCTCAGGAGAAGGCCGAAACAGCGGCTGGTGAGAAAATGGCCAGTCTTACCGCTGGTCTGCCTATGCCCCCAGGTTTTAAACTCTAACTGGTTGAACCTTGCGTTGCGAAAGCCTTTTGTGTCTCAACAAGATAACAATCCCTTGCCGGCACTGCTCAAAATGCTGGGCAAGCTTCCCGGTGTGGGCACTCGGTCGGCGCGGCGTTTAGCCCTGCATTTACTGCAACGCAAAGAAATCGTACTATACCCATTGCTAGACGCTTTGGATAATGCCGCCTCTCAGATAAAGGAATGTAGGCAGTGTGGCAACTTGGATGCCCTTGATCCTTGCTCCTTGTGTACAGATCCAAAACGCGATGACCACCAGATATGCGTAGTGGCAACGGTTGGTGATTTATGGGCATTGGAACGCAGCCATAGTTTTCGCGGACGCTATCACGTTCTCGGCGGATTATTATCCGCCCTAGACGGCGTGACCCCAGAACAGTTACGCTTTGATCCGCTGCTGGAACGGGTGCAAAAGCTCAGTGCTACCGAAGTCATCCTCGCCTTTAACGGCACGGTGGAGGGGCAAACCACGGCCTTCTATACGGCGGAAAAACTTGCACCGCTGGGGATTAAAATCACCCGCTTGGCCTTTGGCATCCCCATGGGCGGGGAGCTAGATTATCTTGATGAGGGGACTGTTTCCACGGCGTTGGCGGCACGTCAAATCTTTTAGGATATTCTTAACCATCCCCTGCTTTACCCTTCCCAGACGAAGGGAAAGTAATTCATGAACCGCAACCACCGCCGCTCTATCGCGCAACAAAAATTGCATACAAACACTGCCGAGGGTATTGAAAAAACGGTGCATGAAGCCCTGCGCTTAGCAGAAAAAGAAAAATGGCATGAGGCTGATGCCCTATGCCTGCGGGTGCTCAATGCCATGCCCAATAACCCCGACGTGTGGTTTTTTCGCGGCCAGTTGGCGTTCAATCGCGGCTTGCTCCATGATGCTGCCAACTATATTGCCAAGGCCATTGCCCAGAACCCCGAAAAGACCGATTACCTCGGCTTTGCCGCCCATGTGTGCCAGCGCGGCGGGAATATTGGCGAGGCCATTACCTACGCCCAGACTTTATTTGAGCAGACCCAGAACCCCCAGCACCTCCTCCACTTGGCGAATATTTATCTGGAAAGCAACAATCTGGCTCAGGCCAAACCGCTGTATGAGCATTTGCGGGAGCACTACGCCGACTGGTGGCAACCGCCCTATAATCTTGGCCTTATTGCAATGGCTTTGGGTAATCATCACGAAGCCTTGAGTCTTTTTGAGCATGCTATCACGCTAGCCCCAAGCGTTGCCGAACCCACCCTGCGGGCTATGGAAGTTCTCGGCAGCCTTGGGGATGACGCCAGAGCTGAACAACTGTTGTGGACGTTCATCGAACGCCCTGCTGGACATAGTCCAGAAAATATTAATGTTTTTCAAAAACTCTCTGAGCATCTGCTGTACGGCAGTAACCCACGCTATGCCCAGGCAGAAAGCGTCTTGGACAAGGCCGAAGCTATCGCCCCCGGCACTGCTTGGATTCTCGGCGGTAAAGGCTGGAGTGCGGCCAAGAAAGGCGATTTTGAAAACACCCTGAAACACTTTCACCAAGCCCTGCGCCTTGAACCCCAAAACGTGGATTTGTGGAACAAATACCTCCACGCCTTGGGGGAGTTCCGTTTTCATGGCCTGCCAGCCTCCATGGATTTGCATTTGAGCTTGGCTCTGTCCATGCCCCGATTGGATCAAGTGCGGTTGTTCCAAGTTCTCAACATGGTGTTGCCGCTGTTCCCCGAAGTGGAAGAGCTTTTTCAGGCTATTGATAAAGGCAACCCTGTTGATATTCACAGCGATACGTTCAAGAATTTTATCAGTCGTCCCTTGTTTATTCAGGCTTTGCAGGGCGTGCTGTTGGCATCCAGCGCGTATGAAACCCTGCTAACCCCCATTCGTGCCGCGCTGCTCAAAGCGGCCGCCGCGGGGGAAAAAATGCCCGAAGATAGCAGTGCTTTTTGTCTTGGCCTTGCTCAGCAATGCGCCATGAATGAGTATATTTATACAGAAACGGCCACGGAAACAGAAGAGATAGAGGCTTTAAAACAACGCCTTGATACCTGGCCCACGGACAGGCCGCTGGATGCCCGTCTGGTGGCGGTTTACGCTGCCTACCGCCCGCTTGACAGTTTGGCGATAGCAACGCGCCTCATCAAAGAAGCCAAAAAGAAAACCATCAACCGGACTTTTAACGCCCTGGTACAAGAACAGGTCATTGAGCCGCAGATTGAGGCAGGCCTGAAGCCTAGCATCTCTTCCCTCCACACCGTGGCCAACGATGTCTCTCGCCTCGTGCAAAACCAGTATGAGGAAAACCCCTATCCTCGTTGGCACGACGTGGGGCGTTCTCAGCCAATGACCATCAACGATCGCCTGCGCCTGATGTTCCCATGGATGCCCGCCCAAGGCCTTAATGAAAAACAAAAGCCCAGAATTCTTATTGCCGGCTGCGGTACAGGCCGTCAGGCCATCATGGCGGCAGAGATACACCCCCACGCCGAGGTGGTGGCCGTGGATTTAAGCCGCGCCAGCCTCGCCTACGCCCTGCGTAAACAAAAAGAGCGCAACATCCGTAACATTCAATTTTTGCAAGGGGATATTCTCAAATTAAAAGAAGGCCTCGGCGGGGAGTTTGATCTGATTGAGTGTTCCGGCGTGCTGCACCACATGGACGATCCCATGGTGGGGTGGCAGGTGCTGCGGCAACTCCTTGCCCCTACCGGCTTTATGAATATTGCCTTGTACAGTGAGCGTGCCCGGCAGGGCGTGGTCGCGGGCCGGGCGTTTATTGCCGAGCATGGCTTCCCCAGCACGCCGGATGGCATCCGCGCCGCGCGTCTTGCCATGGCCGCCCTGCCCAAGGATCACCCATGCACCAACGTCATGGGTTTTCAGGATTTTTTCACCATGTCCATGTGCCGTGATTTGCTGTTCCACGTGCAGGAGCATCGCTTTACGATTCCCAAATTAAAAGCCGCTCTGGAAACCCTTAGCCTGGAGTTTCTTGGTTTCGTTTTCTACAACCACAAGCCCATCCTCACCGACTACCACCAGCATTTCCCGAATGATCCCGCCGCAACCAACCTTGAGTGCTGGGAGGAATACGAGCAGCGTTTTCCGGATACGTTCCGGGCGATGTACCAGTTTTTTTGTCGGCCTAGGGGGTGATGTATTGGCTCATGCGCCGCGCGGGTGTATCGCTCGCAAGCATGGTGCGGAAATCTTCATGTGCGATCGGTATATCCCCCAACACACTTTCTCACACACTTTCTCAATCTTTACCAATTAGAAATCTTAAGGTAGTGTTCAGGGAGCAATGAAAAAAAGCGAATGACCAATCCCCCTCCTCCGCCCGGCGTTGTTGAGCATCCCTACCACCCGGATCAGGCGCGGGCGGACGATGCCGCGTTGCGGGCGCAGCGGCCTGTTGATACCGGGGTGGCGTGTCTGGCCCTGATGGCCAAGTTCCTCGGCGTGACGGCGGATGTGGACAATATGCGCCATGTGTCGGGGTTTGGATCGGAATTTCTCAATATTACCGGACTTTTGCGCTTGGCAAAGGATTTGAGCCTCAAGGCGCGTTATGTGCAGACGAAATGGGATCGCCTGCCCAACTTGGAACTCCCGGCCATTGCCCGGCTGACCAATGGCGATTTTATTATTCTGGCTAAAGTGGCGCCGGATAAGGTTCTTATCCACGATGCCCGCAAGCTGCAGCCTGAGGTTATCAGCAAGGAACAACTGCTCAACGCCTGGGACGGCAAGCTGATCCTCCTCACCAGCCGGGCCAAGATAGCCGGCGAAGCACGGAAGTTCGATTTCACCTGGTTCATTCCGGTGATTTACCGCTACCGCAAGCTGCTCTCGGAGGTGTTGATTATCTCCTTTTTTCTCCAGCTTTTTGGCCTAGTGTCACCGTTATTTTTCCAGGTGGTTATTGACAAGGTGCTGGTGCACCATAGCATGACCACCCTCAACGTCCTTGTGGTGGGGTTGGTGGCCATCTCTATTTTTGAGGTTATCCTCACCGGCCTGCGAACCTATGTCTTTAGTCATACAACGAGCCGTATAGACGTAGAGCTTGGCGCGCGGTTGTTCAAACACCTCACCAACCTGCCGCTGCGCTATTTTGCTGTGCGCAAGATTGGGCAAACCGTCGCCCGGGTGCGGGAGCTTGAGAACATCCGCAGCTTTATCACAGGCAACGCCATCACTGTTTTCCTCGATTTTATTTTTACCATTGTGTTCTTTGCGGTGATGTTTTTGTACAGCCCCCTTCTCACCCTCATCTCTTTTTTGACGATACCCATTTATATCCTTATTTCAGTACTTTTTACCCCGGTGTTGCGCCAGCGTCTGGATGAGAAATTTTACCGCAGCGCGGAAAACCAGTCTTTTCTTGTTGAGACCGTCTCTGGTGTGGAAACCACCAAGGCCATGGCCATTGAACCTCAGGCTTGCCGCCGCTGGGAAGAACAACTGGCTGGGTACGTCAGTGCCGGGTTTCGCGCCAACATGGTGGGCAACTGGGGGCAGCAGCTTATCGGCCTCGTGAACAAACTTTCTACGGCCTTGCTGCTTTGGGTAGGGGCGACGCTGGTCATTGATAATGAAATTTCTGTGGGTCAGTTGGTGGCGTTTAACATGCTGCAAGGCCGCACGTCCGGCCCTATTTTGCGGCTGGCGCAACTATGGCAAGATTTTCAACAAGTTCGTATTTCCATTGAACGCCTCGGCGATGTCCTCAACGCTCCGGCGGAGCCTACAGCCGCCGCCAGTGCCGTACGCCTGCCCACTATTCAAGGACGGGTGACATTTGAACGGGTGGTGTTTCGTTATGCCCACGATGGTCCGGAAGTCCTCAAGAACGTCAGCCTCGACGTAGCCCCTGGCCAGACCATCGGTATTGTTGGTCCTTCGGGATCGGGGAAAAGCACTTTTACGAAGCTGGTACAACGGATGTATGTCCCTGAATCCGGGCGAGTCATGGTGGACGGTGTGGATTTAGCCATGGTTGATCCGGCTTGGCTTCGTCGTCAAGTGGGTGTTGTGCTGCAAGAAAACTTTTTGTTCAGCCGCACTGTCCGGGAAAATATCGCCCTTACCGATCCGGCGATGGATGTAGAGCGGGTTATCAACGCCGCTCGCTTGGTTGGGGCACATGATTTTATTCTGGAACTTCCCCAAGGCTATGATACCGTTCTCGATGAACGTGGCGGAAACCTTTCCGGCGGACAGCGTCAGCGTATCGCCATGGCCCGCGCTCTGGTCAATAATCCCAGTATTCTTATTTTTGATGAAGCAACGTCAGCTTTAGATTATGAATCAGAAAGAATTATCCAAGACAACATGAAGCATATTTGCCAAGGGCGCACCGTATTCATTATTGCCCACCGTCTGTCCACCGTCCGCGATGCCCACCGTATTGTTACCATTGAGAAAGGCGTTATTGTTGAAGATGGTACCCATGATGAACTCTTGCGAAAAGGTGGTCGTTACGCCAAGCTCTATAAATCGCAGTTACGGGAGTAACGCGCATGGGCATGCTCACCGTCTTTAAGGAAAAAGCCGCCGATTCGGTGTTCCTGATGCGCTTGGTTAAGGCTAAAGAGGTTTGGAAACATTCGGTGCAGGAAGAGGCCGATAAGCTGCACCTCAAACGCTCTCGCCATGAATTGGAGTTCCTTCCCGCCGCGCTGGAAGTCATGGAAACCCCGCCGTCACCCACGGCCAGGCTCACGGCGTGGCTTATTTTGGCATTGTTTACCGTTGCTCTCGTGTGGTCTATTTTGGGTTTTACCGATGTCGTTGTTACAGGACAGGGACAAATTATTGCCTTTGGCAATACCCGTATTATTCAAAGTTTGGAAGTGGCCAAAATCAGTAAAATTCATGTGCGTGAAGGTCAATCCATTAAAGCCGGGGATATCCTCGTAGAACTTGACCCCACGGAAACCCAGGCAGAAACAAAAAAAGTTGGTGAAGCCCTGATGCAGGCCGCCTTGGACGTTACCCGGTTGCGCGCCTTGGCCGACAACCCGGATAATTCTGAAGCTGCTTTTGTTCCCCCCATCAACGCGCCGGTGGCTCTTATTGCCACTCAAAAACAACTGCTGCGGGCGACTGTGCAGGAGCACCGATCGCGTCTGTCTTCCTTTGATGCCAGCATTCGTACTAACGAGGCTCAACAACAAACCATTAGAGCCGAAATTCGCAAGCTGGAGCAAACCATCCCCTTGATCAAGGAACGCGCCGATGGGCTTTCTTCTCTTGCAGCGCGGGGTCTTTCGCCACGAACCCAAGCCCTGCAAGTACAACAAGAACTCGTCAATGCCCAGCAAGATTTAAACGCCAACCGTTCCCGTCTTAATGAAATTGCCGCCACCATCGCCAATGCTACTCAGCAACGCGAACAAGCTCTCGGCGAGTACCTCAAAACCCGCTTTAATGAACTTTCCGAAGCGCAGCAGCGGTACAACAATCTGCGCCAAGAACTCATTAAGGCCAAAGATCGCTCTGGCAAGCGTACTATCACCGCCCCGGAAGACGGCACTGTGCAAAATCTAAAAATCAACACCGTTGGCGGTGTGGTTCAACCTGCCGAAGAAATTATGCGTATTGTGCCCAGCGATGGTGCGCTGGAGGCACTCGTGCGCGTCCTTAACAAGGATCGCGGCGGTATCGAGGCGGGGATGCCGGTACAGGTTAAGGTGGATGCCTATTCGTTCACGAAATACGGCATCCTAAACGGTGAGGTACGGGAGATTTCCGGCGATGCTGTGCTGGATGAGAAACTCGGCCCCCTCTTTCAGGTGTGGGTCACACTGAACGCAGACAGCCCGCTTCTAGAAGATAAAAGCATTCGTATCACCCCCGGCATGACCGTAGTTGCCGAAGTCAAAACCGATAAGCGGCGAATTATTAGTTATATTCTTTCCCCGATTGAGCGGGGCTTAAAAGAAGCAGCGAGGGAGCGCTAACAGGCTCCCCTCCTCCCCAGCGACGCAGGGGAGGAGGGCTAATCCGGGCGCTTCCCACTCATCCCCATAAATGGGTTAATAGAGATGATTTTTATAAATTATTCAGCGGTTTGAAGGCCAAAAGACGACAGCCAAAGACGAGAATTGTCGAGGCACCCTGGATGGTGTACATTTTTTTAGTGTATAAGTCATTTAACCTCACCGCACCCTTTGCCCCGGCGGGGGATCAGCCGGCGGCGATTGCGGCATTGATTCATGGGCTACAGGCCGGCAAGCAGGATCAAGTACTCTTGGGTGTAACAGGTTCGGGCAAAACGTTTACCGTGGCTCATGTTATTGCGACGTTGGGTCGTCCGGCTTTGATTATGGCGCCTAACAAGACCCTAGCGGCGCAGTTGTATAGCGAAATGAAGGCGTTTTTCCCCGACAACGCGGTGGAATATTTTGTTTCTTACTATGATTACTATCAGCCTGAGGCATATGTGCCTCGCACGGATACCTATATTGAAAAAGAATCAACGATTAACGAGCAGATTGACCAGATGCGCCACAGCGCCACTCGCGCCCTGATGGAACGCCGCGATGCGATTATTGTTGCTTCTGTTTCGTGCATTTACGGTCTTGGCAGCGCGGAGAGTTATCTGGAGATGTCTGTGGAGGTGTCGGCGGGGCAGCGCCTCAAGATCAAAGACCTCACGAACCAACTAGTGACGCAGCAATATAAGCGTAACCAGATAGGATTTGAACGCGGCTGTTTTCGCATCAATGGCGATACCTTGGAGCTATTCCCCGCACACTTTGAGGATCGCGCTTGGCGTTTGTCGTTCTTTGGCGACACGCTGGAGGATATTGTAGAGTTTGACCCTCTGACGGGTGAGCGGCTGGCGAAGCTCAAAGAGATTCGGATTTTCCCAAACTCGCACTACGTTACGCCGGGGCCGACCCTGCGCCAGGCCATTGCTCAGATTAAGATTGACCTGCAGGTTCGTTTAGCGGAGCTGCGGCAACAGGATAAATTGCTGGAGGCTCAGCGGCTTGAACAACGCACCAGCTTTGATCTGGAGATGTTAGAGAGCACCGGCACCTGCGCCGGGATTGAAAACTATTCGCGGTATTTATCGGGCAATAAGCCGGGGGAGCCGCCGCCGACCCTGTTTCAATACCTGCCGAAAGACGCCTTGCTCATCCTTGATGAAAGCCACGTCACGGTGCCCCAGATCGGGGCGATGTACAAGGGCGACCGATCGCGGAAAATGACGTTGGCCGAGCATGGTTTTCGCCTGCCGTCTTGTATGGACAATCGGCCGCTGAAGTTTGAGGAGTGGGATGCCTTCAGGCCCCAAAGCATTCATGTCTCGGCCACCCCCAATGACTGGGAGATCGAGCGCGCCGGGGGTGAAGTCATTGAACAGGTGGTGCGCCCCACCGGCCTGCTTGACCCCCCGTATTCTATTCGCCAGACCCTGAATCAAGTAGATGATTTGATGGCGGAATGCCGGGCAGTCATCGAGGCCGGATGGCGGGTGCTGATAACCACCCTGACCAAGAAAATGGCCGAGGCGTTGACGGAATACCTCATCGAAGCCGGGATGAAAGTTCGCTATGTCCACAGCGATGTGGACACGATGGAGCGCATTGAGATTATCCGCGATCTGCGCCTTGGGGTGATTGATATTCTTGTGGGAATTAACCTTCTGCGTGAAGGACTGGATATCCCGGAATGCGCCCTAGTGGCGATTCTGGATGCCGATAAAGAGGGTTATTTGCGTAGCCGCACGGCTCTCATCCAAACTATTGGCCGGGCGGCGCGAAACATTGATGGCCGGGTGATTCTCTACGCCGATCGCATGACCAAATCCATGCGGGCAGCGTTGGATGAGACCGACCGTCGCCGGGCGAAACAGGCCGCCTACAACAAAGAGCACGGCATCACCCCCCAAGGCATCCGCAAGGCCATTGCCGAGACAATGAGCACGACCGATGTGGTTCTACCCGATCCGGAAATGTTTGAGGTTGACGTAAAGAAACTCGAAAAGGAAATGCTCAAAGCGGCGGAGGAGCTTGATTTTGAACGGGCGGCTAGCCTGCGGGATCAACTGCGAAAGGTGGAGGCGGCGCGGTTGATGTACTGAATGCAGATGAAGACTTCCGGTTCGGCGAGCGAACCGAGCGGCGCGCAGCGTACTAATACCGCTTTGCGTTCAATATACTCCTGCACATGAAGAATGTGCAAGGGTATAAGAAAAATTACAGCCTAGGCAACGTCACGCCCTGCTGCCCCATGTATTTACCACCGCGATCCTTGTAGGAGACTTCGGGCGCGCTGGAGCCTTGCAGGAATAAAAACTGGCAAATTCCCTCATTGGCGTAAATTTTTGCGGGCAGAGGGGTGGTGTTGGAAATTTCAATCGTCACATGGCCTTCCCATTCGGGTTCCAACGGCGTGACGTTCACAATAATCCCGCATCGGGCATAGGTTGATTTACCAAGACAAATCACCAATACATCACGAGGAATACGGAAATACTCCACTGTGCGGGCAAGGGCAAAGCTGTTGGGCGGGATGATGCACACATCGGTGTTGCGATCAACAAAGCTTTGAGCGGAAAAAGATTTTGGATCAATAGTGACGGAATCGACGTTAGTAAAAATCTTAAAGGCATCAGCCACCCTAGCGTCGTAGCCATAAGACGACAGGCCATAACTAATCACCCCGTCGCGGCGCTGAGCCTCAACAAACGGTTCAATCATCCCGGCCTGGGCGAGGCGGCGGATAGCGTGATCGGGGAGAATCATGAGTGGTGAGTAGTGAGTGGTGAGTGGTGAGTGGTGTTTTCGCTTTCTTGTTTCAAGGCATTATTCAAACTAGGGAAAGCAGCAGACCACTCATTACTCACTACTCCCAACTCACTCTCTTTGCGTTTACGCAAGTTGACCCGCAACGCCGCCGCAAGGCGTGCCGTACGGGCATCCTGAGAAGCAGCGGCCACCGGCAAAATTACCCGGCCAACTGCTGCGCCACTTCGGCGGCGAAGTCCTTACTTTCTTTCTCGATGCCTTCACCTAAGAAAAAGCGAGCAAAACCGGCGACTTTTATGGAGCTACCTAGGGTCTTGCCTTGCTGTTCTACAAGGGCGCGGATGGTGAGTTTATCGTCGCGGACGTACGGCTGTTCCAGAAGAACAACTTCCTCATAGTATTTACGCACCCGGCCATCCACCATTTTGCTAATGATCTCTTCAGGTTTTCCGGAAGCACGCGCCTGTTCGGCCAGCACGTTACGTTCACGCTCTAGGGCTTGGGGATCAACACTGGAAATATCCAAGGCTTGGGGCGCAGTGGCGGCAACGTGAAGGGCAATGTTTTTACCCAGCTCGTTTAATTTATCGGTAGCCGCCGACGACTCCAACGCCACCAAGACACCAATTTTGCCGAGGCCGGGCGCAACATCATTGTGCACATACCCAACAACAACGCCTTGATTAACAGACAATCTCGTTACGCGGCGCAGGCTCATGTTCTCGCCAATCGTCGCCACCAAGCCAGTCAAAGTATCGATCACCGTCTTACCCCCAGCCAAGGCCAGTGTTTTCAGCGCTTCAATATCCCCGGTGTTTTTATCGAGGCCAGCTTGAGCCGTTTCCCGGCAAAAACCCTGAAACTGCTCATTCCGAGCCACGAAGTCAGTTTCAGCATTTACTTCCAAGACCAGACCACTGGTCGCCGCCGTAACAACGGCAACTAATCCTTCGGCGGCCACGCGGCCAGCCTTTTTCGCCGCTGCGGATAATCCTTTTTTCCGCAACCAGTCTACTGCCGCTTCTAGATCACCCTTGGCTTCTTCCAAAGCCTTTTTGCAATCCAGCATACCGGCACCAGTTTTTTCACGCAAGTCGCGCACTTGGGCGGCTGAAATCACGACACTCATGCAGCAGCTCCTTCATTATTTACTTGGTCAGCAGCAGGTAGATTTTCCAGCGCGCCTAAATCAACGCCACTAGCCACCATCGCTTCTTGCATTCCGCCTAGGGCAGCCGCAACAAAAAGATCACAATAAAGCTCAATAGCCCGGCGCGCATCATCATTCCCCGGAATAGGGTAACGGATACCTTCGGGATCGCAGTTGCTATCAAGAACAGCAATCACGGGTATTTTCAAAACGTTGGCTTCTTCAATGGCAATTGCTTCTTTATTGGTATCAATAATCACCACCAAATCTGGTTGGCCACCCATGTCTTTGATACCGCCCAAAACCTGCTCCAGCTTGTCCCGGCGACGGGTAAGCATGATTTGCTCTTTCTTGGTGAGACCCTCCATTGGGTTGCTAAGCTTCTCGTCAATTTCTTTAAGTGTCTTGAGCGAGTTAGAAACAGTCTTCCAGTTAGTAAGCATCCCGCCCAGCCAGCGGTGGTTGACAAAATGCTGGCCACATTTGCGTGCTGTTTCAGCAATCACATCGGCAGCTTGACGCTTGCTGGCCACAAACAACACCCGACCGCCTTTGGCGACGGTGTTGTGAATAACAACCAATGCCTGATGCAACAATGGCACTGTTTGTTCCAAATCAAGGATATGCACCCCATTGCGGGAGCCGTATAAATACGGTTTCATCCGGGGATTCCAACGCCGGGTCGTGTGCCCAAAGTGCACCCCCGCGTTGACAAGTTGCCGCAGGCTAAAATGCGGGACAGCCATAATCTCAGTTTCCTTTCCTGTTAAAACCGCCACAGGCTGACACGGAAAAACCGCACAGAAAAGCCACCTGTGTGAGAGATAATAGGCTTGTAGCGGCGCGGCAGGGTGAAAGCAAGGGGTTTTTGTTTTACTGAATGCAGATGAAGACTTCCGGAAATTGATATTTTTTTCAATGCTATACCGCTCGCACATCCAAACTTCTCCTCTCAATCTTGCGAGCGGTACAGCCCGCGCGGCACTTGAGCGAAGCCCTTGCACATTCTTCATGTGCAAGGAGTATAGTGCCAGACGCTTCCAGTCCAGTAAAACCCGTTCTCTCCTGCCTGCCGCTCCGGCAGGCGAATACTAGGCAGAGGCACCCCGGCAACGTGGGTAATTTCCCCTTCCGGTAGGGGATCCGCCTCGCCAAGGATAATGATAAAACTAACAATTGCCTGTCGCCGCCAAGGAAGGCGGACGATCCCCGCTCCGCGCACCTCGAGCAGCCCGGCCAGCGCCGCCGGGGGCCGGGCCACCACAAGGCCGCCCTCAATGGACAACTCCACCTGATCATCTGCCACCAGCATCCCGCCGTAGCTCTGAATCAAGCAGCGGGCAAGGAAGGACTTCCCACTGCCAGGTCTGCCGCGAATCAACAGGCCACCCCTAGGTAGCCAGACCACCGTTGCGTGTTCAGGCATAAGGATAGACTTGGATACGTCGTTCCGCTGTCCGGAAAGCCGCGCTTAATAGTCCGCATAAAAAAAGGTATAAAACTGCTGCGGCTAGATAAAATGGTAGTGGCTGATACGTCTTGGCAACAAGGGTACGGGTCACACCCGTAAGCTCCATCAGTGTCACGGTACTAGCCAACGCGCTGGCCTTGACCAGAATAATCATCTCATTCCCTAATTGCGGTAATAATCGGGGTAAAGCCTGAGCCAAAACAATCCGGCGAAAGCGCACAGCTCTAGCCATACCAAGGCTTTTAGCGGCCTCGATATCTCCTTGGGGAACCTGATTAATAACCCCGCGCAAGGCCGCCCCCAGATACGCACCCGCATTCAGGCCAAGAGCCAACACCGCGCACCAGAAAGGGCTATCCAAAAACCCGCGCCATGCCATTGTCCCGTGCAACCACTGCCATTGAGCCAAGCCATAATAAATCAAAAACAACTGCACCAGTAAAGGCGTGCCGCGAAAAAAGAAAATGTACCCAGCGGTAAAACGCTGTAAAAACATACTGCGTCCACCACGAAACGTACCAACGCCTAGGCCAATTACCGATCCCAGCACCGCCGCCAGAAATACAAGCTGCACCGTCAGTGATACCCCCGTCAGCAGCATCCCGCCATAGCGCGCGCCCCATTCAAGCATAACCGCGCCTCGCCCAAGCTTCCCCGCGTCGCAACACGGCGGTGCTCAACAATGTTACAATGAGATACAAACCTGCCGCAGCGAAGTAAAATACAAAAGGCATCCCTGTTGTGCCTACGGCCACTTGGGTCTGACGCATCAGCTCTGGTACACTGATCACCGATACTAAAGCCGTGTCTTTCAACAAAACCAAAAATAAGTTCCCCAGTCCAGGCAGTGCCAAGCGCACTATCTGTGGTAACATCAGCCGTCGTACCCGCAGCCACCGCCCCATACCGAGAGATCGCCCCGCATCAATATCCCCCGCCGGAATTTGTGCCCACGTACCCCGCAATACCTCCCCCACAAAAGCTCCAAACGACAGGGAGAGGCCAACAACACCCACAACAAACGGCGAAAACGCCACGGGTTTAAGCCCTAATAAGTCAGTAATACCGTTTATTACAACACTGCCGCCAAAATACAGGGCCAATAATACGATGAGTTCCGGCACGCTCCGAAAAACAACGCCATAAGCAACAGCAAGCCGTTGCAAAGCACGAACCCCTGACCGATGCAATAGTAACAACAACGCGCCCATAACCAAAGCACCACAGGCCGAGGCTAAGGCTAACAGCACCGTCCAGCCAAGCCCCTCCAGCAACAAGGGTGCAAAATCAAGGAGAGGAAAAGAGGTCATGAGTTAACCTTACCACCCCTTCTCATTACTATTGTGAAGTTGTTGAAGTTTGCGGCTTATTCTTCTCGCCCTGCAAAAAGAGGTTGAATGGGCCAGAGTTATTTTTATTTTTTAATTCATCTCTAATCTCTTCGAGAAGATTGGAAATTTTATTAATTTTCCAATACCAACAAACTAACTCACGAAAAATAAGAAAGAGAACGACGATCGCTGTGAGCACTATGAGAAATGTTGTTATATGGGGAGATATTGTCGCATCCATTATTAAAATCCTTGTGATTTAATATTTTAGGTAAAAATATTAAAGTCCCCCTACCCTAACCCTCCCCCACAAGCGGGGGAGGGAACCAGACTGAGCCTGTGGCAACAGCTTACTGCGCCCCGGGCTGTGCCAGCTTATCGGGGTTGTCCACCAAAATAGCTTCCCGCAGGCTACGTTTATTATAGCCGCGCATCTTGCGGTATATCTCCAAATTACGCGAGACTTGAGCCGGGGTTAAATCGCGCTCCAGCAATCTTTTTGCCGGGTTTTCCCGCCCGGCAAGACCATAAACTAAAGCCAGATTACTCCGATGCTGAGCTGTTGCGTTTGGCTCAATCACCACGCTTTGCAAGACGTTCACCCCGGCTTCAATGTCGCCACCAAGGGCTAAGGACAGCCCCATGTTGTTGCGTAAGTTGAGATTTTGTGGGGCTAACCGAAGCCCTTGCCGATAGGCTGTCTGAGCATTTTTGTGATCACCTTTAAGATCGTAGGCTGCGCCTAAAGAGGCATAATTCTGGGGTGTGGGTTCTACCAATACTGCCCGCTGAAAAGCATCAATCGCCGCATCGGGATCGTTGGCTTTGAGAGCCGTACGCCCATACCCTACCAATACCTCACGCGAGCTAGGACTGGATTCAACAGCCTGACGGTATTGTGCCACCGCCGCTTGCGCTTGCCCTAAGGCTAACTTGCTATCCCCCAGCTTTGCCCTAGCTTGGGCATCTTGGGGATTACGTTTAAGAGCTTCTTCATAAAACGCACTGGCCGCCGTGGCATCACCCGCCGCTAGCTTGATATCACCCTCACGAATTAATGAACCGCGATCGAGTTCCTCGACAGTACCATCACCAGCACAAGCCGCTAACAAAAAAGAAGCCGAAAAAACAATAATTATTGTTCGCATAGGTAGCATCGTGTTATCACCTTAGTATAAAGAAATAGTAACGATAGTTACCTAACACCATTACCTTAGAGAGGCAAGATGATGTTCTGTGCACTGTTGCAACGTTTGTTTAGAGGACGCTGTGGCGCAACGATGCTGGAGTTTGCATTGCTGGCCCCGCTGTTTTTTGTTGTGCTTTTTGGCGTTATAGAAGTATCTGTTATTATTCTAAAAACATTCGCCGCTGAAAATGCAATTAACGATCTTAGGCGTAAGGTAGCCCTTGGTGCAATCACTAACAGCCAAATCCAGCAAACCATCAAGAATAGCTCTTTTGGTTTCATTACGGTGGATACTGTCGTCGAGTCCGGTTGCGTCAGTAACTGCGTCTGCGTTGTAGCGTTCAGCAACCCTGAAAATCTAGCCAAGGCACAAAAAACCAATTCGAGCGGCTGCCCTTCTTCTGATGGAACCTCAGCTTCTACCCCTGATGCGTTAGTGCTGTACCAATTACGCTATCGCCATCAATTTTTTACGCCTTTGGGGTCATTGTTGTCCTTGATGGGTGGTGCTGGTGGTGGTATGACGGCAGGGTACCTTGATATGAGCACTAGCACCCTTGGCAAAAATCAACCCTATTAATCGTTTGTGGCGCGATTGTCGTGGCCTTCAGGCCGTTGAATTGGCACTTTTGTTGCCAATATTTTTTGCACTCATCTTTGGAGTTTTTGAAATTGGTCGATATCTTTTGATTAATCAAAAAGTCAGCCGCGCCGCCCATACCTTGGCTTCTATGATGGGGCAATCCGGATTTCCTAGGCCGTGCGATATCAGCAACATGCTTACCGTTGCTAACGCTGGGCTAAGCCCCTTTGATATAAGTGTCAACCAATTGCAAAACAACGCTGTTTTCGCTATTTCCGGGGTCAACAACGACGGCAGCGTCCAGCGCGTCTGGGCCTGCACTCTAGGCAATAGCAGCTTTGTCCCCAACCCAGGGGAGGGGATTCTCAGCGGCTCGCGTCTCACCCTAAATGACAATGAAGGGGCATACAGCATTGATGTCGTTTATGATTATCAACCTGTTTTTTTTAAAAACATGTTCACTAAGTTTTTAGGGACAGCCCCAAACGGACGCCTGACTATCCGACGTAGCATCATTGTTCATCCAAGCCGTTCGCGCATGGTGCCCTTGTGGTCGCGTATTCTCAATCAAGAGCCACAATGCTCTCTTAGTGCTGGGGTACAGTGCAATTAAAGGATGCTGTACTGAACGCACCTGAAGACTTCTGGTTGGCTGCGCGCCGCTAGGTTTGCTCGCCGAACCGTAAGTTTTCATACGCATTCAGTATACTTTAAACTCCTCGCCACCACGGCAATCGCCGCATCCACCAACTGCTCATCCTCCGCTTCGGCCATAATTCGCACCAACGGTTCTGTGCCGGAACGGCGCACCAGCAAACGACCCTTTTGCCGCAATAAACTTTCGGCTTCTTGAATAGCAGCAGTAACAGCGGGGGTTGCAAGCAACGCAGGGTCACAGCGCACGTTGTGCAGCTTCTGCGGCACGGGGGTGAAGGCCCTAGCCAATCTACTTAGTGGGCCGCCTTTTTCCACCAAGATGGAAAGAATCTGCAAGCTGGCCACCAGCCCGTCGCCAGTAGTAGCATAGCCGCCGACAATAATATGCCCGGATTGCTCTCCGCCGATGGTGCAGCCAGCGCGGCGCATTTCCTCTAACACATAACGATCGCCAACCTTGGCGCGATGCAGGACAAGACCTTTTGCCTGTAAAAACCGCTCCAGCCCCAGATTGGACATTACGGTACTGACAATTCCGTCACCTTGCAGAATACCTTTTTCGTGCCAATCGGCCGCAATCAAAGCCAAGATTTGATCGCCGTCAATAATATGGCCTAGCTCATCGGCAATCACCACCCGATCCGCGTCGCCATCTAGGGCTATCCCCAGATGCGCCCCATGCTCTAGCACCGCTCGGCGCATGGCATCGGGGTAGGTGCTACCGCACTGATCGTTGATGTTAAAGCCGTCCGGGGACACGTTCAAGGGAATGACGTGGGCACCAAGCTCCCACAAGGCCGTTGGTGCCGCCTTGTACGCTGCACCGTGGGCGCAATCAACGACAATTTTAAGGCCATCAAGACGCATGCCCTTAGGCAACGTCGTCTTCACCATCTCAATGTACCGCCCCAAGGCATCATCAATCCGCCGTGCCCGGCCAAGCTCTCGCGGACCGGCAACATGATCCGATAGATCGCTGCCAGCCCGCCGTTCGATTTCATCTTCAAGAGCGTCGGAAAGCTTATACCCATCCGGCGCAAAAAACTTGATACCGTTATCGGCAAAAGGATTATGCGATGCCGACAACATCACCCCCAAATCGGCACGCATGGATCGCACCAATCGCGCCACCCCCGGGGTTGGCAATGGTCCCAAGAGCAACACGTCCATGCCCATGCTGATGAACCCCGCAGTCAGGGCAGGCTCCAGCAAGTACCCCGATAGGCGGGTGTCCTTGCCAATCACTACAGTGTGGCGGCGGCTTTTATCGGTGCAAAAAAGGCTTGCGGCGGCCTTGGCAAGGCTCAAGGCAACTTCCGGTGTCATAGGCCAACGGTTGGCCGCACCGCGCACGCCATCGGTACCGAACAGGCGGCCACTCATGCCTTGGTGAGTTCCTTGTACTTCTGGCTCAGCAATTTTGTAATAGTACTAGGGGTAAACGACAACTCATCGAGCCGCCCCACAGGGGTAAGTTCCGCCGCTGTACCGGTCAGAAAAACCTCAGTGGCGATGCTCAAATCCTCCGGCGGGATGTGCCGCTCTAGGACATTAATCCCGTTATCAATCGCTAATTGAATCACCGTCTGGCGGGTAATGCCGTTGAGAAAACAATCTGGAACAGGGGTATGCAGCACGCCGTCAATGACCATAAAAATATTAGCTCCCGTCGCTTCGGCCACTAGACCCCGGTAATCCAGCATTAAGGCATCTTGGAAACCCTTGCGTTCGGCCTCATGCTTCGAGATAGTACAAATCATATACAAACCCGCCGCTTTGCTTTCCGTCGGAGCCATGGTCGGCGCGGGGCGGCAATAGCGGGCACGAGTCAGGGCGATGCCATTCTCCAACAGCTCTGGTGCGTAGTAGGTTTTCGTCTCCCAAGAAGCAATAGCCACATGAATCGTGGTGCGCTGGGCGGCGATAGCCATCATCTCCGAGCCGCGCCAAGCCACCGGGCGAACGTACCCATTCTTCACGCCCTGCTTTTCCACCGTGGCCAGCGTCGCGGCATTAAGCTCCCCCACTGAATAGGGAATCTTCATATCCAGTAGTTCCGCCGAACGAATCAGCCGCTGGCTATGCTCGCTCAGTTTGAAAATCTTGCCGTCATACACCCGCAAACCCTCAAACACCGAGCTGGCATAATGCAACCCGTGGGTCAGGATATGCACCTTTCCTTCCCGCCACGGAACAAATTTCCCATCCACCCAAATAAAACCATCGCGGTCATCAAATGGGGCAGCGGTATTGGAAAACTGGCTCATGCGGGTATCCTTTGTATAACGGTGGGAAACCTACGCAAGGCTTGATAGAAATGCAAGGGGCACCTCTTTGATGTGGTTATACTGCTCATCTGAAAACATACCCCGCACAAGAAAAAGTGCCTCATTAAGTTTTCCCTTAATGAGGCGATGATCAGAATGTTCAGGTACCATCAGTGCGAATGCCCGCAATGCTCATCGTGGATGTGCTCTTCTTCGTCAAACTCATCGTCCTCGTCTTTTTTGATAAGGTCAATAAACTCATTCATAGTAATGGGTTTTTCCGTGACGGTGATTTTCTCAAGCAACCAGTCCGTGACTTTATCTTCATAAATTGAGGCACTAATTCTTTCAACGATTTGGGGGCTGTTGCGGAAAAATTCTAGATAGTTTTTACGGTCGCTCAGAGGGCTTTTTGCGATAATGTCATTGATGGCTTTATTGAGTTCCTCATTACTAACAGTAATTTTTTGCTCATTGCCAAGATGCCCGAGTACAAGCCCCAGTTTAATCCGTCGTTTGGCAAGGGTATCAATTTCTTCCTTGTCGGTATCTGTTAGAGCATCGGCCGTTTTCTCCAGTTGCCGGGTGACGACGACGCGCTCATCCGCTAACATTCTTGGAGGCAATTCAAAAGAATAGGCTATATCTAAGGCATTGAGGAGAGAAAGGCGCAATTTGTTTTTAATCGGGGGATCAAACTCCGCCAATGTCCTTTTTTTAATCCATTCTTCGGCCTCGGCCAGTGTTTCATTGCCTATTTTTTTGGCGAGGTTGTCATCAATGGGATGGGGTTCAATCTGCTGGATGCCTTGGATGGTGATGTGGGTGGTAACAGCTCCTGCGTTTTTAAGCACATCAGGTTCAAGTATATCAAAAATATCTCTTTGGACAGTAGTGGTAAAGCCGACTTTCTGACCAAAAAATAAGGTATCGGCTTCTTCTTTTTTTTCTAAGTCTTCCAGAATCCAACGCAGATTTTCATCTTTTGTGATAATAGTATTAGTAGTATCGTCCATAATGGTAATGTCTGCAGCAACAATATCACCCCACGTTGCCGCATGATCGGCCGCGGCGGGGAATTCTTTACTAAAAATCTGGGCAAGATTTTCAAGGCGTTTTGTTGCTAAATCGTCAGGGAGTTGCACTACAAATTTTTCAGCCGTAATGCTGGAAAAATCGATAGCGGGTATTTCCGGCAGGATATCTAGGGTAACAGTGAAATCAATCTCTTCCCCGGTGGAGTTAATCTTTATTGCGGGTTGTCCGGCTATTTTGATGTTAATTTGACGCATAGCCTCATCAACAGATTGGCTAATAGTGTTGCGCAAAGCTTCGCTGCGAACCTGTTTTTCATATTGAGGGCGGATGACATTGACAGGTACTTTGCCAGGACGGAAACCCGCATGGCGCAAAGTTTTGGCAATACGGCTAAGTTCAGCCTCAACCTGAGCATCCCAGCGGGATTTAGGCACTCGCAGGTTTACTTCACGAGTGAGACCATCGGTTTTTGTAACTTCAACGTGCATGGAAAAATTCCTGACTTTCCTTTGTAAAATAAAATATATCGGTGGTGCGGGTGAAGGGACTTGAACCCCCACGCCTTGCGGCACAAGAACCTAAATCTTGCGTGTCTGCCATTTCACCACACCCGCGTTGCAAACATTGATAATGCCCTTAGGATAATACGGCAATTAATTTTTCTTGGTATCCACGAGGCGCTTTTCTTTTAGCCAAGGCATCATGGCGCGCAGCGATTGCCCCACAGCTTCGATAGGATGGGCGGCCTCACGGCGACGGGTAGCCTTAAAGGATGGGCAACCAGCCTTGTTTTCTAAAACCCAATCTCGGACAAAGCGCCCGGATTGAATATCATCCAGCACCCGGCGCATTTCGGCTTTTGTCTGGTCGGTAACAATGCGCTCTCCGGTACGGTAGTCGCCGTACTCGGCGGTGTTGGAGATGGAATAGCGCATGGTGGCAAGGCCACCTTCATAGATAAGGTCAACGATGAGTTTGACTTCATGCAGGCATTCAAAATACGCCATTTCCGGGCTGTACCCTGCTTCCACAAGGGTTTCAAAGCCGGCTTTAATCAGGGCAGAAAGACCGCCGCAGAGTACAGCCTGTTCCCCGAACAAATCGGTTTCGCATTCTTCTTTGAAGGTGGTTTCAATGATGCCGGCGCGGCCGCCGCCGATGGCGCTGGCGTAGGCAAGGCCTAGGGCGCGGGCGTGGCCGCTGGCATCTTGATGAATGGCAAGAAGACAGGGAACCCCGCCGCCGCGTTGGTATTCGCCGCGAACGGTGTGGCCTGGGCCTTTGGGTGCTACCATCAACACGTCGAGGTCAGGACGGGCTTCGATAAGGCCAAAATGAATGTTGAGGCCATGGGCAAACAACAGGGCTGCACCCTTTGGGAGGCTATCTTTCAGGTGTTGCGTGTAGAGCTCTTCTTGTTTTTCATCGGGAACAAGGATCATCACCACGTTGGCGTTGGCAGCAGCCTTGGCCGGGTCTTGTACCGTGAAGCCAGCAGCCTCGGCTTTTTTAGCCGATTCAGAGCCGGGGCGAAGACCGATGACGATATTTTTTGCGCCACTGTCCCTTAGGTTTTGGGCGTGGGCGTGGCCTTGGCTGCCGTAGCCAATAATGGCGATGTTTTTATTTAAAATATCATTTATTTTTGCATCTTTGTCATAGAATACTCTCAGTGCCGCAGCGGTGGTCATGGTAAAGCCTTCCTTGTGAAAAGGCGGCCACCATAGGCGATGCTTTATATTGATGCAATCGGTTTTCGCGCTTGCCCCGCAGGCGGTTGATGCTTTATCAGCGTGTGGCATGAATTCTTTAGAAACCTTGAAGAACGAGGCGTTAGCCTCCATTGCTCTTGCCTCCTCAAGCGCGGATATGGAAGATTTACGCGTTGGATTGTTGGGAAAAAAAGGCAGTATTACCGCGCTTCTGCAAACTCTTGGCGCTCTTTCGCCCACAGAGCGCAAATCTTTTGGGGCTGCGATTAATCTTCTCAAAGAAGAGATTACGGCGGCGTTGGATGCCCGCAAAAAAACGCTGGTGGCGGCGGAACAGGCGGAAAAATTGGTTCGGGAACAGGTGGATATTACCCTGCCCCCTGCCTCTTTGGCTGTTGGTAGTATCCATCCCTTGCAGCAAACCTTGCGGGAGATTACCGCATTCTTTAGCCGTCTGGGTTTTACCGTGGCCAAGGGTCAGGATATTGAGGACGACTTTCACAATTTTGAGGCTCTGAATTTCCCCGCCGATCACCCGGCGCGGGCGATGCACGACACGTTTTATCTGGAGAACGGCAACCTGCTGCGCACCCATACCTCGACGGTGCAGGTGCGAGAACTAAAAAAATGGAACGGTCAGGGGAGTTTAAGGATTCTTGCGCCGGGGCGGGTATACCGCTGCGATTCCGATCAAACCCATGCGCCAATGTTTCATCAAGTCGAAGGCTTTGTGGTGGAGGAAAAAGGCCGCGTGCATTTCGGGCACCTGAAGGGGACGCTGGAGGGGTTTTTGGCGGATTTTTTTGCCAATCCCGATATTCATGTTGTTTTTCGTCCTAGTTTCTTTCCGTTTACGGAACCCTCGGCAGAGGTAGATATTGGCTATCAGGGGTTGATGTTGGAGGTTCTCGGCTGCGGTATGATCCACCCCAATGTGTTCCGGCAATGCGGCCTTGATCCGGAGAAATATCAAGGCTTTGCTTTCGGCATGGGGGTGGAACGCCTGACGATGCTCAAACATGGTATCAAGGACTTACGGACGTTTTTTAGCGGCAACCTAGCGTGGCTCAAACATTACGGAGCGGCGGCGGTATGAAAATTAGTACAACGTGGGTGCAGCGATACCTAGCAACGCTGCCGCAGGATTTCTCCAACGAGTTAACCCGCCTTGGCCTTGAATTTGAGGGCTGGGATGTTGACGTAAACACACTGTCACCGTTTACCGTTGCTCACATTCGTGAAGCAATCCCTCATCCTAACGCTAGCCGCCTGCAAGTCTGCACCGTGGATACTGCGGAAGGCCAGAAAACCATTGTCTGCGGCGCATCCAATGCCCGCGCTGGCCTGAAAACCGTTTTTGCTAAGCTGGGCACGTTTATTCCCGGCAGCGGCATCACCATCGAAAAACGCCCCGTGCGCGGGGTGGAAAGCGACGGAATGCTGTGCTCGGCAGAGGAATTAAAACTACCGTGGAGCACCGACGGGATTATTGAACTGCACGACGATGCCGTGGTGGGTAGCCCGGCGGCCCAGGCATTGGGTCTTGAGGGCGGCGTGTTCAGCGTCGGCCTGACCCCCAACCGGGCCGACTGCTTTTCCGTGCGGGGCATCGCGCGGGATTTGGCCGCCGCCGGGGTGGGAACCTTTAAAGACTCCCCTGCCCCATCGTTCAACTATAGTGCCAGCACGGATTATCCGGTTATCGTGAATACCGATGCGGTGATCGGTCTGGCCCTTGCGGAAGTCTCCTTGCCTAAGGACGCGAAGACACCGGATTTTATCGCCCACAGCCTGCGGGCGGTGGGGGTGACGCTGCGATCGCTGGCCGTGGACGTGACGAATTTTAGTTGTCTTGGTCGCGGGCGGCCTTTGCATGCTTTTGATAAGGATAAGCTTAAAGGTGCGCTTCGTTTTGATCTTAGCAAGGGCGGTGAAGCCCTCATAGCCCTGAACGGCACTACCTACACGCTTCCCGCCGGGGCTATTGTGATCAGCGATGACACGGGAATTATTGCTCTGGCCGGGATTATCGGCGGGGCCAGCACGGCGGTGGGTGCACAGACAACGACTATCCTGCTGGAATCGGCGGTGTTTGATGCCGGGCATATTGCCAGGGCTGGGCAAGCGTTGGGGATTGTCACCGATGCCCGGCAACGGTTTGAGCGCGGCGTGGACGCGCAGGATATGGAACCGGGTCTGGATGAGGCCTTGGGGCAGTTGCAGGACGCGGGCGCTGGGGTAAAAAAGCCCCAGATTGTTCGCGTAGTGCCGTCCCACAAACCCGCTGTGATTGTCTTTGATCCGGGACTGGTGGCGACGCTGGGCGGGCTATCTGTCTCTTCCGATGTGGCGCGCAAGACCCTTGAGGCGTTGGGGTGCACCGTGACGCAAAAGGGTGCTGTGTTTGAGGTAACACCCCCCTCTTGGCGGCATGATTTAAAGATTGCCGAAGATTTGGTGGAGGACGTCCTGCGTCTACAGGGCTATGCTAAGATTCCCAGTGTTTCCTTGCCGCCTGTGATACCTCCGGTACCAGTGGATTTCTCCCAGCGGTTGCGGACGGCGTTCGCGGCGGCGGGGTGCGTTGAAGTCGTCAGTTGGTCTTTTGCTGCCCCTGCGCTGGTGGAGGCCAGCGGTGAGGTGGACAAAGTGGCTGCGTTGCGCCTGAAAAACCCCATCAGTGCAGAGCTTTCTGTGATGCGCCCCAACATGGTGGTGAGCTTGCTGCCCTTAGTGGCCGAGGCGGTGCGGTATGGTCAGGCTAGCGGCAAGATTTTTGAAATCGGTGAGGTCTTTAGAGGTGATGGTCAGGGTGAGGCCAGAGCCATTGCCGTGTTGTGGGGGGACGCAGTGCCCCGGCACTGGCGCGGCAAGAAAACAGCGGTGGATAGCGTCGCGGCGCAGGCGTTGCTGCACCAGGTTATGGCCAGCGTGGGAAAACCGCTGGAATCGAAAGTGCCGGATCGGGAGGAGCTTCCCCCCTACCTGCACCCTGGGCAAGCGGGTCACTATCGCCACGATGCTTATAAACATGTTCTGGCTACGTTTGGGGTGCTGCACCCCGCTATCTTGACGGCGGCGGACATTGATGTGCCCATCGCACTGGCGGAAGTTCGTCTTGATACGGCGGAACACTGGAAGCCTGCGGCGTCGTTTTATCATTCCCCGTATCAGGCCGTGCGCCGGGATTTTGCCTTTATTATTCCTGAAAAGCTGGATGCGGCCAAAGTGGTTGCGGCGGTGCGGGAGGCAAGTATAGATTTCAGCCGGGAAGTCCTTGTGTTTGATCGCTTTGTCGGCGGGGATATTCCGGCTGGGCAGGTGTCGTTAGGGGTGGAAGTGGTACTCCAAGCCTCGGATCGGACACTGGATGAGGCGACGATTAAAGCCGTTAGTGAGAAGATAGTAGCGGGGGTTTCATTATTGGGCGGACGGCTGCGGGGGAATGCTTAAGGACCCCTCCCTTTACATCCTTTATAAAAAAGGGTATAAACAATGTCATACTAGCGGTACGCTGTTCGTGCGGATGATTCGCTGGACAAGATGTATTCCCTAGGCCATAGTTTTCACATGTCCCTTACCCCTGCAACAGTTGCCAAGGTTGCCAGTCTGGCGCGGCTGGATGTTCCTGAATCGCGGCGTGAAACCCTGGCCGCTGAGATGTCCAGCATTCTTGCCTTTATTGAACAGCTTGGCGAAGTGAACACCGATGGGGTGGAGCCGCTGCGCAGCGTTGTTCAGGCCACCCAACGCCTGCGCCCTGAGGCCGTGACCGACGGCGGCAAGGTCGAGGCGGTTTTGGCCAACGCGCCGGAAAAAGCGCAGGGGTTTTTTGTGGTGCCGAAGGTGGTGGAGTAGGCACCACCCAGATGGACTTGGTTCTATGAGAATGCTTAACGATCCATTATAGTATGTTGCAATGATACCAATGCGCTTACAGAAGCTTGCGTATGTTGGTAATATCGACCATGCTCAATGCACCCTACGTGCGCGGTGCTTTGCCATTGTGTTCGCAGTTGCCCATCAGTTGTATGCTCTGCAAAAAATTGTCGAGCCTGCCCTTCAAAGGTGCTGTTACCGTGTGGGTAAAAAGAATAGGTTTGCAACATATGCAAGAATTCTTCTGGGGAATTATATGGTATTTCCCTCGTGAAACGGACAGGTTCATGTTGTCCAATGTACTGTTCTGAAATACTAGTGGGCGTTTGCTCTGCGGGCTTTAGAAACTGTCCTCTTTTTGTTGTGTATCCCTCACAATGATCTGCAAAGAAATCATGAAGTTTCGCTGTGAAGGCATCTTCTTGATCAAGCATTGTGTAAAGAATGATGATTTTTCCTTCTGCTTTGAGGAGGCGATCCAACTCTGCAAGGGTGTTATCATAATCTGATAAAAACCAGTGTGCGGCATTGGCCATTATAATGGCATCGGCATATTGATCAGGAAATGGTGTAGAAGAAGAAGTGCCGTTTGCTACAACAATACGAGGACAGTTCGGTGTTTCCGCCAGACGCTTTAGTCCTTCTTCTCGCATATCAGGCTGCGGCTCAACAAGATGCATCCGTACGGGGGAGGGGGGGGAATTATTGGCAATATGTTCCGACAACGTCCCTGTTCCTCCGCCTAAGTCTAATATCACTGGATTGGTGGAGAGTGCTGCTTGATTTAAAGCTGCTTTTATTGCTCTTGGGTCATGCAGAGGACGACTATTTGTATAAAATTCTGCTTGTTTCTGAAATAATTTTGATGGATCCTGAAGGTGCAAATCAATGGACATAAAAAGCCTCGCTGTCATCGTTTCTGAAAGCTCTGGTGGCGAGCGATCATTTAAATATGATTTTTATAACATAAAATAATATATTTTACAATAATTATTTTAAATAAGGAAAATTCTATGCCCCTTGTTTTCCCCCCCGATACCGGGCCGCTGGCGTACAACGCCCTGCCCGGCTCTAATGTTGGTTTGAGCTGGCACAACGTCCAGCGCAAGCGTTTGAAAAAATTCGCCACGCAATACATGGCCGAGGACAGTAAGGCCGTGGTGACCTTGCGTAGTCAGGGCGAGCCAGACACCAGCATTGATGCGGTGCAAGCGACGCGGGCCGGGTTTACCGAGCTGCGGGTGCGCCTGCCGGTGCTCAGCCAGTATTACCGCTATACCATGCTGCACGGCGGCGGCGGTGACGCGGCGGTGCTGAGCAAGATTAAGACGTTATGTCTGGCCTGGGTGGATAAGAACCAGCCGACAGGCAAGCCCATTGATGAGACGAATTTTGAGGGCTTGCTGCGGGTGCTCAAAGCCCGGTGGAACGATTTTTCGGCCGTAGAGCAAACCCGGATTACCGCTTGGCTCAACGCCCTGAAAGCGGAGCGGGAGGCGTGGACGTTTCCCCCCGCCCCCAATGAAGGCCGGTTGCTGTACACCAACCACTACACGCATCATTACAAGATATTGCTTTTTGTGTACGATCTCTTGAATCTCGTCACATCGTATACTACTTTAATTTCAACTATTCAGAGCTTTGCAACACAAAATTTTCCGTTCGGAAACGTAACAATCATTACGCCGCAAGCCTATGCCGTGACAGGCGCGGATTCAGTCACAAAACGCTTCGATATTAATGGAAATTTCCTGAGCCGTTTTCCGGCCACGGTGACGTTTACGATTACGGGCAATACGCAGGGGAATAACGGCACCTATACCGTTGCCAGTGCTCAGTTTTTATCGGCTTCCAACAAGACGCGCATTTTTACCGTGGAGAATGTCCCCGGTGTGGGCGGAAACGGCACGTTGACGGAGCTGTTTAGCGATCTGGTGCACGATATTCCTCGCCCTACGGTGAGTGCCGGGGAAAGCATTGACTACGTCAAGCGTGATGCCCTTCATTATCAGCAGTATACGCTGGAGCCGTGGCTGGAAATTGCCCTTCAGGTCGGCGGCACGACGTTGCAGAGCGTGGTGCAGCAAGGGTTTGACTTCCTGGCGAACGCCATACTTGTTCCGGAATCAAAACGTTACGAATTTGTTAACTCTACGGTTCCTTTTGACGCGGTGCGCTGGCAAACGTCGCAACCCCTGTATTTACAGCCAACCGCGATGTATCGCCCTGATGATATCGCGCGGTGCGTGTTGGCCTATGATTATTACCGAAGGTTAACGAATCCGGCTTTTGCCTTGGACGAACGGTTGTACGCATTGGCCATCCGGTCGGAGCGCTTGCCGTCCTCATGGCCGCAGTATTTCCGCTGGGTGTTTGGCGGGTTGTACGGGTAAAGAAAAAGGCGGGAGAAATTCCCCCGCCCTTTCCTGACGTATAACAAGGATGCTTGTGGATTAGAAATCCATGTCGCCGCCCATGCCGCCCATTCCGCCGGGCATGCCGCCGCCAGCAGCCTTTTTCGGCTCTGGCTCGTCGGCAATCATGGCTTCCGTGGTGATGAGCAAGGATGCCACCGAGGCCGCATCCTGCAGGGCAGAACGGACAACCTTAGTCGGGTCAATAATCCCGGCCTTGATCATGTCCACGTACTCACCGGTCTGGGCGTTGAAGCCGTAGTTGGCATCATCGGATTCCAGCAGTTTGCCGGCAATCACCGCACCGTCAAAGCCCGAGTTCTGGGCAATCTGACGCACGGGGGATTGCAGGGCGCGACGGACGATGTCGATCCCGGCTTGCTGGTCGTTGGTGCTGGCTTTCAGGTTTTTCAGAACCTTAGTTGCGTACAGCAAGGCGCGGCCACCACCGGCAACAATGCCTTCTTCCACCGCAGCGCGGGTGGCGTTCAGGGCATCGTCCACGCGGTCGCGTTTTTCTTTCACTTCCACTTCCGTCGCACCGCCGACACGGACAACGGCAACCCCGCCGGCCAGTTTGGCCAGGCGTTCTTGCAGTTTCTCGCGGTCGTAGTCCGACGTGGTGTCCTCAATCTGCGCGCGAATCTGGGCGCAGCGGGCATCAATAGCGGTTTTTTTGCCCGCGCCGTTGATGACGGTGGTGTCATCTTTGGTGATGCGGACTTTTTTCGCCGTGCCGAGCATGGCAATGGTGACGTTTTCCAGTTTCATGCCGAGATCATCGCTGATCACCTGGCCACCCGTCAGGATGCCGAGGTCTTCCAGCATGGCCTTGCGGCGATCGCCAAAGCCGGGGGCTTTGACGGCAGCAACCTTGAGGCCGCCGCGCAGCTTGTTCACCACGAGGGTGGCCAAGGCTTCGCCTTCAACGTCTTCGGCAATGACCAGCAGCGGACGGCCGGACTGCACAACTTGTTCTAACACAGGAAGCATTGCCTGTAAGCCGCTCAACTTTTTCTCATGGATAAGGATGAACGGGTTTTCCAGCTCGCACACCATTTTCTCGGCGTTGGTGACGAAATAAGGGGAGAGGTAGCCGCGATCGAACTGCATCCCCTCGACAACGTCGAGTTCGGTTTCAAAGGATTTCGCCTCTTCCACCGTGATAACGCCCTCGTTGCCCACTTTTTCCATGGCTTTGGCAATCATGCCGCCAATGTCGGCGTCGCCGTTGGCGGAGATGGTGCCGACTTGGGCGATTTCGCTGTTGGTGGAGATTTTTCGGCTACGGGATTTGATGTCTTTCACAACAGTATCAACGGCAAGGTCAATACCGCGTTTGAGATCCATCGGGTTCATCCCGGCGGCAACGGCTTTCACGCCTTCGACGACAATAGCGCGGGCCAGAACCGTGGCGGTGGTGGTGCCATCACCGGCAACGTCGTTGGTTTTGCTGGCAACTTCGCGCAGCATCTGGGCACCCATGTCCTGGAACGGGTGTTTCAGCTTGATTTCTTTGGCAACCGAGACGCCGTCCTTGGTGACGCGGGGAGCACCAAAGGATTTTTCAATAACGACGTTACGGCCTTTAGGGCCAAGGGTAACGGCAACAGCGTCGGCCAGGATACAGACGCCCTTGAGCATCTCGTCCCTGGCTTCGGTGCCGAAGCGGATTTGTTTGGCAGAAGCCATGATCTATATTCCTTATAATGGGTTAAAATTAAGCGGCTTTTTTCTTGATGGATTGGCCATCAATGATGCCGAGCACATCAGATTCTTTCATGATGATGAGGTCTTCCCCATCGATCTTGACTTCCGTGCCGGACCACTTGCCGAACAAAATCACGTCGCCGGCTTTCACGTCCAGCGGAACGATTTTGCCGCTATCGTCGCGGGCACCGGCACCAACGGCGATGACTTCGCCTTGCTGCGGCTTTTCTTTAGCAGTATCCGGAATAATAATCCCGCCAGCGGTTTTTTCGTCTGATTCCAGACGGCGTACCAGCACGCGGTCGTGAAGGGGTCGAAAGCCCATGATGATCCTCTTTGCTTTGAAAGTAAGGGTTTATTCCGTTGCATGAGCGTTTAGCACTCACGCTTCAGGAGTGCTATGGATGTAGGGAGGGGGGATGGGTTTGTCAAGGGTTGGTCTTGGAGAAGTTGCAGGAATGAAGCGACACAGAGAAAAAATGAGAGGCAGAATCTATCCCAAAACAAGATCGCGCTCTGCCTCCGGTGAGGACAATATTCTTATTTCATTGAATTAAGACCGAACATATTACCTTCGCTATCGACACAAACCGATACCCATCCGAATTCTCCGACAGAGAATTTTGTTCTGATGACGTTGCCGCCGGCGGGAACGATCCGGGCTTCTTCTGCGGAACAATCTTCTACGTTAAAATAGACTACTGTTCCCCCTACCCCGGGGCTGCTGTGTTCCGATTTTACGAGTGCGCCAGCGGCACCGTAGGCTCCCATATCTCCGGGGAAGCTCATCATTTGCGTTTCCCCTGTGGGATCACTGATTTTTTCCAGCTTTTTTTTGAACACGGCCTCATAAAAGGCGACGGCCCGGTTCATGTCATTAACATAAATGTCAAACCATCCGATTGCGTTGAGCTTTGCCATAAAACTATCCTCCTATTGTGGTTCAGGCGGGAACAGGATAACCTGTATTGCATGTTGAGTATTGTATAAATCAGACATCAAATTTTTTGGAGTATTTTGTTGGTGTATAGCTGGTAATCTTGCGAAACGAGTGAATAAAGTGTGACTGATCAGCATAATGGCAAGCGTGTTCTTGTTTGAAGGAGTGTTGTATTCGTAACACCTTGAGGAAGTCATGCGGGGAAAATCCAGTTGTTTTTTTGAGGATTCTCTGTAGTTGGCGAGAGGATATACCTGTAATAGTTGCCATATCAGCAACGCTTTGAATATCATCAATATGTGCAAGTATTTTGGCGGTTATAGGGTTGGCTTGCACAAGGCCTTTGCTCATCAGTTGTTCAATGAGTTTCGACAAGACGGTGGGTTTGGTCGAATAATCTACGTTGGCAAGCTCTCTATTCGTTTGAATGAGTGGGAGACTGTCTGCATAAGGTTGATCGACAAGGCCTTTGATGATTTCCTCAGGGTTGCCTCGCCATACACCGGGCAGTAACTGAATGCCAACATAGTGGAATGTTTTGCCCAGATTAAGAGTCTTGGACGTTGTGTGTAGTGCTGTGATTGCGGCTATTTTGATATCTATTTGGTTAAATAAGATATTTACACAGGCATCAGGCAAAATGTGATAAAGAAAATCTTCATGTAATGGAGCTTCCGTTTTGAGCTCCCAAAAACAGTGTACCAAGCCAGATAAATTATCAGGTGGTTTTGTTTCGGAGTATATTACTGATTTTAATGTTTTTTCTATGCCGTCTTTGACTGGAGTGTACATGGTTTTTGAGGTTCCTACTGAACTTGGTGCCCCAGGAGGGACTTGAACCCCCACTCCCTTGCAGGAAGCGGATTTTGAGTCCGCCGCGTCTACCGTTCCACCACTGGGGCACACCATCAGGAGACAGACGATGTCCGCCGCGACGGGCGCGGCTCCCGCCCTTGCCCCAGTATCTAACCCGCCAGTATCTCTTATACCAGAAAAAAATGCATTATTTCATTTTTTTAAGAAGTGTTACGCTGCGTTTTGGAAACGGCCAGTTGTCTAAAACTTGTAGCTCGCTCCGACAGCGAAGAGCAAAGGATTATAATCCACATTGCGTAATTCGCTTGTTCCACCTTCGCGTTGAAGATTGATGCCATCTACACGGACGTAACGAACGCCTGCATCAAGATCGATATTCTCCGTGATAGAGTAAGATGCCCCCGCCATCAGTTGATAAGCAATCTCTCCATCCTGACTATAGGATGTTTCAACACCACCAGTATTTAAATCCATATCAATTTCTTCGACGTATCCGATACCAGCACCTAGATAAGGACGAAATTTAGTTTGCATGACGGGATCAAATGTATACCGACCATTAAGGAAGAAAATACTGGATGAAAAATCGCCATCATTGAAGTTTTTGCCATCGGAAAATTTATTGGTGGCACCGTTCGTTATATAATCCCAAGCCAGCTCAGCAGAAAGGTTATTGTTATAGTGATAGCCAACAGCGCCGCCAGCAAGAAATCCAGTGTCATTCTCATTTTTGCCAGTAGCACCAGCAGAGGCAACACCGGTTTGTTGAATCGTCTGGTCGCCTAAAATAGATGTGCCTCCATAGAGTTTTGCATACCATTTGCCGCTATCATTGGCGAAAGCGATGCTGGAAAGCGATGCAGAAAATATCATTCCGCTCAATAATAAAAAAGTTTTTCTAATCATATTGATGTTCCTATAGTAAGTGGTTGTGTATTAAATTCATTGGCTGTAATGAGGACAACCAAATCATGCCTATGTAACTGGCTCAATTTATATGAATCAACTGGCTATGCACGGACGGTGGATTTTATGCACGAAAGGCACAAACGAATAAGAGGCTATAAAAATGATAATAAATGATATTTCAACGAAAAAGTACTTTTTCTGGTTTGGTGTTATTCTGATCTTTCTATTTACTTTTCTTGAGCCAGCCGGAACGTTAGAAGCTTCTTTTGGGATGCGGCTTCTCATCTGGACGCTTCAAATCAGTTTTCTGGTGCCATCTCTCATCCTATTTCACATGGTATTACAGCAGAGCTTACTTTTTGATCGGCTGAATGATTGGCTTAAGGTTATATTCTCTGGCATTATGGGAGCCGTTTTCTTTCTGCCATTTGCTCTTGGTATTGATTATGTAATGGGACTGGATGATTGGTCACAAATTCAAACTTGGACACAAACCAAAGAAATTTTTTTCGAAGAAATGGGAGGTATATTTGTCTCTGTCTTACTGATTTGGGCAGGGATGAATGCACCGCGCATATTGCAGCTTAATTTTTCAAATGCCCTACTGAGTCAACCTGTTGAGACAATCTCGCCTGATGTTACCGCTGATGAAGCAAACGATGTAACATCACCAAGTGAAAGTGAATTTACCGCTAAATTCTCCAAGCTGATTGGTAAAGACATTATCTACATAGTATCAGAGTTACATTATGTGCGCGTAGTGACATCGAAGGGTGAAACGCTGGTGTTGCATAACTTAAAAGATGCGATTGCGGAATTACCATCAGAGTATAGTGGGATTCAAACGCATCGCTCTTATTGGGCGGCTTCCAAGCACATAAAATCAATTCAAGACAAAAATGGGCAAACCAGTTTGGTCTTATCCATGGGCAAGATAATTCCTGTGAGCCGCAGGAAACTAGCTGAGGTAAAAGCGTTTTTAGCGAAACAAACTGAGCGGAGCTAGAACACCGCCAAGCTAGAAAGTTCAATCTGCTATAAAATCAGGGTTTTTTTGATCTTTATTAAGTCATTGATTTTTATAATTTGGTGCCCCAGGAGGGACTTGAACCCCCACTCCCTTGCAGGAAGCGGATTTTGAGTCCGCCGCGTCTACCGTTCCACCACTGGGGCACACCATCAGGAGACAGAGGATGTACACAGCAAACGCCGCGCCCGGCGTCAAGGGGGTAATTGTCGGGGGGGCAATCGTGGTTGAGGCCGCGAGAACATGGATCGGCCCGCCGTGTCATCTGGGGGCAGCCGTCAAGGGGGCGGGGGCGGATTGTTATGGTCTGTTGTTAGGCGTATGGCGGGAGGTAACGGGGGGTGAAGTCCCTGCCCCGGCCTGGCAGTATGGGAGCGATTGGGCGGCACTGCCTGCATTTACAAGTCAATTTAAGGAACATTTGAGCAATATTGCTGTTCCTGTAGAAGATGTTGCGCCGGGGGATATTGTTGTGTTTGGCCTTGGGCCTGACAAGTGGCTGCACGGCGGGATTGATCTCGGCGACGGGACGTTCTGCCATGCCTTGGCCGAAGCCCCTGCCCGCGTATTAACCAGTCGTTTTGAGGCCAAGCCTTGGGCCGGGCGGGTGGTGGCGCGTTTGCGTTTTTGCGTGATGTTTTAAAAAAATGTGATATAGTGCACATATGCAACAAGCCCTTCTCGCGCAGCAGTCTTTCCCCGGAGCCGCCGATTGGCTTGATCCCATTAGTGATTCCAGATTTTTTCGCGGATTAACAATGTTTGATGTGGCGGTGGTTCGGGGTAGTGGTGCGGCAACAGAACAGAAAAAATCTTTGCCATTACGGTGGCGTCGGTCTTTGGAGGAGATTTCATTGGGTAGCATGACGCTGGCTGAGGAGGCTATACCACCATCCTTACCTGTTCCAAAAAATGTTTGCATGGTTGCCCAGAGCCTGCGGCGACAGCCGTTGGTGAAGCGATCCTCACCTGCCTATATTCCTAATCCCAAGGGGTTTTTCTGCCTCCCTCCCATGTTGAGCCCCAATTTAGAGGAGCGTACTCTTTCCCCGGCGGAAATGGTGGCGGCTCAAATTGCTTTGGCTATGGAATATCGTGAGCAACAGCGGCGACAGCGGGTACAAGGATTGCGACAGCGGCTTTTTCATGCTTCTGAAAACAGTTCAGTGGTGGCAGAACCGCCACCGTTAGCCATGCCGGCGTTTGTTCCCCATGCGCCACAGTATCAGCCAATCGTGGCCAATGATGAGGTTGCAGATTTAGTGGAGAACATGCAGGAATTAATGCAGGCCACCTATCAACAAATCATTCATCCAGAGCCACGCAGTATTACCATTGAGGAACTATCACCAACGGCATTGCAGCGAATGCTGGCCGATACAATGGCGGTATCCTCCGAGGCAGTACCCGAGGCGGTACCTGAAATTATTTACAATGAAGTCGATACGGAAGAAGAGTTGACAGAGGAAGATGACCCCGTGTCAGAGGCCGAACCACTGGAATGGCATCCTTCGACGGACGGCGGTATGTTAATGGTTCTTGGGGATTTTGATCCGCAGACGGATCGGCTTGTGTGCCACACAGAGGGGATGGCCTACACGCTACGGCATCGCTTAGGGATTGTGACGCTGCGTTTTGCGAATGGTGACACCATTCGCTTTAGTCATCCGGAGATAGTGCTTAAAAAAAATGATGTTTCAAAGGTTGTGAATTTTATATAGAAAAAACAAAGAAATTCCTTCATTCCGTTACTAGCTTTTTGAGTTCTTTGGCTGCGTTGTGTATATCGTGTGCCGTCTGTTTCATATTGCTAATACCTTTTTCCGTTTCCAGCATGTCGCCAGAAACTTCCAAAAGGTGCAGCGCAAGTCGGCCCAGTTGAAAACCGGCTTGCTGTAGGCGGGAATATTGGCCAACAAAAGCCTCGCGCACCTGAAGGAGAAGAGCGGTAAGGGCATTCAAATGGCTATGGCTGTTGGTAATGCTGGCACTTGCGTCGGTGGTGACACGCACGGCTTCCTCAAGCATGCCTAAGGCCAAGCGCAAATCAACGGCGACAAAATCCAGTGCTTCGCTCAACTGAGTGACGGTTTTTGAAAGTAGATGAACATCTTTTGGAGATGTTGTGATCTCAGCAAGCATGAGCGCTAAATCCCCTTCGCCCCTAGAAACAAGAGCCTTTGCCCCGGCAGTAAAGCCTTTATTTTCTAGGTGTTGTAGGCTGAGGGAATCTTCAAGTTCTGCCATAAAGCCGCGCAATGCACCGTTTGCCTTGGAAAAGCGAGCTACGCCCATACGACTCGCCTGCAGTTTAAGCAGTACAGAAGCCCTCGCTTTTTCAACAATTCCTAAGGCATCGCTGGTGGCTTTGCTATCAGCTTGGCCTGTTTCTAATTGCGTGGTGATTTCTTGTAATGCCGTAGAGCTATCTTGCACGGCCTTGCGGCTTTCTTCGGCAAATGTGCCGCTTTCTCGTGCCCGGTCGCTGGCCCGGCGTGTGCTATCGGTGATTTTTTCGGCGAGGGTAAGAAAATCACTGCTGCATTGTAGTAATAGCTCAATTTTGGGGAGATAAGGTCGTGCTGCCGGGGCAATTTGGTAGATGATTGCCGGTTCCGTCTCTTCATGATGATGCCGATTGAAGATATGGTGGGTTGTGGCATTGCTGGGTGTGAAAGATTGGGTGGCATCAACAATGTTCGCGCCGGATACCACAGGGTTATCGATAGTGCCAAGCAATTGGTTTTGCGCACGTTCCAAGAAGGCATTTAGGCTTCGGGCTAGTACGCCAATATCATCGCGGCGATTCATGCACGGCACCGGGGCACGCTTGCGGGTGATAAGACCGTGACTTAAATAGCTTACAAGAGCATAAAAAGGCTTTTGAAATTGAGTATAAACATGAATAAAACTATAGCATAGTCCAATCCCCAGCACGACATAGCCAATAAGCAAGAACAGGTGCATCCGTTTGAATGATCTCTCAATAAATTGATTATCTGCCTGATCCGTTGTCGCTTTCCATTCAGTGCCTAGTAAGGGATTGACGGCTTTTAGAACATCTTGGGTTGCGGTATTACTGAAGTCTCCTGATGCTTTTACCGCTGCGGCGCGATTTTCCACTAGGGAATCAAAATCGCGATAAAGATTATTTATAATTCCTCTAATTTCAAGTACTTGCTTGTCTATTTGAGGGTCGCTATAGCTAGAGAGGGCGTTGATGGTGTTTTCTAATTGCAGGAAATTTTGCCGAGATTCGGCGATCATCTCTCGCTCTCCGGTGATGGCATAACGGATCACCGAGGTAATAGCAGTATTAAAGACAAGCAGAAGATCGTTGCCCAACGGTTTGGCGGCAGTGTTTTTTGTGCTTTTAGCCGGGCGCAACTCAACAGTTAAATCATTAATTAACAAGGCTTTATTGAGAATTTGGCTGGTGTATGGTAGGAAGGTGCGCTCGGCGGTATCCTGCAACGCCAAAATCGGCTGAGCCGCTGTGTCCACCATTTTGAGGAGTTGTTTGCGGTTTTCATCGGCTTGACGTAGGGCATCGATCCACGCTTGTTCCCGTGCAGCAGCGTTGAGATCGTAAAGGAAAGTTTCCCACTCTTTATCGTTTTTGTTAAAATCATCCAGTGCGCCGACGGTGCGGACGGTGAAAAAGGTGCGTAGGCTGTTCTCCCACGCCGTAAAACGGCGATCGATGTTAACCGCTTGAAGAACGTCTAAGTCATTGCCAAAACGGGGAAAAAAGTACTTAAAATACTCCACCCGGCGCAAATCCATGGTGATAATCAGCAGCACCAGCAACGGCAAGGCATAAGCCAAGCCGTAACTTATGTACATTCGCAGCGATAACGCACCTGGGGCATTTTTTTTCATAATAAAGCCCTCTAGGAGTTTGTTAAATCACGGTAATCGTCTTTACTTGTTTCCACTACATTGGGATTTTTTCTATTGTTATACTCATTGAGGTATTCTTCTACATAGCTCCATAACATGGCCGCAAGCCCTAACAAGAAGAAGCACACTACAATAAATAAAACTAATGAGACTAAGAATTGCCCCACAGTAAATAATAAAAGACCCAGCACCACCAGCAGCGGCACCCCCACGGCAACAATACCAGCTTTTAAGATTATTTCTTTGTTTTTATTGAAAAAATCTTGAATCGGTGCGGGCATGGGATATCCTTTTCCATGGTTCTTGTGGAGGTTTCATAGCATTGGAAAAAGGTGTTGCCTAGCGGGTTTGATAGTAGTATATTTGCATTAAATTTATTATATATTATAGGTGACTTATGCGGTGGGAACCTTTAGCATTGATTGGCGTTTCTGTTGTTGGTTTGGCAGCATCACGTGTGCAATTTCCTCACTCCCCCCCCCCCCGCTTCGAGAAGGAATGCTACATCGAGAGTTAACAACTATTTTTGATGAAAAAAGCAATCCCCATCAGCTCTATTGTTCTTACAAAAATGGTCCTGTTGGTGGATTATTTCTTCCTACTGATCCAGGTAGTAATACTGCTGTTTCGTCTAGAGGTTCTATATTGGTGCGAAGGGATAAAGATGGAAATTTTTCTTTATTTCAGAGGGCTTCAAATGAGGTAATGTGGAAAACAACCATTACTCCAACAGGTATAAGTAACTCACAAATTCTTTATAATCATGGGTCTTATAATTTGAACGTTCTTAAAGTTGATAATGGTGCTATGCTCGAAGATCGTTCAGTAATTGCATTCTTGCAAGCGTGCAATGAACGTGGAAAAACCCATTAAAGTGTTCTTGATACTCTTTAAATGTCTACCCCCTCCCCTCAAAATCCACCCTCGGGTCCACCAGCACATACACCACATCGGTTAAAATCCCCATGACCAGCCCCAGCAGGGTGAAGATATACAGCGTGGCAAACACCACCGGGTAATCGCGGTTGAGGGCGGCCTCAAAGCCTAGCATCCCTAGGCCGTCGAGAGAAAAAATCACCTCAATCAGCACCGATCCGGTGAACAGCATCCCGATAAGCGTTGCCGGAAACCCAGCAATGACCAGCAGCATGGCATTGCGAAAAATATGCCCCCACAGAATGCGCCGGGGGGTGCAGCCCTTGGCGGCGGCAAGCATGACGTATTGTTTAGCGGATTCCTCCAAAAAAGCGTTACGGGTGAGCAAGGTTAGGGTCGCAAAGCCGCCAATGACGAGGGCGGTAATGGGCAGCACCAGATGCCAGGCGTAATCGACTGCCTGCCCCGCCCACGACAACTCCTCCGCCCCCGGTGAGGCGAGGCCGCGCAGGGGGAACAGACTCCAATAACTCCCTCCCGCAAAAAGAATAATCAGCAGCACGGCGAACAAATACCCCGGCACGGCGTAGCCGATGACGATGGCGGTGGTGCTCCACCGATCAAAGGGTGTGCCCTGGCGTTGAGCCTTGCGGATGCCAAGGGGGATGGAGACTAGATAGATAATAAGGGTGCTCCATACCCCCAAAGATATAGATACTGGGAGTTTTTCTTTAATAAGATCAATAACAGGACGATCTTTAAGAAAGCTATCCCCGAAATTGAAGCTGAGAAAATTCACCAGCATGCTGCCAAAACGCTCCCACCACGGTTTATCGAAGCCGAACCGCTGGCGCAGTTCTTCGCGCAGTTGGGCATCAACGCGGCTGGCATCGGGGATGCCTGTTTGACTGGTGATGGCTTCGCCGCCGCCGCTGCCCCCCACCCGCGCCGTCGCCCCGGCGACCTCGCCGCGGGATGCCACCAGAATTTGCTCAATCGGCCCCCCTGGAGCCGCTTGGATAATAACAAAATTCAGCAACAATATCCCCAGCAGCGTCGGAACAAGCAGCAACAATCGCCGGAGGAGGTAGGTGGTCATGGGAGGATAGAGAGCATCAGAGGGGCGGGGTTGTAAAGATATACTGTCAAGGATTATTAACCTTGAAAACTATAACGTAATACTTTATACTTTACTCTATGAATTACGACAGGCTTGCCCAAAAGAAAAAACAGCTTGATGCCCTGCGGCCCTTGCCGCCGGAGCTTGTCCGTAATTTGGATGCGTGGTTTACCGTGGAAATCACCTATACCAGCAACGCCCTTGAGGGGAATACCCTTACCCGCCGGGAAACGGCGGTGGTGATTGAAAAGGGGCTGACCGTGGGGGGGAAGAGCCTTAAGGAGCATCTGGAAGCCGCCAACCATGCCCGGGCGCTGGATTTTGTGCGCTCACTGGTCACAAAGAAGCCGGCGCACCTGACGG
Source organism: Holosporales bacterium (assembly GCA_046338525.1). Lineage (GTDB taxonomy): Bacteria > Pseudomonadota > Alphaproteobacteria > JAJTHO01 > JAJTHO01 > JBKCUA01. The sequence continues at coordinate 68,999 of JBKDWF010000022.1, forward strand.
CTAAGGAGGTGCTCGCCCTTCATGATCTCGTCCTCAAAGGGATTGATGATGACAACGCCGGGCATTATCGCCGGGTGCCCGTGCGGATTTCCGGCTCGGCAGTGGTGTTGCCGAACCCGCGCAAGGTGCCGGCGTTAATGGACGATTTTCAGGTATGGCTAACCCATACGCACGATCTGCACCCCGTTGCTTTTGCCGGTGAGGCTCATTACCGCTTGGTGAGCATTCATCCCTTTGTGGATGGTAATGGGCGCACGGCGCGGCTGCTCATGAATTTATTGCTCATGATGGCGGGCTATCCCCCGGCCATTATTCGTAAGCGGGATAGGCTGGCGTATATTGGCGCGCTGGAAAAGGCCCAGCTTGGCGGATCAAAACAGGCGTATGAGAACATTATTGCCAAGGCGGCGGAACGCTCACTGGATATTTATCTGAAGGCGGCACAAGGTGAGGTTGCCGCGGCGGATATGGATAGCGATGACCTGCTCAAAATTGGTGAACTGGCAAAAGTCGTGGGGGAAACCGTGCCGACCATTCGTTATTGGACGAAGGAAGGCTTGCTGGAAGTAACCGAGGTCACCGACGCGGGGTATCAGCTCTACGCAGCGGACATGCAGGCGCGGTGTAAGGAGATTCAGCGGCTAAAAGGCGAACGGTTGACGTTGAGGGAAATCAAAAAGAGAATTGAGGCCAGTGAGCGGGATGAAGATGTGTATTTCTCCCGTCTTGTGGAGCATCGGGACACAGCGACGACGGTGTGGGTGACGGATGAGAAGGCTTGGCAATAAGCCATGTATCGTCTTGTTTATGCTGATAGCGTTGTTAAGGACGATATCCCTTCCCTACCCAAAACCGTGCGGGAGATGGTGCGTCGGGCAGTGCATGAGCGTCTTTGTGTTGACCCCATCGCTTTTGGCAAGCCATTACAATATTCTTTTAAAGGGCATCGGCGGCTGCGGGTGGGGGATTACCGGGTGATTTACCGCTGTGATACGGCTGCGCGGGTTATTTATGTTGTCGCGATTAGACATCGTAAAGAAGTGTACGAGGACTAATACTAGGGCGCCTTTATTAACCCATTTATGGGGATGATAATAATTTACAGTCTATTGAGTAATTTAAAAACCCAATCTCTGCAGTAACTATAGTGTGTTTTTCTTGCTATTATTCTCGAACTTATAACGCCCTAATCCGCTGCCTTAAGGCGGCGACCTCTCCCGAGAGGCTACCCTATACACACAAGTCTCATGAGCCTATGGAAGGGCGCGGTGCAGCCCCCTCTCCCGCGCAGCGGGGGAGGGCCGGGGAGGGGGGTTAAAAATCATTGGTTTTTCTCATTTTAAACACCCCCTTCCTCACCTTCCCCCGCTGCGCGGGAGAAGGGGGCAACGGGCGGCGGCGTTATTCCCCGATAATGCTGGGAAAGAGCCAATTTCAGGGCTTGTGTGCATAGGGTAGGCCGAAAGGAGAGGTCGCCAAAGATGCCGC
>JBKDWF010000002.1:0-5347 GCA_046338525.1 Holosporales bacterium
GGTTGCGGTTGAGGGCCTTGGCGATGTACCGCAGACTGCGGCCTTCGCGTTGAAAAATAGCGATTTTTGCCCTTTCTTCGGGGCTGAAATGATGGTATGCGGCCATGACGGGCGACTCCAGACGTTGGTGGGTTGAACAACGCCACTTTCAGGGTCGCTTCGTCATAAATGAGATAACAATAGATTGTTTTCTCGGTGATTTTCAGGCGGCTGCGAGACTGCGTCAAGGGGGCTTCGCCCCGCGCAGGGCGCGGCTCGCGCTGCGCTCCCGCCCTTGACCCAGTCTCTCAGCCGCCTGTATCTCCTCTACCAGAAAACAATGCATTATTTCAATCTATTACGAAGTGTTGCACTTCGTTTTGGAAACCGCCGCACTTTACTCAGCGGTTTGTCTCAAATGTCTTCATGATTTGGCCCTGTCCCGCACGCCACCACTGGTTTTTTCACGCCCGCAAATACCACATCCACCCCCAAGCGTTGCCGGACAACAGAGAACGCACCACCTTGCTTTTTTTTTCCGTTTTGTTTCTAATCCCACCTACGGATTTTTTCAAAAGGCGAGATGGAAAGAATTTGTAGAATATCGTAGAGTGAGGCCGTTGATGCCGCACGTTTTTTGATAATGGCAACGAGCAAATAGGTGATCATGGCAATCCAGATTTGTGTTTTGACAGCGTTTTCCGTTGTGCCGAAAAAAGCTTTAATATGAAGGTGTTGCTTAATCCATTTGAAGAACAGTTCTACCTGCCAGCGTTGTTTGTAGAGTTTGGCAATGGTCAGTGCTGGCAGCGTAAAATTATTTGTTAGGAAAACCAGATGCTTGGAACGCTCTGTATCATAAAACGTGACCCGGCGCAGGTCATCGGGATAGTCGGCGGCTGTTTTTTTGCCAGCAAACCGTACCCGCTGATCGCTGCGCAATACTGTTGTTTTATCAACTGAATACGATTGCTTGCGCGCCAGTTGTGTGTTGGTTTTGGCGCGAATAACAAAAAACGCGCCAGCCTGGTGCATCCCATGCAACCGACTGAAATCATTAAAACCTCTGTCCATAATGTAAAAACTACCCGGTTCAATGGCCAGCATATCCAGCACGTTTACCTCATGCATCTTGCCATCTGAAATGTGCATAAAAGTGGGAATATTCCCGCGTAAATCCAATAAGGTATGCATCTTGACCGCCGCCTTGGTACGCCGGAATTTTGCCCACGGAAATACCGACAAGCACAGGTCGATCGTCGTCGTATCAAGGGCACACACGGTACTGTCCAGCTCTGCCGCAAACGCATCCCCAGCGTACATCGGCCGAACCATGCCAATCAATTCCAACGCAATGTCCCGCCAAATCCGCCAATCTCGCCCCTCATTCGCATCGGCCAAAGTGCTCTTTGACACATGCCCCTTAATACCCAAATGATACAGCTTGCTTTGATGCGCCCGCAGGCACGTTTCAATCCCACGCAGGCTTTCAACCCCCACCAACTGCGCAAACGCCATGCACAAAAATTGATCCCAATGCGAAAAAGACAGCGGCAAGTGCCGCCCAGCGTAGCGTTTTACACTCTCTTGAAATACATGATGCGGCAAATGCTCCATCACTTGCGCAAAGATCATTTTGCCAGGCTTCATCGGCCGCTCCTAAAAACCACACACTCGCCGATATCGTTTTTAAATGTTATCCTTATTAATTTATATATATATATATCAATATTTTATTGCGGTGCAATGCCCAAATCTCCGGACACTAGTGAAAGTCTATCGTTAATTATCCAACACGCGATACCTTGTGTTCGACCATGGGACGACGTTGCTTTATGCGAGAGGCCGTTCGTTCCAGAACTCTGTTACAGTATCCTGCTGCCCTAGCGGCGGCAAAGTCGTAAGGTGCAACGCCCCCAGCACCCCCAAGCTATCTCCACCTAGATAGTTAGGGGCAGCTACATGAAGCCAGCGGTTCCAGAGATTCTCCTGCCATAAGTGAGTCAACAACCCTTGCCCGGCCTCGATCAACACGTGGCGCACTCCAAAATCCACAAGAACCGCTAATACAGACTTGATATTCATCTTGTTTTCGTGCTCTGGCACCTGCACAGTCCTGTAGCCAGGGGAAGAACCTTTACGAGACGTAAAAACCCATGTGGGCTGCACCGATTGTCCACTAAAAATAGCGGCATCGGCAGGGGTTGTTAAACGCCGATCCAACAGCACGCGCACCGGTGGCCGCAGCACTCCCGGCAACCTTACGCTAAGCCGTGCGTTATCACGCTGGGCTGTTGCCGCTGTGGTGAGTAAAGCATCAGCTTGGGCGCGCCATTGTTGTACCAAGGCTCGACTTTGCGGGCTGCTGATCCACTGACTCATCCCATTGGCGAGGGCAATGCGGCCATCAAGAGAAACAGCGACCTTAACGCTCACAAAGGGCAATCCAGTACGCAGATAATGAAAAAATGGCGCGTTCAAGGTTTGTGCCTCCGTACGACACACATCCGTTGTTACGGCAATTCCGGCCGCCCGCAATGCCGCCAAGCCGCCCCCATTAACCTTGGGGTTAGGATCGGGGCACGCCACAACCACTCGCGCTACTCCAGCAGCGATCAACGCATCCGTGCATGGCGAGGTCATGCCGTGGTGACTGCACGGTTCTAGCGTAACGTAAGCTGTTGCTCCCAAGGCGGCACTACCTGCTTGTTGTAAAGCCTCGGTTTCGGCATGGGGACGCCCGCCGGGCTGGGTTCGACCGCGGGCAATGAGCACACCATTTTTGACCAGCAAACAAGCAACACTAGGGTTAGGAGACGTACTACCCACCGCCCCAGCAGCATAAGCCAAGGCCGCACGCATCCACCGTGTATCCATGCGGTTTTTAACGCTCGCGATCCCGGCGCAATATCGGCGGTAGCATCGAGGACTGGTTCATTGCCGGCTCACGCATCGGCGTTACCGCAGAACGATCCGCCAAGATTTTTTGCGCCATAGGAGCAACAAGAGCCAGCTTGGCATGTTGCAACGCCGAAAGACCTTGTACTGGGCTAAAATTCAAAGAAAACACCGCCGCCAGCAATGCCACCGCCACCACTTCCATTGCTTGGGGTTCTTGATTTTTTTCAAACCGCAATGCTTTAGCTGTAAAGGCTTTAGACCAGTGCACTCGGGGAGTTTTATTAGAATTCAAGGCCGAAAAATCAATATGAATATAGTCGCGCAAGGTTAGCATCAACCGATGTATATCAAGGCCAAGTTGGCGGAGGCGTTCGTGCTGATCCTGGCTTTCAGTCGATGCTTTCACCACTAGCTGTAATAATGAATGACCACGCAACGCCCGAACATAAGCTTGTTCTGCGGAAAGCCTCTTCAAAATATCGCCAAGCTCGGTGAGGCTTAAGCCGGTCAGGGTCGCCGCATCAATGGCCGCTAAATCGTCGAGAAGTTCGGCCAATACAGCATCTGTTTGCTCTTGCATGGGAGAATTCTTTTTGCGGCGCAGCCACCACCAAGCCCCAAGGACAACACTGGACAACAAAAGAATGGCGGTTATCATTCTTGCTCTATAACAGCATGGTAAAAAATTTACTGTGATGAGTGTCAGTGATTTTTAAAATTATCTCTTTCCTAAAATGGGTCACTAGTGTCCGGTTCAGCGAGTAAAATTTTCAAAAAAATTATTTATTAACAATAGATTAATTCGTATTTTTTCTGGTGTCGATTTGAATTCTGGTTGAAGAGTTGTGCGGGTAGGATGTCCGATTTTTTTAAATCGGAGGGGATGCCATGCATGCTGGTCGGACGCTTTTTTCGCAGGTGATGCACTTTGTTCCATGGACAAGTTTTGAGCGGATTGTTAAGCGATATGATGGGGATGCGCGGGTACGAACGTTGCGGAGCAGCGAGCATTTTCGGGTGTTGGCGTTTGCGCAGTTGACGTATCGTGAGAGTTTGCGGGACATTGAGGCGTGCCTTGGGGCGCAGCCGGCGAAACTGTACGGCATGGGCTTGCGCCAACCGGTGGCGCGAGCAACGTTGGCCGAAGCGAACGAGCGGCGTAACTGGCTGATTTGGTATGATTTAGCGACGGTGTTGATTCGCCGGGCACGACAGTTGTACGCGAAAGATGCGCTGGATGTGGAGCTGGACAACACGGTTTATGCCCTCGACAGCACGACTATCGATCTGTGCTTGTTGTTGTTTTCATGGGCGGATTTTCGCACCACGAAAGCCGCAATTAAACTTCATACTTTACTGGATTTGCGCGGGGCTATCCCCAGCTTCATCCATGTTTCTACAGGAAAAATGGGCGATGCCCCAGCGCTCGACCTGATCACCATCGAGGCCGGGTCTATCTCTGTGATGGATCGCGGATACGTAGATTTTACAAGGCTTTATACTATAACCATCGCCGGGGCTTTTTTCGTTACCCGCACAAAACACAACATGGACTATCACCGCGTGTATTCTTATGACGCCGACAAAGCCGCTGGCATTATATGCGATCAAGTCATTGCTTTAGATGGTTTTTCTTCTCAAAAAAATTACCCGCAACACCTGCGCCGTGTCCGCTTTTGCGATCCAGAAACCGGCAAAAAACTCGTCTTCCTCACCAACAATTTTCTCCTCCCCGCCGCCACCATCGCTGCACTGTACAAACAACGCTGGAAAGTTGAATTATTTTTCAAATGGATAAAACAAAACCTCCGCATCAAGCATTTCTACGGCACCTCCGAAAACGCCGTCAAAACCCAAATCTGGACAGCCGTTTGCGTCTATGTCCTCGCCGCCATTGTCAAAAAAGAGCGCAATCTGGACATCTCCCTCTACACTTTTCTACAGATTCTCTCGGTCCACTCCTTCGAAAAAATCGAGCTTTCCTGACTCTTTCAGCAGCTCCATCCCACTTTAGAACACCCGCTAACCGGCAAGCAATTGACTTTGTTCGATCTTTAACCGGACGCTAGTGATAGAATTTATAAAGTCTTCAGCACGCTATACGTTGTTTCTGTTCGGGGTTTTGCGCCGGGCGCGGGTAAAAATATAGTAGGCACCTCTATACTCCTTGCACACGAAGAATGTGCAAGGGCTTCGCTCAAGCGCCGCGCGGGCTGTACCGCTCGCAAGATTGAGAAGGGAAGTTTTGATGTGCGAGCGGTATATTAACCCATTTATGGGGATGAGTGACTCTGATGGTATATGCGAGCAACCGTAAGCGTACTCAAGCGTATTGCCTTCCCCACTAAGGTTTGACCTTTTGGAACAAAACTATCGCCCTGAGAATGGACCGCTTTAAAGATGCCCCGGTGCGTTGCAAAAATTTTCTGGCATAATGTTTGATGGTTGCCCATGAGTTTTCGATTTT
>JBKDWF010000006.1:0-38064 GCA_046338525.1 Holosporales bacterium
TCTTCTCCTCTCGCCCCTGTTACCCACATACCCACAGGCGCAACAACCACAACCTTCGGTTGAATTTTAAGAAAGGTTTAAGGGGTGGTTTTTAGACCTTAATCTCCCCGGATCCGTGGTTTGATTTTTGGGAGCAGTTCATTATGCCAGAAAATTTTTGCAACGCACCGGGGCATCTTTAAAGCGGTCCAGTCTCAGGGCGATAGTTTTGTTCCAAAAGGTCAAACCTTAGTGGGGAAGGCAATACATGGGTAGATCTTTAAGTGACAACGTCCTTATTGCACTTCTCGTCACTACCACCGGAAACGTACTAGGGCTTCCTTATTTGATTATAAAAGCTATTTTTCAAAAATAATCCTCACCCCTGCCCCTTAAACAACCCCTCCAACTGCTCCACCAAGCTAAGCGCCAAATCCTCCGACGTATTCACCGTCACGGCGTTTTGATAATACCGGGCGACGTCGTGGCCGATGCCGACGGCGGCCAGCTCTACCCGCCCGGCCCCTTCAATCTTGGCAATCACGGAACGCAGGTGGGTATCAAGATACCCGCCGCCGTTGGCCGACAGCGTCGTGTCGTCCACGGGCGCGCCGTCGGACAAAACCAACAAGATGCGCCGGGGTTCTGGCCGGGCCAGCAGCCGCTGGTACCCCCACAGCAACGCCTCGCCATCAATATTTTCCTTGAGCAACCCCTCTTTAAGCATCAACCCCAAGTTATCCCGCGCCGCCCGCCACGGCGTCCCCGCCGCTTTATAGATAATATGCCGTGTCTCATTGAGCCGGCCCGGGTAGGCAGGCTTTCCGGCGGCAATCCACTCCTCCCGCGCCCGGCCGCCCTTCCAAGTATTGGTGGTAAAGCCCAGAATTTCCACCTTGACCTGCACCTTCTCCAAACTTTGGGCGAGAATATCGGCGCACAACGCCGTCGTCGTAATCGGCTTGCCGCGCATGGAGCCGGAATTATCCAGCAGCAGGCTCACCACTGTTTGCCGATACCGGCTCTGGTGCTCCTGTTTAAACACCGCCGCGTTGGCGTTGGTCACCAGCCGGGCCAGGCGGGCGTTGTTGATAATGCCCTCTTCCTCATCAAACCGCCACGCCGTTTGCTGCCGAGCTAGCAGGAGTCGCTGCAACCGCCCGGCTAGACGGTGTACCAAGTTCTGGTAGGGCAGCATCTGGAGGTCTAGGCTGCGCCGTAATTCCGCCAATTCTTCAGGATCGGCTAAGGTATCCGCCGCTGCAATGCTATCGTAGGCAGATGTAAAAACACGATAGCTTTCGGCGGGTATCCCATCTCCCACCTTTGGTCGTCCCCCCGGCATCGCCACCGGTACGCCGTCCATGTCTTCATCCGCTGTTTTGTCTGGATCAGTCTCGGCCTTACCTGGGTGTGGTTGACCCTGCTGTATCACCTCCCCAACTCCAGGTTCTTCCCCTGCGTCTGTATTATTATTATCGTCGTTGGTTTCCCCATGCTGTTGAGATGGGTCTGCGGGGGGATTGTTCGGCTGTTGGGTCTCTTGGTGGAGGGTCTCTTCGGGAAGGGATAGGAAACGCTCTAATGCGGTGCGTGCCAAGTGCAAAAATTCACTCTGATTATCAATTGCATATAGCAATTCGTCCACGGACACCTTTCCCGCAACCTTAAGCCGCGCTGCCCATTGCGTTGCTGCCTGTTCCGTCCCGGAGGGAAGCGGTACGCCGGAAGCTGCTTGGCACAAGACCCCCCGTACCGCTAGCACTAGTCCCTGATCGGGCATATGGTGCAGCGTTTCTTGAGGCATGGCCGCCGCTTGTGCCTGCCGGCAATCAGCCAAATTCGCCGCCACCCCTGCAAAAGCGCGGCTTCCCAGTGCTTCCACCCGTGCCGCCTCAAAGCCTTCCAGCACGCTTGCTACAAGGGGGTCTTTTAGCATCGGCATTAGATGCGGGTCATGATAGCGTAGCCACAAGGCGAGGGCATCGGCTTCTCCGCGTATTAAGGCTTCTTGCTGAGTGCATACATGAACGGTAGAGTTTTTTAGACTGCTACGGCTGTCGCCAAAGGTTACCACCGCTTCATGCATCCCGGCGATGGCCCGCACGGTGGCTGCCACGGCTGTTTTCGTTGCTTGATCTAACGCGCTCACCCGCCAAAAACACGTTGAAAGTATTCGCGCACGGTGGCTGTCTCTGTGGCATCAAGACGGTTGAGGAAGGACACCGTAAAGGCTTCTTCTATATTACCCAAAATGGCCGCGTTTTCCGCCCATGAAATCACGGTGCGAGGGGAACACATGAGGGAAAGATCGCCATTTTTAAAGCCTTGACGGGTAAGTCCAGCAAAAGCCACCAGACGGGCGATGACCTTGGCCTCAAGATTTAGGCCGCGTTGGGCTAACTTGCCGAGGACAATCCGTTGCTCCGTTTCTGGGGTTATGTCATTGAGGGTTGCTATGATGTTCCATCTATCAAGCTGGCCTTGATTGAGCAACTGCGTGCCGTGGTATAGTCCGCTGGAATCGCCAAAACCAATCGTGTTGGCCGTGCCAAACAACCGGAACGATGGGTGGGGTGTCAGAACTGTGTTTTGATCGAGAAGCGTTAGTCTGCCTTCTGCTTCCAGTACCCGCTGTAACACAAACAAGACATCCGCCCGCCCGGCATCGTATTCATCAAAAACAAGGGCAACAGGGTGCTGTAACGCATAGGGCAGCATCCCTTCTACAAATTTTGTGACCTGTTTACCGTCTTCCAGCACAATGGCATCACGGCCAATTAAATCAGCGCGACTGACATGGCTGTCGAGGTTAATTCGCAGGCACGGCCAGTTAAGCCGACTGGCCACTTGTTCAATATGCGATGATTTTCCGGTGCCGTGATGCCCTTGCAACAACACCCGCCGGCCAAACATAAATCCCGCTAAAAGCGCCTTGGTCACTGCAGGATCAAATACATATTGTTCATCGCATTCGGGAATGGAAAGGCCTGCTGTTTCCTCTGGTTTGAAGCCTAAAACCGGGAAAGGCATTGAAAATCCAAAAGTAGTCTTTGAATCGATAAGAATAGTTGGCGTTAACATTCTAACCCTCACAAAGAAAGCTTCTTATACTCCTTGCACATGAAGAACGTGCAAGGGATTCGCTCAAGCGCCACGCGGGCTGTACCGCTCGCAAGCTTAGATGGGAAGCCTTCATGTGCGAGCGGTATAGACAAAAAGAATCGCCACGTTAAAAACATGTTAGCATATTAAGGTTTATAAATGCCATATGCAAGCAACCCCCGCTTATGACCGCTATACCATCATTACATAAACCCCTAGTCCTCGTTGCTGAAGACGATTCACTCTTACGTATTTTGATGCGTAAATCTTTGGAAGCAAATGGTTTTGATGTTGTTGAGGCCGAAGATGGTACTCAAGCCGTAGAGGCCATGAAGAATAATAAGGTTTCTGTGGTCTTGCTTGACGTTATTATGCCCATATGCGACGGCTTTGATGCTTGCATGCAAATGCGTGCTCTTCCGGGGGGTGATCAAGTTCCCATTTTGATGGTGACTGGTCTTGAAGATATTGACTCTATAAAAAGAGCGTACGATGTTGGCGCAACAGATTTTATTACAAAACCTATTAATTGGTTGGTTTTATCGCAGCGCCTTCATTATATTTTGCGCGCCAATAGAGCGTTTAGCGAATTACGCGCCAGCCAAAATCGTCTTGCTACGGCTCAACGTATTGCACGTCTTGGCAATTGGATGTATTTTCCTGATGTTAAAAAAATCTTTTTATCTGAAGAAGCTGCTTCCATCTTGGAGCTTCCTTTAACCACTACTGAGCTTTCCCTTGTCGAATATTTGGATCATGTTTCCGATAGTGAGCGTTCCGCAACATTGCAGGTTTTTACACAATCCATGCAGGATACTTTGGCCATCGATCATGGTGTTTTATCCAACAATCAAGAACAACGATTTGTCCATATTCAAGCCGATCGTCTTGTTGATGCATACGGTAAGCATTTTTACGATGGTGTTGTTCAAGATATTACTATCCGAAAAAACACTGAACGCGAACTTATGCATGCAAAGGAAGAAGCCGAAGTCGCCAGCCGAGCTAAATCAGAGTTTTTGGCGAACATGAGTCATGAGTTACGTACACCACTTAATTCCATCATCGGTTTTTCTACCATCATCAAAGATCAGATGTTTGGTGTCGTCGGAAATCCGCAATACGTTGAATATGCACAGGACATTCTTGATGCTGGGCATCATTTATTGCAGGTAATTAATGATATTCTCGATCTTTCAAAAATAGAAGCGGGTAAGTTTGAACTTAATGAAAGTGAATTCAGTCTCGATAAAATGTTTCGTTCGTCCAGTCGTATTGGCGGTGAACGGGCACGGACATCGGGTGTTGCGTTGGTCATTGAAACACCCGGAAATCTTCCAGGAATTTTCGGTGACGAACGAGCGATTCGTCAGGTTCTTATCAATTTGCTGTCCAACGCTGCAAAATTTACCCCGGAGGGCGGAAAAATAACAATGCGTTACAGTAAGCTTAAAAATGGTGATATTTCTATTGCAGTTCAAGATACTGGTATTGGCATGAAACCCGAAGATATTCCCAAAGCGCTTGAGCCTTTTGTTCAAGTTAATAACTCTCTTACCCGGCAATACCAAGGCACAGGGTTGGGGTTGCCGCTTTCCAAGACCCTTGTTGAGCTTCACGGTGGTAGGCTTGAGATAGAAACCGCCCTGAACCAAGGCACTACTGTTTCCATTATTTTGCCGAAAGACCGTGTTCTTGAAGGTGCTTAGAGCGTATCGATACGCCCTAGGGTAAAATCAACAATAGCATTAGGCCAGCCGCTACCCTGTACCAGCCAAACGGTGTCAAGCCCCAGCGCTCCACAAAACCTAATACCCAGCGAACAGTTAGTAGGGCGGCAAAAAAAGCACTGATAAAACCAAGGCTAATAAGCTCAAAACTATTTTTCTGATCTGCCAGCACAGACCAATTTTTGTACAAATCAAATGTTGCCGCGCCCAGCATGGTCGGAATAGCTAGAAAAAACGAAAATTCCATTGCTGCACGCCGCCGCGCCCCAAGCAGCCACGCCCCCAGAATCGTTGCGCCGGAACGCGACACACCGGGAATCATGGCTACGGCTTGGCACAAGCCAACCTTTAACGCAAACACTGCGGGCATATCTTCCACCGCGGCATAGCGTTCCCGAACAGGCAGTTTATCCACCAAAAGGATAATAATCCCGCCAACCAGCAACGCCCAAGCCACAACCCGCTCATCAAACAATACCTGTTTGATAAAATCATGCAAAAGAACGCCGAGGACAAGAGCTGGTAAAAACCCGAGAAGAATATTGCGGGTGAAAATCCACGCGCTTTTTTGTCCCTGCATCATCCCTGAAACCACCCGCCATAGCCGTTTGCCATAAGAAAAAAAGATCGCCAGCACCGCCCCAAACTGAATCACCACCTCAAACACCTTGCCCGGCACGGCCTCAAACCCAATAAGATGCCCGAACAACAGCAAATGCCCCGTGGAGGACACCGGAATAAACTCCGTCAGGCCTTCCACCAGCCCCATGAGAATTGCTTGCAAAAAAGCAGGAAGGGTAATGAGCATGGCGCGGTTATGGCGAACGATATTAAAGGGTGCAAGCTTATATTAATGAAGGTGCTTTTAACCCTACGCCCCAAATTGTTCCTTCAAAATCCGCTCGGCCAGGGTTTGTTCGGGATCGAACAACAGGGCTTTGGAGACTGCTGGATCAACCCTAATGCTAACCCGGCGGATATTTCGGAACTCGGTGGAGTCAGCTACGGCGGCAACAGGGCGCTTGTCGGGGTTTAGGATTTCAAAGGTGACGGTGCTGCCACTAGGTAATAACGCGCCGCGCCACCGCCTGGGTCGGAACGCGGCGATGGGGGTCAAAGCCAGCAGGTTGCTTTCAAGAGGCAGGATAGGGCCGTGGGCGGAGAGATTATAGGCTGTGCTTCCGGCGGGGGTGGCCAGCAGGGCACCGTCGCAGACAAGCTCTTGCAACCGTTCAATGTCATCTACCAGAATGCGTATTTTTGCCGCCTGATGGGTTTGGCGCAGTAGAGAGACCTCGTTAAAAGCTATTGCGGTTTCTTGCTCTTCTTTGGGGTTTTGTACTGTCATACGTAAGGCGGGTAGGTTCACCCGATGGGCTGCCAAAATCCTCGCCTGTAAATGTTCGGTACGGTATGGGTTGAGCAAAAACCCTACGGAGCCAAGGTTCATGCCGTACAACGGTGCAGGGTGATGGTGGTAGCGGTGCAGGGCTTCCAACATAAAACCATCGCCGCCAAGGACGATAAGTACTTCGGCATCGGCCATGGGCACGGGAGGGTAGAGTGCCTCTAGCGCGTGCCGGGCGGTTTCAGCTTCTGCGGTTGCAGCGGCAAGAAAGGTAATCCGCATAGTCATGACCCATGGTATACTCATTGCACATCAAGATGTGCAATGTTTTCACTCATGCGCCGCGCGGGCTGTGTCGTTCGCAAGTTTTATAGGGAAATCTTCATGTGCAAGGAGTATATCAGGTTTTTCTTAATACAAATACTCCTTGGGCGGCCAAATGGTTAGACCAGCGTTTTTGCCAACATGGTAAGGGTACGCCATCGATGTGCAGGGGTAATACGGTAACAATATGGGCACTGCATACCTGGGTTAGTTCCATAAAGTCACGCAACGTGCAAAAATGAATATTAGGCGTATCGTACCAAGCATGAGGCAGATGCGGGGTGACGGGCATACGGCCATGAAGGAGCAGGTTTAAACGCACGCGCCAATAACCAAAGTTTGGAATTGAAACAATGCAATGCTTGCCAATTCTGAGCATTTGTTTCAAGACATCGTGGGGGGCAAAGGTGGCTTGCAGTGTTTGGGATAAAATTACATAATCAAAAGCCGCGTCGGGGTAGTCTGTTAAATCGGTATCGGCATCGCCCTGAACAACAGATAGACCCTTGGCAACGCAGGCATTAACGCCGTCTTGGCTTATCTCCATACCTCGGCCATCAATATCTTTGGTGTGTACAAGATAGTGCAATAAATTTCCGGTGCCGCAGCCAATATCCAATACCCGTACGCCGGAGGGGATGAGGCTGGCCACTAGTTTTTGATCACTGCGTAGGGGGGTGCTGTCCGGTGAAGGAATTTTCATAAAAAAACCTTCCCTGCACAGCTATCCAAATACCGCTCAATCATGGTGAGCAACTGTGGTTCCTGCATCAAGAAACCATCATGCCCCCGATCGGTCTTGATTTCAACATAAGAGACATTGGCGGCAATCCCGTTGAGGGCGCGGACAATGGCTTTATGTTCCGAAGGTGGAAAAAGCCAGTCGCTGGATAATGAGATCAGGCAATAACGGGGCAGGGGGGAGAATGCCTTGGCCAGGTTGCCGCCATGATCGCTAGATAAATCAAAGTAATCAGTGGCTCTGGTGATATACAGGTATGCGTTGGCATCGAAACGATCCACGAACGTGGTGCCTTGGTGGCGCAGGTAGCTTTCCACTTGGAAGTCAGCCTCAAAACCGTACGAAATATTGGTGCGATTTTGGAGTTTGCGGCCAAATTTCTGCTGTAAGGCTGCTTCGGACATGTAGGTGATGTGGGCGGCCATGCGGGCCACGGCCAGGCCTTTGGTGGGGCGTACGCCGAAAGCCGCATAACGGCCACCGCGCCAATCTGGATCGGCCATGATGGCTTGCCGTCCCACTTCATGAAAGGCAATATTTTGGGCGGTGTGGCGATAAGAGCACGCCACAGCAAGAACAGCATGCATCATGTCAGGGTAATCGACGGCCCATTGCAATGCCTGCATCCCGCCCATAGAGCCACCGACAACGGCCAGAAGCTTTTTTATCCCTAGGTGTTGTACCAGTCGTTCTTGTGCCCGCACAATATCGCCGATGGTGATATTGGGAAAATCAAGGCCGTACGCCTCATTCGTCTCCGGATTGAGGCTGGCCGGGCCGGTAGACCCCATACAACCGCCGAGAACGTTGCTGCAAATAACAAAATATTTATCGGTATCAATGGAAAGGCCAGGACCAACGACATGATCCCACCATCCAGGCTTGCCCGTAATGGGGTGGATGCCCGTCACATACTGGTCGCCAGTCAAGGCGTGGCATAAAAAAATGGCGTTATTGCGCGCGGGGTTTAGGGTTCCGGCTGTTTGGTATGCTAAGTGTACCCTAGGTAGGGTGATGCCGCAATCTAGGGGTAATGCTTGTTCAAAAGCATAGATAGTGTGGGTAAGAAGTACAGGCAGCTTGCGAAGTTCCTATAAAACCTTTAAAAGGGGTATCCTTTTTGTGTTTATAAAGAAATTTGATCGCCGCGCAATGACTGATACTTTCAACTCTCCTGACCTTTTGTCCCTTGCTTCTTTGCGTCAAAAAATAGATGTTTTGGATGATGCGTTGCTGCGTCTTTTGGAGGAACGCACTAGGCTTATAACCCATGTTGCTGACCTTAAGAAAAAAGATAATACAGTTATTTATATGCGCCCAGCGCGGGAAGCATCGATTGTCCGTCGCCTGTTGTCTAGTGCTGATGCGATTTTACCGCCAGATATGGTGTTTCGTTTATGGCGTGAGTTGATGATGGCCAGTTTGCAGATTGAGAGTGCTTTTTGTGTGGCGGTGTATGCTCCACCGCTACAACCCGATTTGGTAATGTTGGCACGAGAGCATTTTGGCGGTGCTACTCCTTTGTTGTTTTTTGACAATACCGCTGCAGTGGTGCGGTCGGTTAGTGAGGGGACGGCCTTGCTGGGGGTTGTGCCGGACTGGCATGAGGATAGTAACGAACGTCCTTGGTGGAGGCAGATTCTCGGGGGTGAACAAGCGAGTTTAGGCTTTGTATTTAAGTTGCCGTTTCTTGCTCGTGCCAACGGGACAAAAAAAGCTTATGTTGTTGGTCGTGGCGTTCCTAGGGAAGAAACGGGAAATGATCACAGTTTCTTTATTTTACGGACGCATAAAGAAATTAGCCGAACGAGTTTGCGGCAGCAATTAAGCAATGCCGGGCTTGAAGTGTTGAATTTGTTTCCGTGGAGCGATCCAGCCTTTGGCGATGATACATATTATCTTATTTTGCTGAATGGTTTTTTTACGGAGGGGGATGCCCGCCTCGCACCGCTCCAGAAAAACTTCAATGTTCGTCTGGCCGGTGGGTATGCTGTGCCGGTGGAGCCAGTGGGTGTTGTGGATGCCGAATTTACCCCAGTCTAAGCCTTGGCTTGCCACATTGCCCCCGTATGTGGGTGGGGAATCGACGATTCGTCCAGCCGCGGCGCGTCCGGTACGTCTTACCTCCAATGAGGGAGCACTTGGCTCTAGTCCATTGGCGGTGCAGGCGTTTGCTGAAGCGGCGATCTCTTTACCCTTATATCCACAGGCGAATTGCCTGAGGTTACGTCAGGCGATTGCAGAGGCTCATAATCTTGATCCCCAAAGAATTATCTGCGGCAATGGTTCTGATGAGTTTATATCGTTGCTCACCCGGGCGTATGCTGGCGTGGGAGATGAGGTGCTTTATTCCACCCACGGGTTTTTGATGTACAAACTGGCGGCCTTGGCCGAAGGTGCTGTACCGATTTCAGTGGCCGAACAAGGTTATCGTGGCGATGTGGAGGCTTTGCTGAAGGCGGTGACACCCCGAACGAAGATAATGTTTTTAGCTAACCCTAATAACCCTACTGGGACGTATTTGACTAGGGTTGAGATTTTACGGTTGCTGGAGGGGTTGCCGAGGCATGTATTGATTGTATTGGATGGGGCGTACGCGGAATTTGCTGACGCACCTGATTTTGATGATTTTTTGAAAGAGGAACATGACAATCTGGTGGTGTTACGTACTTTTTCAAAGGCTTACGCATTGGCTGGGGTGCGCTTAGGGTGGGGTGTCTTTCCGCCCCAGGTGGCGGATATTATCAATCGGCTGCGGCTCCCCTTCAATGTCAATGGTGCAGCTCAAGCCGCTGGTATTGCAGCGGTTCAGGATAAGCGTCATCTTCAGGCAACCGTGATCCATAACCGCCAGTGGCGGGGGATGTTGTCCCAAAAGCTGGAGGCTTTGGGCTATCCGGTGTTGCCCAGCCAGGCGAACTTTATCCTCTTTGAAACGGGACAGGTGACAAAGGCGGTGTATGAGCATTTGGCCGCTGGCAATGTGTTTGTCCGCCCGGTGGATTCTTACGGCTTACCCGGGCATTTGCGGGTGACGGTGGGCAGTGCTCAAGATTGCCAAACTTTCCTCGATACTTTAGCGGAGTTTGGCCGTGTTTAAGCGGGTGGTGATAGTGGGGTGCGGTTTGATTGGCAGTTCCTTGCTGCGAGTGCTTACTGAACAACGACTTGCACCCCAGCGGGTGGTTATTGATGCTGATACCGATACTTGTAGCAAGGCCTTGGCATGGGGGCTGGCCACGGAGGCTGGGCAGGATGCAAAACTTGCTCATGAAGCAGATTTGGTGGTGCTGGCAACCCCGGTGGGGGAGATGGCAAGAGTTTTTCAATCCCTAGCCCCTTGGCTGGAGGCGGATTGTATTATCACCGATGTTGGGTCGGTGAAAAAGGGTGTGATGGCGCAGTTGACGCCGTTGTTGCCGCCGGGAGTATTCTTTGTTCCAGGTCATCCCATTGCGGGGACCGAATTTTCAGGCATTGAATCGGGGTTTTCTTCCTTGTTTAAGGGGCGATGGTGTATTTTGACCCCTGAGGCTTTTGTCCCTGTACAGAGCGTGGCCAGGATACGTGCATTGTGGGAGGCGGCGGGCAGCATCGTCGCCCTTATGCCCGCGAGCCATCATGATAAGGTTCTGGCCATGACCAGCCACCTGCCGCACCTTATAGCCTATACTATTGTCGGCACGGCGTTTGCGCTGGAGGAGTCCGAACAGGCCGAAGTCATGCGCTATTCCGCTGGTGGGTTTCGGGACTTTACGCGTATTGCGGCTTCTGATCCGGTGATGTGGCGGGATATTTTCCTCAACAACCGGGAGGCAGTGCTGGAAATCCTAGGCCGTTTTACCGAGGATTTAGCCAGCCTGCAAAAGGCCATTCGTTTTGGGGATGGGGATCATCTGTTACAGCATTTTACCCGCACACGGGCTATTCGTAAGGGTGTGCTTAAAGAGGGGCAGGGATAAAGCGTCCCCTTTACTGCCTATTAACCCTCCCGTGGTTTAGTGGGGCTGGGGATTTCCCCCCAATCATGGGCGCAAAAATACGTGAAATTTCTTCTTGGCATTGGTGTCGTTCTGGGCTGCGTTATGGGAGGATATCTTGCCCATGGCGGTCATATTGGTGTGTTATGGCAGCCTTATGAGTATCTAATTATTGTTGGTGCTGGTATAGGAGCACTCATTATCGGTCATCCAAAGAATGTTGCCATCGGTGTGGCGAAGTCTTTTGGCCGCATGATGAAGCCTAACAAATACAAAAAAGCCCATTACGTTGAGCTGTTGTCCTGTATGTACCAAGTCTTTCGCCTGATTAAATCTAAAGGGGCGCTGGCGATTGAAAGTCATGTGGAAAAACCTGAAGAGTCAACGCTTTTTCAGCAGTTTCCATTGTTTCAGCATGATCACCATGGCGTGGAGTTCATGTGCGATTATTTGCGGATGATATCGCTGGGGGCAGATAATCCCCATGTGATGGAAGATTTGATGGGAGGCGAGCTGGAAGTACACCATGCCGATGAGCATCTGGTGCCGTCCGCGGTGCAGGGGCTTGCCGATGGCCTGCCAGCGCTCGGGATTGTGGCCGCCGTGCTGGGGGTGATTCATACCATGGGATCGATTACGGAGCCGCCGGAAGTGCTCGGTAAATTGATTGGTGCGGCTCTAGTGGGGACGTTTGCCGGGGTGTTGATTGCCTACGGTTTTGTGGGGCCGATGGCTAGTATGATGGGTCATTTTGCTAGGGAAGATGGGCGGTATTTGGAGTGCATCAAGGCTGGGATGATTGCTCATTTGCACAATAATGCACCGATGGTGTCGGTAGAATTTGCCCGCAAGATTCTCCCTCATCATGTGCGGCCAACGTTCCAAGAGTTGGAGGCAGCTTTGGAAACCTTGCCTAGAGTGACTTAAATTATGGCTGACAATGACGCTCAGGAACAAGCAAGAGAAGCACCGGGAGGGAAAGTTGTTCGCCCGATCATTATCAAGAAAATCAAAAAAGGCGGCGGCCATGGTCATCATGGGGGGGCATGGAAGGTAGCGTACGCGGATTTTGTTACCGCGATGATGGCTTTTTTCCTTTTGTTATGGTTGCTTAATACTTCTACAGTCGATCAGCGTGAAGGTATCTCTAATTATTTTGCCCCAACGACGGTTAGCAATACGAAAAGTGGGGCTGGTGGGTTGTTGGCGGGGGCAAGTTTGTCTGAAATTGCTGCATTACAATCCCCAGCAAACCCGATGCTGAACCCCCAGGAAGTTCCACCCGGTGTGGAGACCGATGAAGACAATCCAGGGGATGAGATAGTATCACAAAATGATCATGATAAGTTGAGTCAAGATGCTTCGGCGTTGCGGGATCGTGAAAAAGAACGCTTTGAGAAGTTAGCTGAACAATTGAGACAATCGATTCAGAACGATCCCCAGTTGGCCGATTTGGCTAAGAACCTTTTAGTGGAATTAACCCCCGAAGGGCTGCGGATACAATTGGTAGACAGCGAAGGCAATCCTATGTTTGATCCGGGACGAACCAGGCCGCTACCTCGCGCGGAAAAGTTGCTTCAGAAAGTCTCAGAGGTTATTCGGCGTGTGCCTAATGAGCTATCGGTATCTGGACACACGGATTCGACCCAATTTCGTAGTTATAATGGTTATACTAATTGGGAGCTATCAGCGGATAGAGCGCATGCAACCCGTCGGACAATGGCGCGTTTTGGCGTGCCCGAAGGGCGCTTTTCGGTGGTTTCCGGGCGCGCCGATCGCGATCCGTTGATTCGGGATAACCCCACGGCAGTGGCAAATCGGCGGATGAGTATTACGCTGCTCTATACAGATATTTCTAATGCTGCTCGTCAAAAAGAAAGCCCATCGACTCCTATCAATCAAGGAGTGTTTCGTTGACATGCCTTATAGGGCGCTGAAGAATTTATAAAGTCTATACTTCTTGCACATTCTTCATGTGTAATACCGCTTTGCGTTCAATATGTAGAAAAAATTTACGCAAAGCGGTATAAGCTTGCGCGCGGTACAGCCCGCGAAGTTAATAGAGGTGGTCTATTGCCGTACCGTACGCAGCACCCGAATGAGCACCAGTAGCCCCACCGCTGCCACTACCCCGCACCCCAACATAATCAATTGGCTGTTAAAGGCTAACAACCCATGCAGTACCCAAAACAACAGCGACGATACCAAAATCGCCGCCATATCAAAAAAGTTACTTGTGGCCATAACTTGGCCTCGCTTGTTAACAGGCGATTCTGCTTGCAGTAACGTGATCAGCGGCAGGATAAACAACCCGCTTCCTAGCCCCAGCACGCTCATCAACATAAAAGCTTGATAATAAGCAACATCTAATAAGCCTAGCCCCAATAATGCTGTGCTTAATAAAATCTGTCCATACAACACCAAGCGCAGCCTCCGCTTCCCCTTGTGGGTATGTCCAGCCCAGATGGCTCCGAGGCCAATGCCTAGAGCCGTTGCCGCGAACAGGGCACTAGCCTTAGTTTCCGAGACGTGCAGTACCTCCCGCCCATAGATCAGTACGACTAGGTATAATAACGATGCAAGCAACCAAAACAGCACACTGCCCACCAGCGTAAACCGCAGCAAAGGGTTGCGCCAGACCAACGGCAAACACTGAACAATCTCATGGAGTGGGTTGACATCAAACTGCGCCGTTGTATGTCCAGGTGGAGCCTTTGGTATGAAATATACAAACGCAGTGCCGCCCACGGCCACGGCCAGTAATACAACCCCGATAAACACGTGATCATCACTAAAAAATTCCCAAAGATACCCGCCAAAAAGCGTGCCACCGATAATGGCAATATAAGTGGTCATCATCAAATAGCCATTGGCTTTGGCCACGTCATGGGGGGCAAGAACTTCCGGCAAGATACCGTATTTGGCCGGGCTAAAAAACGCCGAGTGTGTTGCCATTAGAAACAGCGTCGCCAACAACAATTTCAAATGGCTATTCTCCAGAAAAACTAGGAACGCCAGTACCATGGCCACAATTTCAAAACTCTTGCTGAACATCAGCACTCGATCCTTGCGGTATCGGTCGGCCAAAAATCCTGCCCACCCGGAAAAAAGCAAAAAGGGCAAGATAAAAACCGCCGTGGTCAAGGAAAGGTATGCCGCTCGCCCGTCCCCGTCCGCAGGCTGCATCGTCAATGCCGCCATGGAAATGACCATCTTAAAAGCATTATCGTTGAAGGCACTGCAAAACTGAGCAATAAAATAACAACCCATTCGCGGATGGGTTAGGGAGGTATAATGTTCAGACACGTTGTGGTTCTAGAGGAGTCTGGAAGGGGATACAAGAGTGCTGCGATAAGTGCTGCGATAAGAGTGCTGCGATATTGACGTTTTTTCGAAAATATGTTAGCACTTACATATAGGGAGTGCTAATGACTTACGCTCTTGTTTCCTCATCATATTTTGATGCCGATGTAGGGTTGCAGCGGTACCTGCAGGAGGTGAAGAACTTCCCCATGCTCGATCCAGAAGAGGAAGATGCCCTCGCCCGCCGCTGGTACGATCACGGCGATCTCAAGGCTGCTCACCGTTTGGTGACGAGCCATTTACGCCTCGTGGTCAAGGTGGCTATGAGCTATCGTGGCTACGGCTTGCCGTTGGCCGATCTTATCGCTGAGGGTACCGTGGGTCTGATGCACGGTGTGAAAAAATTCGATCCCAACAAGGGCTTTCGCCTTGCCACCTACGCCTTGTGGTGGATTAAGGCCTCGATTCAGGAATTTGTCCTGCACCAATGGTCTTTAGTGAAAATCGGCACCACCGCCGCTCAAAAAAAACTGTTCTTCAACCTCCGCCGCCTCAAGGCCCGCCTCGCCAAGGCCGACAACAAAAGCATTGATGGCGTGGACGCCGCCGCCATTGCCGCCCGCCTCAACGTCCCCGTCGCCGATGTGCTGGAGATGGACAAACGCCTGCTTACCGGCGGCGATCGTTCCCTCAATACTCCGCTGACTAATAATGACGATGATACCAGTGAATGGGGCGAAACACTCGCCGACCCCGCGCCGTCGCCGGAGTTGCGCCTTGCTGAGGATGATGAGCGCCAAAAACGCACCGCTCTGTTGCACCAGGCTTTGATGACCTTGAACGACCGCGAACGCGCCATCTTCACCGCCCGCCGCCTGTCCGACCCCGCCGAAACCCTCGATGCCCTCGCCGCTTGCCACGGGATAAGCCGTGAGCGGGTGCGGCAGATTGAGGCACGGGCGATGGAGAAGGTGGTGGCAAAGGTGGGGGGGCTTTGATGGGCGTTACCTACGTTCGAGTACGCTTACGGTTGCTCGAAAATCCCTTTCTAGCCACTCATCCCCATAAATGGGTTAATAGAGGTGCCCTTAAGCCATCCCTAGCTTAGGCCGAGATTGTTGCAAAAATACCGCAAAAATTCATTTTTTTATCAATTATTTGCGAATTATGTAACAGAGCTAAAAATTTTTTAAAAAATATATTTAAAAATTTATTTATATGTGATATATATCAACGAGCAGAAATTTTAAATCGGAGATAATCCTATGGCACAAATGACGGAGAGTGAGAGAAGGAAAGTAGGAAAAACAGTACTAAAGATCGTTATTCTTAGAAATGATCAGGTGGTAGGTAACGGGTCGGGGGTGGTTGTTGGTGATGGCCGGAAGACTATATTGCTAACTAATGACCATGTAGCTAAGGGGAATCCTTCGAACTTGAGGGTTATCGGCCCAGATGGAAAACAATATAAAGTCGAACGCGCAGCTACAAATTCATCGCATGATATTGCTGTCCTAACGGTACCGGGTGGTATCCCCAATGTTGTACCAGCTGCCGTTGAAAGGAGAATGCCCCCACCAGGTACTATAGTTAAAGCATATGGTTATCCCACTCACCCTGATGATCCAAAACAAAGTGTACTACAAGGAGTTAGCACTAGGGTTGAGTATGCTCAGGGGCACAATGGTGTTAACAACATTAGGGGATCGGGAGGGCGTTATGATTTACTGACAACTAGCGACGAGCCAGATATGGAGAACATTAAGCCAGGCATGAGTGGTGGGGGGGTTCTTGAATGGATAGGAGGTAAACCCGTATTGTTTGCTCTAAATTCTATACACGCCTACAATTCATACGGCTCCCCACCAACCTATACTAGAACAGGAAATAACGACACTATAGGCCAAAAAGGAACAGGGCGATTGCATTAGGAAGTAGATAAAATACCTGAATAGATGTAGGTAGCTGCAAAACCTCCAGAAGAAGGAATTTTGCATGTTAAAGCCTATTCGTCAATATATTGAAAATATTAAAGATCCACGGCGTGGGAATGCGCAATACCATCCATTGGAAACGATTATTGGGATCGTTTTACTTAGTGCGTTGGCTGGGATTGATAATTTCGTATGGATGGAAGATTTCGCAGAGGCGCATCAGGAAACGCTGGGAAAAGTGCTGGATTTCAGCCACGGTGTGCCATCGCATGACACTATTGGGCGGGTATTATCGAGTCTTGACCCAAAAGAATTTGCGGATTGTTTTGAGCAGTTCACGGCTGATTTAGTTGATAAAGTTCAAGGTGTTATTGCTATTGATGGCAAGACGATTCGTAAAAGCGGCGCATCACCGGTGCACTTGGTTTCGGCTTGGTCGGCAGAGAACAGATTGGCGTTAGCTCAGGTCAAAGTGGCGGATAAGAGCAATGAAATAACGGCCATTCCCGAAGTTTTGCGCTTATTAAATCTTGAAAAAACAGTGGTCACCATTGATGCCATGGGCTGTCAGCGTGATATTGCCAAAAAAATTATTGAGAAAAAAGCCGATTATGTTTTGGCCATAAAAGGCAATCAGAAAACGCTGTTTGAGGATATTAAAGACTATTTTTCAGATGCTGCACTGCGCCCAAAAAGCCCTTTTATTGAATGGGATAAAGGACATGGACGAATTGAATCACGCACGTGCTATGCCACCGATGACATTGGCTGGTTGCAAGAACGACACCATTGGCCTGACCTCAAAAGCATTGTTATGATTGTATCTACCCGCGAACAAAAAGGCCAACCCGCCACCACCGAAACGCGTTTTTTCCTTTCCAGTCTGCTGCCAGACCCGACGACCATTGCCAACGCTGTCCGCCAACATTGGGGCATAGAAAACACACTACACTGGTCTTTAGATGTTGTTTTTAATGAAGATAACGCCTGCGTGCGCAATAGAAACGCCCCCGAAAACCTCTCCCTCATCCGTAAATGGGCTCTCAATATCCTCCAGCAACAATGCCCAAAAAATATGTCGATCAGAAGGCTTATGCGCAAAGCTCTCATGAAACCAGAATTCCTACTGACTCTGTGTGCCTTCTAATGCGATTGCCCTGCAAAAAGGAAGAGTTCGTATTCCTGACGGCGCGTATAATGCGTTTGTTCCTGTGTGGGAATCGATAGTAAGTGGACGCATCCTGGGGAAAGCATTGAAGGAGAAGGGTCTTATAGAACAAATAAACTTTGGAGTTCCTTCTTTAAGAAGAAGCTCTGTCGTTCCAGAGGATTCCACATTGTTGGCGAGTCAACCATTGCCAGATAGTGCCCCTAACGCGAATCGTGCAAATCAGCCATTACAAGATAATCTTGTTGGCTCTCGTGATGGTCAGAGTGCCTCTGGTTTTATGAATTCCGTTTCAACAAAATCAGTTACTTATGGGGATAGTGATGGGGCTAATAGAGGCCTCCGTCAGGCAATGACCTTAACATCAGCCATGACAGCAAGCATACCACCGAATGTAACCAGTAGCCTGACTCCTACTATGCATCTCGCTGATAACAATTTTTTGACTGCATTTACTGGGTAGCACAGCGTTTGATGGAGGATTATTATTTTATCACCCCTGCACCAATCGGATAATATCGTTCCATGGTGTCAGATTTTTTTCTGGATCGCCACGCGCCTCCGGCGCTCGCGAAGACGACCGAGGGTGGGGCATACCCAAGTGCTCAACTTAAATACATAGAGCAGCCCCTTAAAAAGGTTCAACAGGCAGCGGCTACCCCCCTTCCACCCATCCTCCTCGCAAACTCTTTCTCATTGCGACCAAAAAACTTTTTGCCCATAACAAAATCTTAATTATCGAACACTATACTATCGTTCGTTAAAGGAGCAAGGCGATGCAGTATAATAAATCGATAAAAACAGTATTTTGTCTTGCTGTAATCTTGGCTCTGTTGGGCTGTACCGACGGTGGGTCGAGCGGCAATCTAACGGCGGCACACTACCCCATTCCGGAAGACTACAACGCCTATAACCCCCAGCCAGAAGCCAAAAACAAACGCCAGATGGTGGTAACGTCCCACCCCTTGGCCACCAAGGCGGCGCTGGATATTCTTGCTCGTGGCGGCAATGCTATGGATGCTGCGATTGCCGCGCAGGCCATGCTCACAGTGGTGGAGCCTTATGCTTCAGGCATCGGCGGCGGCGGTTTTTTGATGTATTACGATCCGGCGACAAAAAAGACCATATTATATGATGGCCGCGAAGTTGCTTCCCAAGCCGCAACCCCAAATAAGTTTCTTGATAAGAACGGTAAGCCCTTGCCTTTTTACGCTGCTGTGACTGGCGCAGGCTCCGTCGGTGTGCCGGGCTTACTAGCAATGCTTGACTTTGCCCACAAAAGCCATGGCAAGTTGCAATGGCATGATCTGTTTATTGATGCTGCCCAAACTGCTGAAGAGGGCTTTGTGGTTAATGAGCGCTTAGCCACATTGGTTAAAACCGATCCGTACTTAGCCAGCAACCTAGGCGCACAACAAGTGTATTTCCCCGGCGGTAACCGTATAAAAACAGGGGAAACCCTGCATAATCCGGCTTTGGCTGAAACCCTACGCCGCGTGGCCATCAACGGTCCACGTGAGGTTTACGCCAACTTTATCACCGATCGTATCATGGCGGCTCTCAACAATCATTCCACTTTCCCTAGCCGCATGACCATCAATGATTTTGTTGATTACAAAGCGCTTCGCCGTACGGCAACCTGCGGCAAGTATCGCGTTTGGACGATTTGCAGTGCCAGTCCACCTAGCTCTGGCGGCATCGCCATGCTGCAAACCCTAAAACTGCTGGAAAAATATAATCTGGCTGAGCTAGGCAAGGATAACCCACAAAGTTATTTCCTTATCACCGAGGCCTCTAAACTTGCCTTCGCCGATCGCGATGCGTATATCGCCGATCCGCAATTTGTGAAGATTAACTATAGCAAGCTTCTGGATAAGCGCTACCTTGAAGAAAGGGGAAAAATTATAAATCAAAACAAATCACTGGGAACTGCTAGACCTGGTAAGCCTGATGCCAGTTTTGAACAATATGCCGCCGTGGCCCAGCCTAATCAAGCCAACTCCACCACGCACATCAGTGTTGTGGACAGTGCTGGTCGCGCCATTTCCTTGACCAGCTCTCTTGAGGATGCCTGGGGTTCCCGCATTGTGGTGGACGGCTTTGCCCTCAACAGTCAGCTTACTGATTTTGCCTTTGAGCCTCAGAAAAACGGCAAGCCTGTCGCCAACCGTGTCGAGGCTGGTAAGCGCCCACGTAGCAGCATGTCTCCAACCTTCGTCTTCGACAAGAACGGCCAGCTTCAATATATTCTTGGCACCCCCGGCGGCAGTCGTATTATTCCCTATACCGTGCAAGCAGTGGTGGCCTTACTAGACTGGAAACAGTCTGCTGGACAGGTCGTTACTGCCGGGCATGTCGTCAATCGTAATGGTACTACCGAACTTGAAGCGGGTGGCCGTGTTGCCCCAGAAATTGCGGCCGCCTTGCGCGCCCGCGGCCAGGAGGTTGTCTTCACGTCATTACCCAGTGGCATGAATATTATCGAACGCACTAAAGATGGATGGGTCGGTGCCACTGACCCCCGTCGTGAAGGCTTAGCAGCAGGACAATAACGATGCGTATTCTTTATGTACTCTCAAGCGCACTCTTGTTTTTAAGCGGCTGCGCTAGCAATCCCGCTCAACAACAACCAGCCATGGTGGTCACGCCCGCCAACCAGCAATCCTTTGCTGATTGGCTGCAAGATTTTCGTGCCGAAGCCTTAGAAAAAGGTATCAGCACCAAGACCGTTTACGAAGTACTTAGCGATATTGAACCTTCCGATCAAGTGGTTGCCTTAGACCGTCGGCAAATGGAATTTGTCCTCACCTTGCCCGAATACCAATCCCGTGCCCTCACCGCCAAGCGCATTAGTGAGGGTAAGCAACATCTTGCAACGCACCGCAAGGTGCTTGATGCCATTGCCAAGGACTCTGGCGTGTCGCCAGAAGTGGTTGTGGCCTTGTGGGGAATAGAGACAAACTACGGCAAAAATACCGGCGGATTTTCCGTGATCCGCGCTTTAGCTACCTTAGCCTGGGACGGACGGCGCAGTGCCTATTTTCGCGGTGAATTGCTGTCCGCCTTACAAATTCTTGATTCTGGAAGTATTACCTCGAACCGCTTTACCGGTTCATGGGCCGGAGCAATGGGACAGTGCCAGTTTATGCCCAGTACATACCTGAAACACGCCGTCGATTTTGACCACGATGGCCGTCGTGACATTTGGGGAACAACAGCGGATGTCTTCGCATCAGCCGCCAATTACCTCAAAAACAGCGGTTGGCAAAAAGGCGCGGCCATCGCTATTCCTATAACAGGGCACAAAGACCTACAACCCGGCACAGAACAGGCACCTCTTAACAAGTTCATTGCTAAGGGGATAATGCCGGCTCAGGGGGCAATGCCGTTGTCATCCCTAGGCGAGACCGCCCGCCTCGTCATTCCCGATGCTGCCGCCCCGGAACGGGCTTTTTTGGTAGGCAAAAACTATGAGGCGATTCTGACATGGAACCGTTCACACCGTTTTGCTTTAACCGTGGCCGAACTCGCCCGGCAACTTCACCCTGTGGCATCGGCTCCTGCCGCTCATAAGAGCCATAAAGCCGCTAAGTCAAAAACTTCCTCCCATAAACAAAAGAAACAGCACCAGCGATGAGAACTTTCCCAGCTTTAATAGCCGTGCTTCTGTTAACTGCTTGCAGTAGCAGCGGCGGCGTGCCTTCCGATATCACCCAGCCTTCCGGCGGCAAAGGCGCCTTTAAAATTGGCCGACCCTATCAAATTGCCGGGCAATGGTATAAACCCCAAGTGGACTGGACATACGATCAAACAGGCATTGCCTCTTGGTATGGTTTGCCTTTCCATGGTAAAGTCACTGCAAATGGTGAAGTATATAATAAATTTTCCATGACAGCAGCCCATAAGACATTGCAATTACCCAGCATTGTTCGCGTCACCAACCTAGAAAACAACAAAAGTATTATCGTCCGCATCAACGATCGCGGCCCCTTTGTGGGCAACCGCATTATTGATCTCTCCTACGCCGCCGCCAAAACCTTAGACATGGACATCAAGGGTACCGCTAGGGTGCGGGTTCAGGTTCTGCCCGATGAGAGTCGCCGGGTCGCCTTAGCCTTGGGCGCACGCCCCGAACAATTGAGGCAAGGCACAAGCCTTGCCGCCGTCGCCCCCATCAACAAAAAGACCGCTACCAAACTGGCCAGCAATCGGTCGCAGAGTATTGTGGCGGTGGTTGCTACGGAATAATAGGATATCCGCATATGCCGCGGACTATACCCAATCTGTTGCGCTCGATGCCGCATGCCTTGGGGCGACGGGCTGATGCTCGGCGGGAGCGGCGGCGTGAAGAATGGCGGCGGTTGGCCGGATTATCGTATGGGGCGTTTTTTCGCAGGCAATGCCTTCATATGGTTCGTTTGTTAAATTTCATTCCATTGTATTTTGCGATGCTTGGTCTTATCTCGGCTGTCGGTTTTGCAATAGGGACCCAGATGCCGGCGGCGGTCTTTTTTGATCCCGTGTCGTGGTTTGCTGAGGCGACGTTTTTTAGCAGTCTGGGTATCCAGTGGTGGTCGATGAAGTCCGGCGGTGAGGGCATGGTATTTGTGTTGTTTCTTGGGCCGATACTGTTTGGGGCGATGATTTTTTTCCTGTTCTTGCTCTTTTTTGTGCCGCTGCAGTATTGGGTGTTGAAAAATTGGGCACGCGGCGAAAGGGAGCGGTTGGCCGGGACACGAAAAGAACCTTCAACGTGGCAGAAGATAACGCTCAACTGGTTTGTGGTGTTGGTGTTGTTTCTTGGGCCGATACTGTTTGGGGCGATGAGTTTTTTGTTGTTCTTGCTCTTTTTTGTGCCGCTGCAGGGTTGGGTGTTGAAAAATTGGGCACGCGGCGAAAGGGAGCGGTTGGCCGGGACACGAAAAGAATCTTCAACAGGCCGGAAGATAACGTTCACCTGGTTTGTGGTGTTGTGGGTAGGAGTATTGCTGCATCTCTGGTTGATCCGGTATCCCGTGCAAGGGCCGCCGTTTCAACCGCCACCGGAGCACATGGGACCACCGCAGGCGTACTTCTGGTGGCAGAAACAGCCGTGGCCGCTTCCAGAATCGTTACCGAAGGGGCGGTAAGAGCGCTGATGCCTCTTACTCAAAATGGGTGGGTGAAAAACGCTTGCCGATGCTAAACCCTCGGTCGTCTTCGCGAGCGCCGGAGGCGCGTTGCGATCCAGCAACATAATCTCTTCTGGATGGCCACGCGCCTTGCGGCGCTCGCCATGACGGAGTTTAGTTTTTAAAATTCATGGGCTGGTAAGAAAGAATCCTCACCCCGCCTTCGCCACCCCGGCCTTTTCAAAATTCTCCGCCACAAACTCCCAGTTGACGAGGCTGTCGAGGAAGGTCTGGACGTAATCCGGGCGGCGGTTTTGGTAGTCGAGGTAGTAGGCATGCTCCCACACGTCGCAGGTGAGCAGAGCCACTTGGCCGTGGGCCATGGGGAGATCGGCGTTGCCGGTCTTGGTGATTTTGAGGGTTTTCCCCTCGGCGACCAGCCAAGCCCAGCCGCTGCCGAACTGGGTGGCGGCGGCTTGCTTGAATTGCTCTTTGAAGCCATCAAAGCTGCCGAAGGCGGCGTCAATGGCCGCGGCGAGGGTGCCGGTGGGCTGACCGCCGCCGCCCTGCTTGAGGCAGTGCCAGTAAAACGTGTGGTTCCAGACTTGGGCGGCGTTGTTGAAGATGCCAACCTTGGCGGCATCACCAGCGGCGGAAAGGATAACCTGCTCAAGGCTTTGCTTGGCCAGGGGGCTGTCCTTGGTGAGGTTGTTGAGGTTCACCACATAGGCGTTGTGGTGTTTGCCATGGTGAATTTCCAAGGTACGGGAAGAAATGTGCGGCTCCAGCGCGTTGATGGCGTAGGGCAGGGGGGGCAGGGTAAACGACATGGCAACCTCAAAAGATATGCCCATACATCTAGAGATGTTTGCCCTATCGTGCAAGCCCTATTGCCTTGGGGCGGACGGGTCGGCATAACACGGCTATGGAACGTACTCTTGAAAGAACTTTGTTTGCCAGCCGCTGGCTCATGGCTCCGATGTACTTGGGTTTGGTGCTGGGGCTGGTGCTGCTCCTCATCAGTTTTGGCCGGGAGACTTTGTATCTTATTGAAAAAATTCCGACGCTGACCCAAAATGATGCGATTTTGGGGGTGTTGACCCTGATTGATTTGTCGCTGGCGGCGAATTTGCTGATTATCGTTATTTTATCGGGGTATGAAAATTTTGTTTCCCGGCTGGAAATTGGCGACCATAAGGATGTGCCGGCGTGGTTTGGTTCGGTGGACTTTTCGGAACTCAAGATGAAGCTGGTGGCTTCTATTGTGGCTATTTCTGGAATTCACTTGCTGAAAGTGTTTATGGACTTACAAAAGATTACCCGCGATGAAATCATGTTGATGGTGATGATTCATCTGGTGTTCGTGGTGTCGGGGGTGTTGCTGGCGTTCATGGATTGGATTGCGGCGAAGACGAAGTCCAGCAAAAAAGCCTGATGGAGAGCCATTGTCTTGATGCGCTGGTGCGGGGGCTGATGCCGCCTTTGTGCGTGCTGCTCTCCGGGGATTTGGGCGCGGGGAAGACGATGCTGGCGCGGCGGATATTGCGCGGGTTAGGCTGGGACGGTGAGGTGCCTAGCCCGACGTTCACGTTGGTGCAGCCGTATGTGTTTAAAGATTTTGAGGTCTGGCATATCGACGCTTGGCGGCTGAAAAGCCCGGCGGAGGCGTTGGCGCTGGATTTGGAGACGGCCTTTGCCCGGCATATTACCCTGATCGAATGGCCGGAGAAAATCGCGCCGCTCCTGCCGTCGGAGTGGCTGAAGATTAGTATTACGGCAGGGGAGGACGGCGGGCGGGCGTATGGGTTCAGTGCGGCGGGGGAGAGAGCGGGACTGTTGGTGCAGGGGATTGAAAAGAAATAAAAATATTTTTTGACTTTTTGAGGGGAATTTGATACCCTTAGCCCATCATGCACATTTCATTAACCCCGCAAATGGAACAAAATATTAAAGACGCATTGAGTGCTGGTCTTTATCATGATGCTGACGAATTCTTGCGGGAAGCCTTGCGGGAAAAGCTCCTTCGGGATGAGCAACGCCAGATGCATCTTCAGTATGTCCGCAACGCTGTGGCGCAGGGGATTGTTGATGCGGACGCCGGGCGGTTTGTGGATGGCAAGACGTTCATGCAGGAATTGAAAAAGCCTTATTTGGCCTGATTAGCTGTGGCGTCGCTTTATAAAATTGCCGAGCGGGCTAGGCAGGATATTAAAGAGATTGAAGTATACCTCGCCCAGCGTAATCCCGATGCTGCGTTTCGTTTCTTGGAACGCTTTGAGGTTATTTTTGATAACCTAGCCATGATGCCGCTCATGGGACGTGGTCGTCCGGAGGTCGCCCGCGACGTGCGTAGTTTTGCTGAGCCGCCGTACACGATTTTCTATCGTCCGGAAAAGGACGGTATTATGATCGTGCGCGTGTTGCATGGTGCCAGGGATATCGAGGCATTGTTTGCAGACATCTTGTTTTGGGATTAGCCATTGTTATAAAAAATATTTTTTTAACTTTTTTAGGGGAGTCTTGGTGAATTGATTGTTTGGGAGTATGTACGTTGTACACAGCAGCTTGGGTTATTGGCGTTTTATTTTGTGTGTTTTTGTTGTGTACGTTGATGCCGCTTATTCGGAAATCGGCAAAGCTTGTTTTATGGGGTGTGTTTTGTGTTTTTTGCTGGGTAGCAGTAAAGTTAATTTTTGTATTTTTTGAAAAATTTTCTGATATGCAAAACGCAACTTCAGTATATTACTCTGTGCTTTATGCTATTGTTGCCTGCTTCGTCCATTCCCTCTTGATGAAAGTGCAGTGGTATAGAAATTTTATAGGACGATGTACTGATGGTTGTGTGCGTTGGGTGAGGAAGGTTTGTAAGTGTTCAGAAAAGAAAAATTAATTTGCTCAAGCGCATTATCAACTTGATCCATAAGTTTAGCCATCGCTGGACGCCGCCCACAAAATCTGTTAGCCGCTTTGACCCATGACCCCTGACCGTTTGGCCGCTGCCCGTGATTTTCTTGCCCGACAGGGGGAAGGCAATGCTGTGCTGGACAGCCTGCCGGCGGATGCGTCGTTTCGGTGTTACCACCGCCTGCGCGGGCGGGGGTTGTTGCTCATGGACGCGCCGCCGGAGAAGGAGACGGTGACGCCGTTTGTCCAAGTGGCGGAAATACTGCACGGCTACGGCCTGGGTGCCCCGAAGATTCTGGCGGCGGACGCGGGGCAAGGCTTTGTCCTCCTTGAGGATTTCGGCGAGGCTACCTTCACCCGCCTGCTGGCGGCGGAACCGGGGCAGGAGGCCGATCTGTACGCGCTGGCGTTGGAAACACTGGCGGCCCTGCATGAGGCTAGCAAGGGCGAAGCCCTAGGCGTGCCGCCCTATGATGTGCCGACGTTGGCGCGGGAGGCGAACCTGGTGGTTGAATGGCCCAAGCCTTTGGCCTTTGATGTGCAGCAAGAATACGCGGCCTTGTGGTTGCCGTTGCTGGAGGAGCTGGCGGCGTATCGGCCCAAGGTGTTAGTCTTGCGGGATTTTCATGTGGATAACTTGATGCTGCGGGGCGGTGTGGAGGGTCAAGGGCGATGCGGCTTGCTGGATTTTCAGGACGCGCTGGCGGGGCATCCGGCGTACGATGTGGTCTCTCTACTTCAGGACGTGCGGCGGGAGGTGTCCCCCGTGGTGGTTGAGAAGGGGCTGGAGGGTTGGCTAGCCCGTTGTCCCCAAGCTGAGCGCGCCGCCCTACGCCGGGCGTACCACCTGCTGGGGGCGCAGCGGTCTTTGAAAATCGTTGGCATCTTCCACCGCCTGAACATTCGCGATCACAAGCCCCGGTATCAGGCGTTTTTGCCCCGCACGTGGCGGCTGGTGCGGGAGAACATGGCGGTGGAGCCGTCGCTGGCCGTCTTGGGCGGCTTTCTAAAAGCGCATTTTCCCGAAGGAATCCCGTCATGAACCTGCCCCAAACCTCCAAGATTCTGTCCGCCGGGACGGGCACCCGGAAGTTGCCTTTTACCAAGGCCATGCCCAAGGCCTGCGTCAAGGTGAACGGCAAAATGCTCATCGATCATGTCCTCGATCGGGCCATGGAGGCAGGGATTCGGCGGTTTGTGATTAACCTGCATTATTGCGGCGGCGTGTTGCGCCAGACCCTCGCCCCCCGCGAGGGGGCGGAGAGTGTTTTTAGCGAGGAGGATGAGCGGTTGGAGACCGGCGGCGGGGTTCTGCGGGCGTTGCCGATTTTGGGGGAGGCGCCGTTTTTTGTTTTGAATTGCGACAGCCTGTGGCTCAACGGTGCGTATGATATGCTGCACCGCTTGGCGAACGGTTTTGATGCCGGGCGCATGGACGGGTTACTGGCGCTGTATGCCCATGTGCGCAGTCAGGATTACATGAGCCGGGCGGATTTTCTCATAGCCGTCGATGGCCGCCTCAGCCGCCCGTTGCCGCACCAGCAGCCTGCCCATGTTTTTCTAGGAGCCTCCCTGCTTAGCCCTTCTTTGTTCGCCGATGCCCCGGCGGGGGCGTTCTCCTTGAACAAGTTGTTCAACAAAGCGATAGAAGCCGAGCGGCTGTTCGGTCTTGTCCACGACGGGTTATGGTTTCACGTCAGCACGCCGGAGGATGTGAGCCGGACGGAAGTGGAACTGGGTTTACTTTAAAATATTATCTTAAGCGCCTGTTTATGAATGTTTTTTGATGATGAAGTTAAAGTTGCATAAGTGTCTTTTCCGGGGCGCAGCCACTGGCCGTTCCAATCGGTGATTGTCGCCCCGGCGGCGGTCAGAAGGGGCACGAGGGGGAGAATATCCTGAGGCTTTAGCCCCGCTTCCATAACCACATGCACGCGCCCGGCGGCGAGATCGGTATAGGTGCTGCAATCCCCGCCCCAACGGGTGAAACGGACGTGTTGTTGGAGCTGTTGAAAGCGAACACCCTCGGCAGCATTGAAGATTTCCGGCGCGGTGGCGGCGAGGATGGCGTCTTCCAGAACGCTCAAGGATGCAGCGCGTAAGGGCGTCTCGTTGCACCACGCGCCCCCTGCATGGCCGATGTAGAGTTCATCGGGCACCGGCAGGTAACACGCCCCCCACACGGGGGTATCGCCGTGCCATAAGCCCAGCAGCGTGCCGAACAGCGGGCTGCCGCTTAAATACGCCTTGGTGCCGTCCAGTGGATCAAGATACCACCGCCAGGGGGAGGCTCCGTTGCTGAGACCAAATTCCTCCCCGTCAATACCGTGGTCGGGAAAGGCGGCGGTGATACGGGCGCGGAGGGCCTGTTCCACGGCCTTGTCCACCGCTGTCACTGGGGTGCCGTCGGCTTTTTGCTCATTGGCGACAGCCTGCCGCCAGCCGGAGAGGAGCAGAGGGCGCAGGTCGGCAAACCAAGGGCGAGTCAGTAAGGTAAGTTGCTTACTATTCATGATGCTAACCTATAGAAAACAAGAACAGCGGCTAGAAAATTCTTGATTGCGTACGAATGTAGTGTTAACCGTGAATTCACTGTTAACCAACCCTTAACTTTTACAAGGAACGTGTCAATGCGTCGCACCAAAAAAATGCTGTTAGCCTCCACCAGCTTGGCGGCTGTTTCTTGGCTTTTTGCTGCCCCGGCGTTAGCTAGTGGTGTTTCTGTTTCTGCTGGGGGTATTACTAGTATTGCTATTGGTGGCGGGCCGTACACTGTTGTTGGTACTGCTCCGGCGGTGGACAATGCGGTGGACAATAATGTCTATATCACCCAAGCGGCGGCCAATGCGTCGGCGATCATTACGCAAGCCAATAATGGTTCACTCTTGCCGGGGAACATCGTTCTTGTCAATCAGTCGGCTGGTGATGGTTTGTTTGCTTATGCTAATCAAGAGGGTAGTGGGAATACATTGACGGTTGACCAGTCTGGTGTTGATACGGAGATTTCCAGCACTCAGTATGGTACTGCCAACAAAGAAAGAGTTTCCAAACTGAACGCTAATAAGGGCGGCGCTGGTCTGTACCAATCGGGCACTGCGAATACGATAACAGCAACGGATCAAAACACGGTTGATGCCTATACTTCTGTAGCTCAGTTCGGTGATGCGAACGCAGCGTTGGCTGAGATTAATAATACTTCTTCTACTGTGGCACTTGTGTACCAAAGCGGTACGGCGAACGCGGCGGTGGTGCAGCAAGAGAATACTGCTGCAAGCAACGCCTATATTACTCAGTTCGGCTCCAACCAAAGTGCCGGCATTGGTCAGTTTGATGGCGGTAGGAACGTTGCTGAGGTTCGTCAGGGCTTTAACACGTATCTTTCTTCTACAGACAATACTGCCGTTGTTGTTCAAACCGGTTTCTTTAATGAAGCTAATATCATTCAGGACAATAGCTACAACGATGCTACGGTTGGCCAAAATGGGTTTTCCAACCTTGCTAACGTGACTCAGGGCTCGGCCCTTGGTTCCTTTGCAAACTTTGTTGATTTGCAGCAGGTTGGTGACTTAAATACGGCCACTGTTAATCAAAATGGTAATGGCAATACCACTATTGCGCAGCAGATTGGTGAGTTGAATGCCGTCACTATTGATCAAAGTGGCTTTGCTAACACGACAAATTCGCAGCAGATTGGCAATGAGAATGTCCTGAAAGTTTCCCAAAATGGAACCTACGGGTTTGCTCAGGTGGATCAGTTGGGCGTGGCCGGCACTGCAACAATTACCCAGAGCGGTTTTGCTAATGGTGTACGCGCGACCCAGACCGGTACGGGCGCGGTGTTGACCGTTACCCAGAACTAAGCGTATTGAGGAGAAATGGGGGTGCATCGTCGTGGTGCGCCCTTGTTTTTTTTAAGGGTTATTATGGTGCGGTATTTTCTTCTCCTAGTGTTTTGTATGCTGGCGGTCAGTACGGCGATGGCCGAAGATATTCCGTTGCCTTTAGGGACAGGGGTCACTTACGACGGCGGAAGCCCGCTGGATAATCCGTTGCTGAGTGAGCCTGCCCGGATAAAGGCGTTGCAGAAAAACCAAGGGCGTAATCGCAATATGGCGGTGATTATCCAAAAAGGCACGGCGAACAAATCCGTGGTTCGGCAGTCTGGGGATAAAAATACCGCGGTGCAGGAACAGCAGGATTTTGAGAACGACCTGGTGGTGGATCAAGAGGGCAATGATAATTCTTCCGAAGAAAGACAAGATGTTGTTCACAATACAAAAGTGAAAATTCAGCGTTCCCGGGAAACGTCTCCCGGTGTGCTGATAGAGCAGGTGCAGCCGTGAACGTTTTAGGGATACGTTTATTTCTTGGTCTTTTTTTGTGCGTGGCAGTTGCTCAAGCCAACGCGAGCCAGATGGTGTTTCGTGGCTCAAACCCGGCGTTTTTCCCGGACGCGAATCCAGCGGCTATTAATCAGCTTACCAATAGCGTGAATAAACCAAAACCAGCCACGCCTGGATTGAATTCAGCGTTGACCGGGACATCGGCCCTGATTCAGCAGGCGGTGCAGTCCCAGATTAGCTCCAAAATCAATAGCAAAATTTTCGACCAAAGCCCAACCAATCTTGCCGGGTCTTTTGATTTGGGCAACGGCAGTTCGATTTCTTACCAGCGTCCAACGGGTATCGGCGGCGATTTAATTATTACCATCGTTGATCCCACCCGGGGCGGCACGACCGTTATCAGCTTGCCAGGCTTTTGATTGTTTATGCGTAAAGTTTTGTTGTTGGTTGGTTGTTTAGTGCTGTCTGGATGCGGCGGTGAATCGTATTTTGAGAAAAGTCTGTCCCAACAGGCGACGTTTAGTAACCGCACCAGAGCCAGTGATACCCTAGCGGCGTTGCCGATACCCCAGCAAAAAATTCCGGTGGTGGTGTACGAGTTTCAGGATCAAACGGGGCAGTTCCGCTACAATGACCGGATTACCGATTATTCCAGCGCGGTGACTAAGGGTGGTTATGCTATTTTGATCAATGCGATGCTCAACGCCGGGAATAAGCAATGGTTTACGGGGATTGAGCGGGGCGGCCTCAAGAATTTGCTCCAAGAACGGCAAATTATTAAGGCCACCCGGTTGCAGTACGAGGGGCCGGGCGGCAAAAAAATGTCGGATATTCCGCCGCTGCTGTACGGGGGAATGTTAATTGAGGGTGGGATTATCTCCTACGATACCAATACGGTGACGGGTGGTGCCGGGGCCGTGTGGCTGGGGGTCGGCAACAGCGTCCAATACCGTCAGGATGTGGTGACGGTGTACCTCCGGGCGGTGAACGTCCAGTCGGGGGAGGTGCTGTTGTCCGTGACAGCGGCAAAAACAGTGTATTCGGCGTCGGTGGACAGCCACGTGCTGAAGTACGTCTCCACGGATAAGCTCTTTCAGGCCGAAGCCGGGTTCACGGTGAATGAGCCGGTGCAGCTGGCAGTCCGTCAAGCCATTGAGACGGGGGTATATGCCCTGATTATGGAAGGCGCGTTGGATAATTTGTGGACGTTTGCGAATAAGACCAAGGGGCAGGAGGCGATGCGTGCTTATTTGGAACGGCGCGATGACGCGTTGCCAACGCCAACGCCTGCTTCTGCTGTGGGCGCGACTACCAAAGAGAGCCTTTAATCCCCGCCACCAGCAGGGCGTGGGCGCGCTGGTCGTCCTCGCTCAAGGCAAAGGATCGCGCTGGGCGCAACGGTTTTGTGCTGCGGGTTAGGGATTGCGGGGCAACCGAGTCGGTTGCTGTCTCAATCATGAGACCCAGTTGCCGCCCGCCCATAAGCTCTAAGTACACTTCGGCCAAAAGCTTGGCATCAATGAGAGCGCCGTGCTTGTCCCGCATGCTGCGGTTAATGCCCATGCGGGTGCACAACGCGTCGAGGTTGGCCCGCATCCCGGGGTATTTGCGCCGGGCTATGGCCAGGGTGTCGGTGGTGCGATCCATGCCCCACTGCACGCCAAGGTTCAGGCGGGCAAACTCGGCGTTGAGGAACTTGAGGTCAAAGCTGGCGTTATGAATCACCAGCCGAGCCGTGCCGACAAAGGTAATAAGATCCGCCGCCTTGTGGGCGAACAGGGGCTTGTCGTTCAGGAAGGCGTTGCTCAGCCCGTGGATACGGGCGGCGTCTTCGGGCACGTCGCGTTCGGGGTTGAGGTAGCTGTGAAACTCCCGCCCCGTGGGGAGATGGTTGATAAGCTCAATACAGCCCACCTCCACCATGCGGTGCCCGGCGGCGGGGTCAAGGCCGGTGGTTTCGGTATCGAGGACGATTTCGCGGAGCATGTTGAGTAGACTTTATACCACTAGTAAGTTCTCAAGGCCACGACGAGGTGCTGGAGTATGCGGAAGTGTGTTAGTGGGCAGATAACCTGCGCGTGCAAGCATTTGTACAGTATAATGGGGAGTGGGTGCTTCGAGCAATGTATGAATAGCTTGATACTGGCTAGCTACTTCTGGGTATTCTTGCAATGCTTGCTCATTGGGGTGCAAGGCTATTTTTAATTGTGTGGCGGCAAGGTTTACTCGGACATAAGCACGCCCAGCTTCAATTTGCTGTGTGCGGCGATTACCTTTGGTAACAAGCCACAAGTATGCCGGTGTTCCCTCAGTTAGTGCTTCAAAAGATTTTATTTGTGCTGTTATTGCTCCTGAATCTGGTGATGGAAATTGGTTTCGGTCAAACAACCCAGTTTTGGCAAGAAACAGCGGCATTGGTTTAGTGAGTGCGATACCATCGCGATATCGATCAATTTCATCACTGCCAATACGCAGTACGCGCAAGGATTCCATCATTGCTTTTTCTGTTGAAAGTTCAATGCGCCATGCTTCGCGCACGATGGTGCGGATGGTCGTAAGCCGCATTGTATCGGATGCTTGATCGTTAACATGACCGATAAGTCCAAAGTCTACGGGTAAATTTCCGATTGCGGCGCGTAATGTTGTTACATCAGCGACACTAATCGGACGCTTCGCGTCATAGGGACGACGGTCGGTACGGCGCTTAAGAACGGCCTCAAATAAAGGGTCACTTTGTACCGTTGTATCAGGAATTAAATGGATTGTTGCGAAGGGTCTTGCGTCAAGTGTTGTCTCTGGTTCTCCGTCAGGAAACAAGGTTACGTCAGCACGGTATCCATGCGTCGCTGCTGCCATAGTCAGTAATTCTAAAAAAGCACCAGAACCCATAAGAATCTGTCGTCCGAAAGGATCCGTGGCCGGCAGAAGCCGGGTTGTATCAAGATTTAGTACAATTTTTTCTGGTGTGCGAATATCCGCAAGCCATGGCTGCATATTATGTGGGTTTGGCGCAAGCAAGGCGTATGCCAATATCAGACGCCTGATGTCTTTTTCTTCTGGTTTATTCCATGCGGCAACGGCTGATGGAGGAACCCCAAATATATAAGAGCGACTGAGGGCAGTTGCACCTAAGGCGACAACAGCACCGCCACCAATAAGCTTGATGAAATTACGTCGATTCATACGTCCTCATTTTAAAAGATTTTTGTAAAAATTAAATTTTATTTCAGGATCGATACCCCGCATTAATCTCCAAATACCGCTGGGTCAGGTCGCAGGTGTACACGGTGGCCTCCCCTGTCCCCACGCCGACATCCACGGTGATGCGCACGTCGCGGGTTTTGAGGTGGGCGGCGACGGGGGTCTCGTCATAGTCGGGGACAACTTCGCCGTCCTTGGCGACGAGGGTGCCGCCGAAGGACACGCTGAGCTTATCGCGGTCGGCGGCCTCGCCGGATTTGCCGACGGCGGCCACGACGCGGCCCCAGTTGGCGTCTTCCCCGGCGATGGCGGTTTTGACCAGCGGGGAGTTGGCGATGGCAAGGCCTATTTTTCGCGCTGCCGCCGCGGACTCCGCCCCCGTCACGGTGATGGTGATGAGCTTTTCCGCGCCTTCGCCGTCCTTGACAATCTGAATGGCGAGATCGCGGCAGAGGGCCAGCAGGCCTTCTTCAAACGCCGTTAACGCCGATCCGGCAAGGGGCGCGTCCTGCCCGGTGGCGAAGACCAACAGGGTGTCGCTGGTGGAGGTGTCGCTGTCCACGGTGATGGCGTTAAAACTGGCGTCGGCGACGCGGCGGGTCATGGCCTGCAAGTCGGCTTGGGCGACGGGCGCGTCGGTGAAGACGTAGGCCAGCATGGTGGCCATGTCCGGGGCGATCATGCCGCTGCCCTTGGCGATGCCGTTGAGGGTATAGCCCCCGACGCGAACGGTGGCCAGCTTGGGGAAGGTGTCGGTGGTGCCGATGGCTAGGGCGGCGTTCAGCCAGTTGTCGGGGGTTGCGGCGGCCACAGCCTCCTTCAATCGGCCCGTAATCTTGCCGTGATCCAGCGGCACGCCGATCACCCCGGTGGAGGATTGGTAGATTTGCGTTACTTTTTTCGCCTTCAGTAAGGCGGTCATTTTGTCAACGATGGCCTCTACCGACCGGATACCCGCTCTGCCCGTAAAGGCGTTGGCGTTGCCGGCATTGACCACGAGGCCACGGGCTGGCCTGCCGGATTCCAGCGCAACGCGGCACCAGTCCACCGACGCCGAGCGGGTCTTGGATCGCGTGAGCGCCCCGGCAACACTAGCCCCCGGCTCCAGCACCGCCACCAGCACGTCCGGGCGGCCCTTGTACCGAATCCCCGACTCAAACACCGCCAGCCGCACGCCCCTAATCGGCGGCAGGGCAGGGGGCGAGGCAGGGGCAAGGGGGGAGGGTTTGAGCGCAGGCATGGGGGGATATTAGGGAGAGAGCAAGCAGGGCGTCAACGGGGTGTGTTTACTGCATGTGGGAGCGACCCGTTATGACGTTCCATAAGACGCTCATGTTTTGCCCAAAACTTTTCATGGTTTGTTGGACGCTTTTGGTGGTCTCATAATACGCTGTGGCGAGGTTTTGTTTTTGTTCGGTGAAGGCCGTGCTGGTTTTAGCGGCAAGGGTTTTGGTGGTAGTGGCGGCGAAGGCCGTTGCATCGGTGATGTACTTCATCTCGGCGACGTTGAGGCTGGCGGCGGCAATTTGCTCAAAGCCTTGCTTGTCTTTAGTGGCGGCGTGGACAACGCGAGCGGCGAGGGAGCTAACGCCCGCAGCGGTTGTTGCCGTTGCTACCACCGCCGCTGCGGGAGAGACTGTTGCCAACGCAAAGCCTGCCGTGCGAACGCCGGCAAGGATTGTCTGCGGGTTGTTGAACTGTTTTGCGTAGTCCTGAACACTGATCTTGGTTGTTAATACCGCTTTTGTAACCCTCAAAGCGTTTTGGAATTTTGCCTGAATAGTGGCGTCAGGAACGGAGGAAGAATTCTTTTTCTGTTTTGCCCATGCCGCTTTTACCGCTGGTGTAATCAACATCACCGCCGCCGATCCAGCAGGGAGGTAATGGCTATTCTCCTTGACTAGGTGCAATGTGCCCTGCACGGCTTCGGAGTTCCAAGCGTGGCCCACGGCTTCCTGAGCGGTTTTGGCAAAGTGTTGGAGGTGCTGGCCGAGTCCCGAAAGCACACCCTGTTGCGAGGGCAAGATGCCGTTCCCCATGTCGGACATCACGCCTGCGTTGCTGCTGGCGATTTTAACGTCGGGGTTTATCAGATTGTTGAAGGTTTGTTTGATGTTGTCGGTTAGGCTGGCGATGGGGTTGGTGGGGAGGGAGGGATTTGCTTGTTTAAGACTAATGTGTTTTTCGAGTTCAGAGAAGGCACCGTTGATGCGCGAGGGGACATCCGCCGCTGCGGCCTCGCGGCCTTTGCGGTAGGCATATAACATTTCATCGGCGTTGAGGTTTAACCCCGGACGTTGGGCATTATACCCTCGGGCTATTTCTTCGAAGGTGGCGCGGACGGCACTTTGTTGTGCCGGGTTCGCATCGCCGCCGTTGCCCAGGTGATATTTTAACTCCTCCCACGGATTGGTGCTTGTTGTTGTGTCGCCCCATTTGATGCCCGTGTTAAGAACCTTATGGGGAAAGTCCTTAACCTTGTCTGTAAAATCCTTGAGGACGTCAAAGACGCCGGGCGTGGAGGGTGTAGGTGTAGGTGTAGAGACACCGCGAGTGCCTGGAGCCAATCCCCAATCCCATCCTCCATTCTCTTTAGTCTTGGAAAGTTTTCCTAGGACATAAAGACCCCCAATACCAACACCCCCAATACCAACACACCCAGCAGCAACTTTTACTAGGGAGTATTTTATAGGTTTTGCCTTTTTGGATGTAGGCGCAGGAGTCTGTGGCTTAGGCGGAGTGGTTGGTTGAGGCGAGGGAGTCTGTGGCTTAGGCGGAGTGGTTGGTTGAGGCGAGGGAGTCTGTGGCTTAGGCGGAGTGGTTGGTTGAGGCGAGGGAGTCTGTGGCTTAGGCGGAGTGGTTGGTTGAGGCGAGGGAGCCTTTGGCGGCGGCGCAGGAGGAGTGGTTGGCTGAGGCGAGGGAGCCTTTGGCGGCGGCGGAGGAGGAGTGATTGGCTGAGGCGAGGGAGTCTTTGGCGGAGGCGCAGGAGGAGTGATTGGCTGAGGCGCAGGAGTCTGTGGCTTAGGCGGAGTGGTTGGCTGGGGCGGAGTGGTTGGCTGGGGCGGAGTGGTTGGCTGAGGCGAGGGAGTTTTTTGTTTAGTCTTGGAAGAAGTATTATTTTTCTCCTGCTCGTAAAGTTCCAAAAGTCTTTGTGCGCAGGCTCGTCGCGTAGTATTTTCTTTTTTCAACAATCCAAAGGGGCCAGAGCTGATTGTTGCTTGTGAATTTTTATTGCACCATTCCTCTATGATTTTTGCAGAATCTGGATTTTTTGTAACGGCATAATCTAACAAAAAAGCTACTGGTATAGTCTCCGATTCTACGGGCCTGTCTTTAAAGGTTTTAAATCTGTTAATTTTATCAGTTAGAATTTTTTTCCCTTGTGGATCAAGTTTTCCTTGTTGTATTATTTGATAGTATTGGGTCCAGTCCCCATTTTTTGGTGATGCCGAAAAGAGGGCGTAACTTAATTCAAAACCCTCTAGTACCCGTACGGCTGCTTGTAATGGCCTTGGATCATAAATATTGGGAGGCTGGGGGATAACTGGCCCTGTACCAAGGGAGAATTGGCAGCTGGTTTTTGAGGCGTCGCTTCTGTCTGGATGCACATCATAAAGGGGGCCGCCTGCTTCTGTCCATTTGCCCAGCAAGTCAAGTTTTGTATTGATGCCGAGGGCATTAGCTTGATCTTTATGAATATAAAACATTGTATCAATAGGTGATTCTCTGCCGTAGCCACGAGAACCTG
This sequence comes from Holosporales bacterium, assembly GCA_046338525.1. Taxonomy (GTDB): domain Bacteria; phylum Pseudomonadota; class Alphaproteobacteria; order JAJTHO01; family JAJTHO01; genus JBKCUA01. The sequence goes on from JBKDWF010000006.1 coordinate 36,921, forward strand.
CAGCATTTTCACCAATGAGGTAGCTCGCTATTAAAACCAGATATGACCCTGTTTCGTGTAGTGTTATATGTGGATCAATGAATGTTGTATCATAATATTGGAGCTGCTTGAGCAGTCTGTGTCTATCTGAAGAGTCTTCATACAGAAGGGCGACTTCAACGGGTAGGGCAGAGTTGCTGCTGTGAATGTCCTCTGTTTGATCACCGCCGCGGGCAGGGATGTCGTTGAATAGCACAGTCTTTTTAAATACTTCTGCAAAAAAATTGATTTTTATTTCATTGTTGGCCGATGGCGGGGTGCTGCTGGGTATATTTTTTGGTGTCTTATTGGTGCTTGGGGATGAAGGTGTGAATGTAAAGGAGATGGGGGTATTGATGCCATCATCGTATGCCGGAGTTTGCTTGATAGGCGGTATAGGGTTATCAACTTTGTGTATCGTGCCGTCGGGCAGTATTTGTGGAATTTTGTTCTTTGGGGCGTTAAGATCGTAATAATGGAATGCTGGACTGGTTGGGGGTATGGGGGTGTACGCGTAGCGGTGGGCGATGTTCTTGTTGGCGGTTATTTGTGTTTCTAAGTATTGTTTTAATCCATCAATGTGATGGCTTTTGCACCAATAGACCCGCCCCAATAGTGCGGGTCTTCCACTGTTATCAACCATTTTCCCCATAATGGTGATGGAGCTATAGGGAGTTCCATTGATGGTGGTAGTTTTTGTATAAATTTTCTCTCCCCCTTTGAGAGTATCTTCTTGTGTCTCAAGAGGGTTGATTATTGTGTTGTCATTTTGGTCGATATCTAAGCTGGCATCTAATAATTTAAACTCTTCCCTTTTCGGTAGTGGAGTATTTTTTGTTTGGTCAAAATAGCCCTCGTATCTCGTGGAGATATAAAATTTGCTTTCGTTGGGGTTACTGGGGGCAGCATTCGGATTTGGCGTCAAGACTACGCCGTTACTAAATTCATAAATAGTGATCGTTTCGGGTGTGGGCATTAGGGGCATGTATTGCCTTCCCCACTAAGGTTTGACCTTTTGGAACAAAACTATCGCCCTGAGAATGGACCGCTTTAAAGATGCCCCGGTGCGTTGCAAAAATTTTCTGGCATAATGTTTGATGGTTGCCCATGAGTTTTCGATTTTATT
>JBKDWF010000021.1:0-12351 GCA_046338525.1 Holosporales bacterium
CACCTCTATTAACCCATTTATAGGGATGAGTGGCTAGAAAGGTATATGCGAGCAAACGTAAGCGTACTCAAACGTACGTGCGGATTGCGAGCATAGACCTGACGATGCCAATCGCCCTAGAAATGAGGTTAATAGAGGTGCCCTAAAAAACCTCATATGACACCACCCCCCACCCCCCTCCTCGTCTGGCTGGACAACGATTTTCGCCTCGCGGACAACCCGGCGTTGATAAAAGCAGCCCGGCACGGCCCAACGCGGCTGATACTCTGCGTGACCGACACAAATTTGCCCCGCCCACGCGGGGCCGCCAGCCGATGGTGGCGGGATCAGTCGCTGTTGGCGTTTGATGAGAGCCTGCAACCCTTGGGCCAGCGGCTGTACGTGCACAGCGGCGATGCGGTGGAGGGGATCGTAAGGCTATGCCGGGATCAGGGCGTGGCGGCAGTTTTTTGCAACGCCGCCCCCGATCCGGCACGCGCCGCGCAGCAGCGGTTGGTGCAGGCCAGCCTTGCGGTGCCACTGCATACCGTGGAGGGCAATGTCCTCCACGCCCCGGACGCGGTGTTTAAGGGCGACGGTACCCCGTTTCAGGTGTTTACGCCGTTCTCCAAGGCGGCAGACGCACTGGCGGTTTCTTCGCCCCTACCGCCGCCATCGGCTTTGCCCCCGCCCCCGGAAAACCTGGCTTTTCCAGACTGGGAGGCCTTTCAGCCCCACTGGGCAGGCGGCATGGCGCAGGTATGGACACCCGGGGAGAAAGGCGCTCAGCAGCGGCTGGAGGATTTTCTGAACCGCCATCTTACCGGCTATGCGGTGCAGCGGGACTACCCCCATGAGGCGGCAACCTCACGGCTTTCGCCTTATTTGGCTAGTGGCGATATTAGCGCCCGGACTATCTACCACGCTGCCAACGCCTTGGGGTCTGGCAAGGATAGAGAGCGGTTTATTGCCGAGCTATATTGGCGGGAGTTCTCCTACCATCTGTTGTGGCATTTTCCCGACCTACACCGCCGCAACTGGCGGGCATCGTTTGATCGGTTTGTGTGGCAGGAGGATTCGCAAGCATTGCAGGCGTGGCAACGGGGAAAAACAGGTTATCCCATCGTCGATGCCGGGATGCGGGAATTGTGGCACACGGGCTGGATGCACAACCGGGTGCGGATGATTACGGCGTCGTTTTTGGTCAAGCATCTGCTGCTTCCTTGGCAAGCGGGTGAGGCGTGGTTTTGGGATACCTTGGTGGATGCCGATGCGGCCAGCAACCCCGCTTCGTGGCAGTGGGTGGCCGGCAGCGGTGCCGACGCCGCGCCGTATTTTCGTATCTTTAACCCCGTCTTACAGGGGCAGAAGTTTGATCCCCAGGGCGGGTATATACGCCGCTGGTGCCCTGAACTGGCCGGGATACCGTTGGCAACGCTGCACCTGCCCACGCCTGCGGCCATTGTGGATCACACGGCGGCACGGGCAAGGGCATTGGCGGCGTTTGAGGGGATTAAGGGGTTATAACAGTCCGTTGTTTTTAAATGACAACGCCTCGTTCCGGCTCACAATAACATGATCCAGCAGAGCCACGCCCACCGTCTCCAAGGCGGTGCGAACGGCGCGGGTAAAGGTAATATCTTCAGGGCTTGGGGTGGTGTCGCCGCTGGGGTGGTTGTGCACCATGATAACGGCACTGGCGGCATTGTGCAGCGCGTGGCGGGCGATTTCCCGTGGGTAGCCGGGGGTTTGATTGATGGTGCCGCGTTGTTCTTCAACGGCTTTAATCAGCTTGTTTTTGCTGTTGAGGTATAAAATCCATAAGCTTTCAATGCTGTTGTGGCCAATGCGGGCGCGGCAAAAGGCCTCCACCGCCTGCCAGTTGCGCAGCACCGGCTGTTCCCGCAGGTCTTTTTCGAGCAAGCGCAGGGCGGCAGCCTCCACCCCCTTGATGGCGGCAACGGCGGCCTCACCAATCCCGTCCACCTGCATCAGGGTGGCCGGTTCCGCCCGCAGCACCGCCGCATACCCGCCGCAATGTTTCAGCAACGCCTTAGCCAAAGGCTTGGTATCCCCCCGTGGGTGGGCCGCAAATAAGATGAGTTCCAGCAGCTCATAATCTTCAAGAACATTACCATTGTTCAGCCGCGCCCGCAGCCGCGCCCGATGCCCCAGCGCGTGGGAAGGCGCGGGTGCTTTAGTCATCCAACCAGCCGTGGGGCGTATGGCCAAGACCCTGATACGGGGAAACGGTGATCATATAATAGTATGGTAGCAGGCTGGGCGGCGGTGTCTACTGCGACCACTACGTTAACTGTTTTTAAACTTAATCGCACTAAGACGATTCTTATCTGCGGGTTTTTTATCCTGCATGGGCGGAGAGACGTTTGATGGATATAAAAAATATGGTTTTTTTCCTTGTTGCGGTGCTGATGCTGCTGGCGGCATCGGGCGAGGCTAGGGCGGCGTGTCCCTCGCCGGGAACGGTTGCGGTGGACCTGATACTCGCCGACAATGATGAGAACTGTGGTCCATACAACATGACGGGAACGGGGCGAACAGCCTCGATTGCTGATGGGGCAAGCATCAGTTTCACCACACCGGCAGATACTGTTGGGATTACCGTTACAGGAGGGAACAATACTATTAATAACAGTGGCTCTATCGTGGGCAGTGGCACCGGCAGTGCCGTCAGCATCGGCGTCAACACCATCAGCCTTACCAACGTTTTTGGCAATGGTGTCACCACGGGCGTCATCGGCGGAACCGGGGCTGGGAACGGCATCACGATAACAGCGGGCACGTTGGCGACGTTAACCAACTTAGGCACTATCAGAAGCGGCACAGGGAGTGCCTTGCGTCTTGATGGGACGAGTAGCATTACAACGATTGAGGGAACAGGAACCTTCACATCGTCTGGTACTACGAATGCCACCGTGCTTTTGAATTCAACAGGAGCGGATACAACGTTTGGTTTTGGCGGCACCATCATCAACACGGCTAGCAGTAGTAGTGCCATAGCACTTTCGATTGCCGCAGCACCGATAAGCGGCACAATTACCAACCAAGGAATAATTACTGCGTCAGGTGCGGGGACCGGCAACTCGGCTGGACGAGCCGTTAACATTGGTGCAGAGACAACATTTGTTAATGATACCAGCGGCGTCATTAACGGCAGGATTACCCAAGCCGGGGATGTAGATATTATCTTTGAGAACAGAGGCAGCATTAATGGTAACGTGCTTCTGGAAGGCGATGGCGCGCACACATTGCTGCTGACCTCAGGCAGCATCAATGGCACGGTCACGGGTGGTGATGCGGTAGATACATTGACACTGAATGGCGGCGCTATCAACGGGGCCATTAATCTTGGGGAGGAGTTCAACATCATTGAGGTTAACGGCGCATTTGAGACGGCGGGCACGATTCAAGCGAACTCGCTTGCCAACGAGGGAAGCATTGACCTGCGTATCAACGATGGTGGTTACTTTACTGTTAACAATACCGTAACCCTTGGGTCTGACCTGACTCCTAGTTTACTGACGATAGCTTCGGGCGGCACCTTGAACATCAACGGGGCTAATGTTACCAGCACCGGGGCCTTAAGCAACAGCGGCACTATTATGATTGCAGCCGGGCAAACGCTCACGACGGCAACGCAGAACTACAGCTCAGGATTGTTGTCGATTGGGGTAAACCCTTCATCTGCTGGACAATTAATAATCACGGGTACCCCTGACGGGCTTGGGGGTTACGCTACCGATGGCGGCACGGACTTGACGGATGCAAGTATTGCCATAACAGTGGCCACTGGGAACGGGTTTATTCCTGTAGGTACTCAATTTAAGATTATTGATGCGAATAATGGCGGTACCGGGTTTAAGAATAGCAGTGCCCTGCCCACCAGCATTACGGTGGATTCTCTGATCTACAAATTCGTCCTCAGCCAAGGCGTGGGCAGTGAACTGGATGATGTCTTTTTAACCGTCACTGGTTCCGCCAGCAGCGTGGCAACCAATCCAAATAACGCCAATGTTGCCAACATCCTGACCGCCTTGGGAACGACTACCTCCGCCCAATTGACCCAGATTCAGAATAATTTGATCAACGCCAGCACCACAGAGGAAGGCAACCGGGTGCTGGAATCCACCCGGCCCACCGTGGACGGCGGGGTGAACCAATCGACTCTGAACGTCAACAACCAGGTGCAGGGGATTACCACAGGACGCCTAGAGCACATCCGTGAGGGCTTTAATAACCGCAGCGGGAGCATCATCCGGCAAAACAGCTTTGCCTCAAGCCTTAGCCAATCTGTACGCAGCGACGATAGTGTTGGGTTCAGCAATGCCAGCTACAACACCGTTGCAGCAAACAGCGATATCCGGGCCATGTTGGGCAATAATGAAACCCGTGTATCCGTATCGGACAACGTCTGGTTGCAAGGTTTTGGCCAGAAAGCCACGCAAAATACCCGTGATTTTATTCAAGGCTATGATGCAACAACCTACGGCATTATCATGGGCGCGGATACCCATGAGATTTTTGACAGTGGTACTGTGGGGATAGCCTTTAACTACGGCAAGGCCAAAATAGACTCCAAAAATGCCGCCGATGCCCGCAACAACGTTGACAGTTACGGGGTCATCGTGTACGGCACGCACCCGGTGACAGAGACGGTCTTTTTTGATGGTCAGCTTGGCTACAACTTCAACCAGATTGACAGCACGCGAAATAACGTCGGCGGCACCGGCCTGACCGCAAAAGCAAACTATGGTGCCAATCAATACTCAGCCCGGGGTCTTGTTGGTAAAGATTATCAGGTTGGTAGTGGCTTTATGGTAACACCGACGGTTAGTTTAACCTATACACGTCTTGCTGTGCAGGGCTTTACGGAAACAGGAGCCAGTGGTGCAAACCTGAAGGTAAACAGTTCTGAGTATAACATCCTCGATTTAGGTCTTGGGGTGCGGGCGGAGCGGGTCTTTACCACGGCCAGCGGCATGCAAATCCGCCCCAGTGCCCACGCCGGGTATCGCTATGACATGATTGGCGATAAAATCCAGACAACATCGACCTTTACCGGTGGTGGCCCAGCGTTTACTACCACTGGCGGTGAAGCACAGAAAAGCAAGTTCAATATCGGCGGCGGCATTGGGGTTGGAACCCTGCACGATTGGCAATTATCGGCAGAATACGATTATGAAATTCAAACAGATTACAGCGCGCATTCTGGCTTTCTCCGGGCATCCAGCCCATTCTAGAGGTGCCCTGGAGCTACATCCACTTCGTAACGGGCGAATAAATCGGTAGTGGCGCGGCCTTGATAGCGGGAAGCACATCCTCCGGCTTGTCCACAATCGTCACCAGACGGCGGGTATCCGGTTGAGCATAGCCGTTATCAACAATGTGATCGAGAAGGCCGCGCAGGGGTTGCCAATATCCATCAATATCACATAAAATTATCGGCTTATCGTGCATCTGCAGTTGCCGCCAGGTGAGCATTTCAAAAAACTCATCCAATGTCCCAAAGCCACCGGGCAGAACAACGAAGGCATCAGACTGATCAAACATCATTTTTTTACGCACGTGCATATTTTCAACAATGTGCAGCTTGCTCACCCCTGTATGACCCACCTCATATTGTTCAAGGTGTTCGGGAATAATCCCCACCACGGTGCCGCCGCTGCCCATGACGGCATCGGCGATGAGACCCATCAGGCCAATGCGTGCCCCGCCGTAAACAAGGGTTATTTTCTCCTTGGCAAAGAACGTGCCGAGTTTTGTGGCCGTCTCAATATGATGCTGGTTACGAGGCCGGGATGAGCCGCAATACACGCACACAGCGTTCAGGGGAACACTATCTATCATTTAATGAATCCTAGTATAAGCAAGAAAAATATCTTCAAGATTGGGGGCGGCGATGCTCATGTCCTTCAGCGGCACTGGATTTTCCGCCAGAGTTTTGAGAATGTCATCCATGCGTTGCAGTTGCGGGTCATAGGTAAGATTGGCCCTAAGGTGGTTCTCGTCCAGATCAAAGCCGATAGAGGTCAGACCAACAGGCAGGGAAGGGATTGCCTCACTGAGTTGCAGGGTCATGGTTTTATGCTGTACCTTGCTGAGCAGGTTGCTCATGCTGTCGCGGGCGACAATAGCACCCTTGTTAATAATAGCGACCTCATCGCATAAGGTTTCAGCTTCCTCAAGGTAGTGCGTTGTTAAAATGACCGTTGTTCCCTGGCGATGCAGCTCGCGCACATAGGCCCAGAGCTGCTGGCGCAGTTCCACATCAACCCCGGCGGTGGGTTCATCTAAAATCAGTATTTTTGGGTTGTGCACCAATGCCTTGGCAACCATCAGGCGGCGGCGCATGCCCCCCGACAGGCTGCGGGCATAGGCATCGGCTTTATCAAGAAGGCCAAGAGCTTCTAAAATCTCCATCGTCCGGCGTTGTTTGGTCGGCACACCGTACAGCCCGGCGTGAAGTTCCAAGGCTTCCCGAGGAGAGAAAAAGGCATCCACATTGATTTCTTGGGGTACAATGCCGATGCGCCGTTTGGATTCAATGCGGTCATTATCAATATTGAGGCCGTCAATCGTCACCACCCCGGAAGTTTTCCGGCACAACCCCGCAATAATATTGATAAACGTCGATTTGCCGGCTCCGTTAGGGCCAAGCAGGGCGAACATACTGCCTTGGGGGATAGACAGTGATAAAGATTCCAACGCTGTCTTGGCGGAATTCTTATTGGTCTTAGGGTAAATCTTGACCAAGTTTTCAGCGGCAACAGCAACAGGCATATGCAGATGGGTAGGGGGGTATGGAAGTGCAGTCAAGAGATATACCGCTCTAGCCTTTTCCAAACGCTGTCTTTATAAACATCTCCTGTATGTCGCTTAAACACGTCCACATTAAAACCTTCGGCTGTCAGATGAACGTCTACGACAGCCGCAAAATGCTGAGCTTGCTGGCTCCCCTTGGTTATGCCGAGGTGGACACACCGGAAGCCGCCGATTTGGTATTGCTTAATACCTGCCACATCCGGGAAAAAGCCGGGGAGAAAGTCTATTCGGATTTAGGGCGGCTGTATAAATTAAGTGGCCAGCGGCAGAAAAATGGGCAAAATCCTATCGTGCTGGGTGTTACTGGCTGTGTTGCACAGGCCGAACAGGATGAAGTTTTCCGCCGCGCCCCCTATGTTGACCTTGTGGTGGGGCCGCAAGCCTACCACCGCCTGCCGGACTTGGTGGTTGCCGCCGAAACCAAGCACACGGGACAACGCCCCCGCTGGAACGCCACCGATTTTACCCCGCAATCGAAATTTGATGCTCTGCCCTTGGCCGGAAGCAAGCAAGGGGTCAGCGCGTTTTTGACCATTCAGGAAGGCTGCGACAAATTCTGCACCTTCTGCGTTGTGCCCTACACCCGGGGGGCGGAGTACTCTCGTCCTGTTACGGCTATCGTGGAGGAAGCAAAAATTTTGATCGGCGAAGGCGCACGGGAAATCACCTTGTTGGGTCAGAACGTGAACGCTTATCACCACGGTGGCGTGGGACTGGGGAAGCTGTTGTTCCTACTGGCGGCGTTGCCGGGGCTGGACAGGCTGCGCTATACGACTTCGCATCCGCGGGATGTTGATGAGGAGCTGATAGAGGCGCACAAGAACCTGCCCAGTCTGATGCCCTTGTTGCACCTGCCCGTACAGTCGGGATCGGATAAGATTCTGGCGGCCATGAACCGCCGCCACACGGCGGATGATTACCGCCGGGTCATTGATCGGCTCAAAAACGCCCAGCCTTCTCTTCAGTTTACCAGTGATTTTATTGTCGGCTTTCCAGGAGAAACCGATGCCGATTTCGCCGCAACATTAAGGTTGGTGAAAGATGTCACCTACGCGGCGGCGTTCTCGTTTAAGTATAGCCCTCGCCCCGGCACCCCGGCGGCGGTGCTCGAAACCCAGGTGCCGGAGGCTGTCAAAACCGAACGTTTGGCAACACTGCAAGCTTTATTAGGGCAGCAGCAACACTCTTTTAATCTTTCTCTGGTGGGAACAATACAGCCAGTGTTGATCATGGAGGCATCCAAGCGCCCCGGGATCATGTTTGGCAAAACCCCGTTCTGGCAGTCGGTGCTGGTCACTGGCAACGCCGCGCCGGGGAGCATTTCCCCCGTGCTTATGGAGGAGGCCGCCCCCGGCACCCTGCATGGACGGGTGATAGATAACCAGCTTGAGGAGGCCACCGCCGCGTGACAACAACCCAGCAAATAACATTTGAAAATAATGCCCTGTTGTTGCAGTTGTTGGGCGAGCACGATAAGAATCTTGACATTATCGAAGATGCCCTAGAGGTGCAAATCGCTACCCGTGGCAACCAGATTCAGGTGAGCGGCAAGCCCGCTGCGGTGAGTGCCGCAGCCGCCGGCCTACATTCCCTATACCAAAGACTTTCAAGCGGTCAGAGCGTTACCGCTGGCGACGTGGCTGCTGCTGTGCGGTTGGCTCAGGCTGGTGCCTTGCCCGATGACGGCGAGATTGCCGGCATTCGCACCCGCAAGCGTCTTATTAACCCCCGCACCAAAACACAAAAGGATTACCTTGAGGCGTTGAGCCGTGATCAACTCGTCTTTGGCCTTGGTCCCGCCGGGACAGGAAAAACGTATCTTGCTGTGGCAAAGGCCGTCGAATACATGCTGGCCGGAAAAATAAGCCGTCTGATTTTATCCCGCCCGGCGGTGGAAGCGGGGGAGCATCTTGGTTTTCTGCCCGGCGATTTGAGGAGTAAAGTCGATCCCTACCTGCGTCCCCTGTACGATGCCCTCCACGATATGCTGCCCGCCGAAGAGGTCGAAAAACGCCTTGCCAATGGTGAGATTGAGGTTGCCCCCCTCGCCTTCATGCGGGGCCGGACGCTGAGCAACGCCTTTGTGATCCTTGATGAAGCCCAAAACACCACCCATGTGCAGATGAAGATGTTTTTGACCCGCCTTGGGGACGGTTCCCGCATGGCTATCACCGGGGATTTGAGCCAGGTTGATTTGCCCAAGTCCGTGCGTTCCGGCCTGCGGGAGGCTATCGCCGTCCTCGACGGTGTCGCCGGGGTGTCCTTTGTTCGCTTTCAGGATGAGGACGTGGTGCGCCATCCCCTCGTCGCCCGGATTGTTAAGGCCTATGATCACTTTGAGCGTCGGCAGGGGTATCCGTATGAGATGGAGAGGTAAATTGCTTGTGCTTATGCACATACCCCGCCAAATCCCACGCCGCCGCCAATCCCCCCTTTAGGCGCAGCATCAACAACCGCCGCACCGCCCGCCAGGCTTTTTCCGCCCCAAGCCGCAACAAAAACCCGGCACGCACGCCGCGCTTGCGGTAATAATACGCCTCGGCCTGACCCATCAGATAATGACGGCGCAGGTGGCTGCGCAGTGAGACCGGGCTGGATTTACCCTCGAGGTGCATCACCCCCGCGTCGGGGGCGAGGATAAGGCTATGCCCCGCTGCTCTGGCCCGGTCGCACAGCTCATTATCCTCAAAAAATAGAAATAGGTTTTCATCAAAAAACCCAATGCGTTTAAATACCTCCATGCGCAGCAGCAAACACGCCCCGGACAGAAAGCCGACGCAGGCCGGCCCGTCGACCTGCGCCACTGCGCCGCCGCCGCGCTGCACCCCGAACAGGGTGCCGCAACGGGTCTTATCTGTTCCATAACTGGAGCCTATAATCGCCGCATCGACAAAGGCTTCGGCGGCGGCCACCAACGCTGCAATAGCCCCTGGTGCAACCACCGCATCGGGGTTAAGCACTAGGGCGTAGGGCGTAGTAATCTGGCGCAAGGCCAGATTATGCGCCCGTCCAAATCCAAGGTTCACCTGGCTTTCTAGTACGTTAACCTTGGGGAAGTCCTTGCGTGCTTGGGCAACAGTATTATCCGTGCTGGCGTTGTCCACCACCCACACCGGCACCTCTGCGGGCAAGGCCGCAAGGCACGACCCCAACACCGCCGCGCTGTTGTAGGTAACAATGCTAACCGTTACCGCAGCGGTCACAGTCTAGACCAACGCCTGGGCAGCAGCGTTGATGACGGCGGCGATACGCACCGCCGATTGAATGCCTTGCTTACTGATGCCGTTTTTACCCAGCTCATGGGCGTGGGTTTCCATGCACATGCCGCATCCATTAATGGCCGACACCGCCAGCGCGTACAGCTCAAAATCCACCTTGGGAATACCGGGATTGCCAATCACATTCATCCGCAGCTTTGCCGGCAAGGCTTTGATTTCATCATCATGAACCAGGTGAATAAAACGGTAATAGATATTGTTCATGGCCATAATCGTGGCGGCGGCTTTAGCCGCGTTCTTTTCCGCCTCGGCCAATGTCGCGTCAGCTTCACCAGCAATCGCGGCAATAACCGCGTTGTTGCGCGTTGCATATGCCGACGCCAAGGCAATACCCAGAACCTGGCTCGCGGTCAGGCCAGGCGCGCCGTCGGCGGTCAAAACATTGCCCAAATTCAGGCGGATATCCTTGGCGTGATCGCCAAGAGTATCGCGCAGGGCTTCAATGGAAATGGGAAGGGTCATGGGATGGTATCCTTAGTTGCAAAAATCTCCTTGTTGATAAGGGATTTTTGGGGGCTGTCATTAGAAAAATCTAAACTATACTGAATGCAGATGAAGTCTTCAGGTGCCGTTCAGTATACGCCGCCAGGCCCGCGCCCCGGGCTGTCCGTGGTAGAGACCGTGTAGCGGCTGTACTAATAATGAGGGCGAATCATTGGGGTACGCCCGGGCATAGGCGCGATACTGTTCGGCAACGACGGAGCGATCGGGTAACGGCGTGGCGTACAGGGCGTGGTCAAGCTCGGCCAGAAAATAGGGGTTGTGCCAGGCTTCCCGGCCCACCATGACGGCATCCACATGGCGCAGGTGCTCCCTTGCTGCGGCAACGCTGCTGATTTCCCCGTTGAGGGTGACGCGCAGGGCGGGGTACTCGGCCTTGAGGCGGTACACCCGTTCATACTGAATCGGCGGCTTGGTGCGGTTTTCTTTCGGGGATAAACCCTTGAGGTACGCCTTGCGGGCGTGGAGGATAAAATGCGTCACCCCGGCGCTGGCCACGGTGTCGATGAAGCGGCGCAAGAAATCGTCGCTGTCGTCATCATCCACGCCCAGGCGGGTCTTCACGGTGACGGGTAGGCCGCTGGCCTGGTGCATGGCGCGGGCGCAGGCGGCGACAACCTCCGGCTCCCGCATCAGGCACGCGCCGAACCGCCCGGCCTGCACCCTATCGCTGGGACAGCCGACATTGATGTTCAGCTCGCGGTAGCCTGCGGCGGCGGCGTGCCCCGATGCCTGTGCCATCTGAACCGGATCGCTGCCGCCGAGTTGTAAGACAACAGGCTGCTCATCAGGGGAGAAGGCCAAAAGACGATCACGGTTGCCGTGGACAAGGGCCGCGCTGGTGATCATTTCGGTGTACAGCACTGCGTGGGGGCTGAGCAGCCGGTGCAAAAAACGGCAATGCCGATGGGTGACATCCAGCATCGGCGCAACGGCGAGGGGTGCATCAAACGGCAAGCAGGCACGCCACTTCATAGCTGTAGGTAGTGTGTCCGGCGGCCTCAAGATGATGTAAGGCGGCGCGCATCTGCCTAGGGGTGAGCCTTGGGTAGTCCGCCACGGCGGGACTGCCCGCGCCAAGGCGGTGCACGGCACGGACAAAGGCGGACGCGCTGGGGTAGGGCATGGGAAACGAGGCCGTGCAGAGGGTGATGGTGTTCTTATGGCAAAAGGCCTCCACCTGATCACGCGGCAAAAAACGGTGCGGCGGCGGCAGGCCGGCCTTGGCCAAGGCTTGATACCATTCAGCGCAGGTGCCCTCAACAAACAGGGTTGCGGCCACAACGCGGCTATGGCTGCGCCAACCCTGAAAGACATCCAGCGGGTTATCCAGCCATTGCAGCACGCAATTAGCGGTGAGCAGTTCAACTTTAGCAATAGGCAACGCCGCCGCATCGGCAACCACTGCCGGGCGCGGGTTATGGTGCAATGTGGCTTCGGCTCGATCCAAGGCCAGCCAGCGCAAGGCCGGCCACCGCAGGGCAAACATCGTTGTCGAAAGCCCTACCCCCGCGCCCACGTCCACTGCCCAGCCTGTGGTTGCGGCAGGGACAACGGCGGCGAGGCTGTCGGCCAGCAAGGCGGCGGCTTTTTGCTGTACTCCGGCGTGGAGGCTGTAGGCAGGCGCGGCGGCGGAAAAATTCGCTATAATCGAAGAATCACGCCGCTTGCTGTTCATCATCAACATCATCAGCATGCTCGGCCAATAGAGCAGGAATCGGCGATGCGGGGTCGGTTTTCACCCCCAGTT
>JBKDWF010000056.1:0-24766 GCA_046338525.1 Holosporales bacterium
TTATATAAAACCTCCTTGTAGTTGAGTCGTTCAAAAGGCCTGGTGAATGAATACGGCCGGACTGCGGGGGGGGGGGGGGGGACTCTGGGCTCATAAAAAAACTCCTTTGCTGCGAGGAGAATAAGTTTTATGAAATAATAAATCTGTGATTAAACCTACTTTTGAAAAATATTTTGCAAAATACAAAATATTTTTTACCAACCATCCTTAGAGGTCCCAACTCTCACCCCAGAAACGCAATTTTCAACACCGCATATGCCTTTACCCCGCCGGGGGTACGAACCTCGACGCTGTCGCCCTTTTTCTTGCCGATGAGGGCTTTGCCGAGGGGGGCGGTGATGGACAGGCGGCCTTGGTGGATGTCGGCTTCGTCCACGCCGACGAGCTGGTAGGTAATTTCCTGTTCGGTATCCTCATCTACCACGGTGACGTGGGCACCGAAAACGGCCTTGTCCCCGCTGAGTTTTTTGGGGTCTATGACATCGGCGCGGCTGGTCTTGGCGTCGAGTTCTTCAATCCGACCCTCAATGAAGCTTTGTTTTTCCCGGGCGGCCGCGTATTCGGCGTTTTCAGACAGATCGCCGTGTTCTCGCGCTTCGGCAATGGCCCGAATCACCGCCGGGCGTTCCACGCTTTTGAGGTGCTTGAGTTCGGCGTGCAACCGCTCATAGCCCTTTAAGGTCATGGGAATTTTTTCCATAGCCGTTATCCTTTGCTAGATGAGGCGTTCCGCGAGGATGGTGCAGCGGTTATCGCCAATTTCGACAAACCCGCCGCTGATGCGGTGGCGAAGGGGCGTGCCGCTACCGTCAAGAGTACGGGTGAGAATAATCTCGCCTTCCTCGAGGCTGGCCAGCAGCGGCGCATGGTGCGCCATTACGCCCATTTGCCCCTCGGTTGCGGGCACTGTTGTCAAGGCCACCTTGCCGCTGAAGACGGTTTTTTCCGGCGTGATGATCTCGGTGAGGAATAGCTCGCTCATGCTCAGGCGGCCTCGGCCATCAACTTGCGGGCTTTCGCTTCGGCTTCCTCAATGGTGCCCACCATGTAGAAGGCACTTTCCGGCAGGTCATCGTACTTGCCTGATATAATACCTTTAAAGCCCTTAATAGTGTCCTCAATCTTCACAAACACCCCGGGGGTGCCGGTAAAGACTTCGGCAACGTGGAACGGCTGGGACAAAAAGCGTTGAATTTTCCGCGCCCGGGCGACGACGAGTTTATCTTCCTCCGATAACTCATCCATTCCAAGAATCGCAATAATATCCTGGAGAGATTTATAGGTTTGCAGAACCCGCTGTACCTCACGGGCAACCTTGTAATGCTCATCCCCGACAATATCGGCGGACAGGATGCGAGAGGTGGAATCCAGCGGGTCAACCGCCGGGTAAATCCCCTGTTCGGCAATAGCCCGGTTCAGCACGGTGGTGGCATCCAAGTGGGCGAATGACGTTGCCGGAGCCGGATCGGTAAGGTCATCGGCGGGAACGTAAATAGCCTGCACCGACGTAATAGAGCCGTGTTTGGTGGAAGTAATGCGCTCTTGCAATGTGCCCATTTCATTGGCCAAGGTAGGTTGATACCCCACGGCAGAGGGAATTCGACCAAGAAGGGCGGAAACCTCGGAGCCAGCTTGGGTAAAGCGAAAGATGTTATCAACAAAGAACAGCACGTCTTGGCCTTCTTCGTCGCGGAAATATTCCGCCAAGGTCAGGCCGGTCAAGGCAACCCGCGCCCGCGCCCCGGGGGGTTCATTCATCTGGCCGTACACGAGGGCGGCCTTGGAGCCTTCACCCTCAAGCTTTATAACCCCAGAATCGATCATCTCATGGTAGAGATCGTTTCCTTCCCGGGTGCGTTCGCCAACCCCGGCAAACACTGAATAACCGCCGTGAGCCTTGGCAATATTGTTGATCAGTTCCATGATGAGCACGGTCTTGCCCACCCCGGCACCGCCGAACAGGCCGATTTTACCCCCACGGGCATAGGGGGCAAGAAGATCAACAACCTTGATCCCCGTGACCAACATTTTTGTTTCCGTGGATTGATCCACCAACGCCGGGGCATCCCGGTGAATGGGAAGGCTGCGGCTGGTTTTCACCGGGCCACGCTCATCAATGGGTTCACCAATAACATTGAGAATCCGTCCCAAGGTTTCCCGGCCCACGGGCACGGTGATGGGCGCACCTAAATCCCGCACCGTTTGGCCGCGAACGAGGCCATCGGTGGCGTCCATGGCAATAGCGCGCACGACGTTTTCGCCGAGGTGCGAGGCAACTTCCAGCACGAGGCGGCGACCCTCAACCTCTGTTTCCAAGGCATTGAGAATGGACGGTAATGTCCCCTCAAAGCGGACGTCCACCACAGGACCGATAATTTGATTAATAAAGCCTTTGTTGTTCATGATGCCACCGTTTGATAAGAAGAAAGATGTTTAACCTTGATGCAGGCCATGTTGGGGTTAGCCGGATTGACCATGAGTGTTTGTTTGAGGGGATGGATGAGAACATCCATGTCCTCCATCGGGATAGCCCCCAGCAGGACTTCATCGCCCAACACCATGGCCCCGACAAACGTCTGGCGGTTTTCAAAACGCACCCGCACCGGGCCAACAAAAGGACGGGAAACGTGGCGGCCGTCGCCCAGCACCACTTCCCGATCTTCGAGTTTATCGAGCTTTAATTGCAGGGCCACATGCTCAGGGATGCACAGCGTCATCGCGCCAGAATCAACCAAGGCATTGACGGTAATGGCCGGAACATCCACATGGCGTGCGCTTTGCAGCTCAATGTTGGCGTAAACAAGACCCATTTACAACGCCTCCGCCCCAGAAATAATCTCAATCAGTTCCTTGGTAATCATCGCCTGGCGGGTACGGTTGTACGAGAGGGTCAAATTGCGGATCATGTCCCCGGCGTTGCGGGTGGCGTTGTCCATGGCGGTCATGCGTGCGCCATGTTCGCTGGCGATGGAATCTAGTAGTGCACTGTACAGTTGCACCGTTAGGTTACGGGGCAATAAAGTTGTCAGCAACTCCTGCGCTGAGGGTTCAAATTCCTACTGCGCCCGCACCTTCCCCGGCACGCCGCTTTCAGGAATCCAAGCATCATCACTGGGCAGGGGGATTATCTGTTTCCAAGTCGGTGTTTGCACCATGGCCGAGCGAAATTTGTTGTACAGTACCTGACAGACATCAAACGCTCCCTCAGTCAGCAAGTCCTGCAGACGAGAGGCTATTTGAGCGACGGCATCGTAGTGGAGCCCCTTGCGGGTGAGATCAGTGTAGCTGGCAATCACTTTTTTGCCAAATTCACGGCTAAACACATCCCGTGCTTTGCGGCCAATGCAGAGCAGCTTGACGGTTTTTCCGGCCTCTTCTAGATCGCGAATTTGCCGTCGGGCAGCACGAAATATTTGAGTATTGAAGCCCCCACACAAACCACGATCCGTGCCAATGATGATCAGCAGATGGACTTTATCCGCGCCCGTACCACTGAGTAATGGCAACGCTTCATCCGGTTGATAACCGGAAGTCAACACCGCCGCTAGCATTGCTGTCATTTTGGCGGCATAGGGCCGCCCGGCAATCGCGGCTTCTTGGGCGCGACGAAGTTTTGCCGCCGCCACCATTTTCATGGCTGAGGTGATTTTCTGCGTTGATTTAACGCTTGCAATCCGTAGGCGTTGTTCTTTGAGGCTGGCCATGATGGTTACGGCATGAAGGATTTTTTGAAGTTGACTAGGGCACCTTTGAGTTCCTGCTCATCGGCATCGCTGATCTTTTTGTCATTGCGAACGCGCTCGAGCATGACGCGGTGCAAGGATCGGAGGAATGCTAAGAACTCCGCCTCAAAGCGGGTGATGTTTTTTGCATCTATATCATCAAGATAGCCGCGCACCCCGGCGTAAATAACGGCCACCTGCTCTTCAAAGGGTAGGGGGCTTAGCTGGGGTTGTTTTAACAACTCTGTCAGGCGTGCCCCGCGACCCAGCAATTTTTGCGTTGCGGCATCCAGATCAGAGGCAAATTGGGAAAAAGCCTGCATTTCCCGGTATTGAGCCAGTTCCAACTTGATGGTACCCGCCACTTGTTTCATCGCCTTTGTTTGCGCCGCAGACCCCACCCGTGAAACGGATAGGCCTACGTTAATGGCGGGGCGAATACCTTTGTAAAATAGCCCTGTTTCCAAGAAAATCTGCCCATCGGTGATGGAGATGACGTTGGTCGGAATATACGCCGACACATCCCCGGCTTGGGTTTCAATGATGGGCAGAGCCGTCAGAGAGCCGCCGCCGCGTTCATTGGACATTTTTGCTGCCCGCTCCAGCAGGCGGGAGTGAATGTAAAAAACATCCCCAGGATACGCCTCACGTCCGGGAGGACGACGGAGCAACAAGGACATTTGACGGTACGCCACGGCTTGCTTGGAGAGATCATCGTAGATGATCAGGGCATGCATGCCGTTGTCGCGGAAAAATTCACCAATGGCGCAGCCAGTATAGGCGGATAAAAACTGCATCGGGGCGGGGTCTGATGCTGTTGCCGCTACTACGATGGAATAAGACATGGCCCCTTTTTCTTCCAATGTCTTAACAATCTGGGCGACGGTGGAACGCTTTTGGCCAATAGCGACGTAGATACAAAACACCCGCTGGTTTTCCGGCAGGGCATCGTTGCTCACCTTCTGGTTCAAGATGGTATCAATGGCCACCGTGGTTTTACCGGTCTGACGATCACCGATGATCAGCTCCCGCTGGCCACGGCCAATGGGAACCAAGGTATCAATAGATTTAATCCCGGTTTGCAGCGGCTCACTCACCGATTGTCTATCAACAATACCGGGGGCTTTAGTTTCAATCCGGCGGCGTTCTTTGGTCAAGAGGGGGCCTTTGCCATCAATAGGATTACCCAAGGCATCCACCACCCGGCCAAGCAGTGCCTTGCCCACGGGTACATCGAGAATAGCACCGCTACGCTTGACAATATCGCCTTCACGAATCTGGGTCGAATCGCCGAACACCACTACCCCAACGTTGTCGAACTCTAGGTTCAAGGCCACGCCCTTAAGACCAGAGGAAAATTCTACCATTTCCCCGGCGCGGACATTCTCAAGGCCGTGAATTCGGGCAATACCGTCGCCGATGGACACAACAGTGCCAACTTCGGCAACATCGGTAGAGGCACTAAAATCCTTGATGTGTTTCTCAAGAATGGCGGAAATTTCAGCAGTTGCAAGAGTCATAAATAATGGTTCCGTTTGTTTTAAAGAACTTCCATCGCTTGGCGCAGGCGACGAATTTTAGTAAGGCCGGAGGCATCGTAAAAACGCCCACCAATACGAAGTGTAATACCATCAAGTAAGTGTGGGTCAACCTTAGTATGCAGCCGCGCCAGGGTATTGGTACTGTCAGTAATGGTTTTTTGCAGTGCCTGCACCTGTTCGGCAGTGAGGGGTAACGGGGTGGTCGCCACGGCATCAACTACCCCGGCCAAGGCATCAGCGTCCTTGTCAATCTGGGTTAAAACGACAGGCAGCAAGTATAGACGCCGATTGCGCTCCAGCAATCGAATAAGGTTGATAACAATATCGGGAACCTGTTGTTTTTTCGCTATTTCAAGAAGGGCTGCGCCTTTTTGCTGCGATGGCAATCCTTGATGGGCAATAACATTTGCCAACATGGGGGATTGCTGAACAAGTTTTTGCAAGCCGCGACAAGCATCAGTCGCCACAGCGGTATTTTTTGTATCTACTGCAGCGCGAAGGAACGCAGACGCATAGCGACGAGCAGAAGAAAGAGTAGACGCTTTAGACAAGACACATCCTTAAAGGCTTGTCGGGGTGGTAGCAGACGGTAGGGCTTCGTGCAAGAGGGGTGTTGAACGTCGCTTTGTCGGAAAAAGTTAGCCCGCCAAGACCCCAAGCCCCCGCAATTTTTCTAGTAGTGCGGGCATGGGCAGTCCCAAAATCGCGCTGTATTCCCCCTCTACAGCACTGAATAGATGCATCCCTAGACTCTCATACTGGTAACAGCCAACAGATCGCAGGGCATCGCCGCCAAGGACGTCCAGATATTGGCGAATAAAGGCTTCGCTGAGGCGGCGCACGCTCATCCGGGCAATACCTGTATGCTGCCATATGGTTTTTCCCGCCTGCGCCAAGGCAACTGCACCGTGGAGGAGATGCGTGGTATCACTGAGGGTGCGTAGCTGCTGGGCTGCCTCATCCCGGGTGCCTGCCTTATTGAACAGATGGCCGTCGGCGGTCTCCAGCGTTTGATCGGCGCCAATAACGAGGGCATCGGGAAATAGACGGCTCACCGCCTCGGCCTTGGCGCAGGCCAGCATCTGGGCCGTAAGGCCGGGGGTTAAGGAGGGGTTGGTGCGGCGCAGGGCGTCCTCATCCACATCGGCGGGGTGCACCTGCACCATCAGGCCGATGCGCTCGCACAGTTCCTGCCGGGCTTGGCTGGCGGAGGCAAGCACCACCAAGGGGGTAGGGGCTTGCCAAGGCAGGGGCAGAATGAAACGCATCAACCTTGTTCCTTGTGTAACAATTGCATAATCATGGCGGCGGTTTCCTCAATGGATCGGCGGGTTACGTCAATAACGGGCCAGTTGTTGGCGGTGAACAGCCGCCGCGCCGCCAGCAGCTCGGCTTTTACCTGTTCTGGTTCCACATAATCCGCAACCATGTTTGCCCCCAGCCCCGATAGGCGGGAGCGGCGGATATTGATAAGATGCCCCGCGTCCTGGGTCAGGCCGACGATGAGGGGTTTGCCCAGGCGGCTGCACTCCAGCAAAATATCCGGCAGGGGAATCTCCGGGACAAAGGGAATATTGGCGGCCTTAATGCCCCGGTAAGCCAGGTAAATACAGGTGGGGGTCTTGGACATCCGGGAGCAGCCCACAAGGACAACATCGGCCCTCGCAAGGTCTTGCGTCCCCTGGCCATCGTCGTGGTTGACGGCGAAGTCTACGGCTTCAATGCGGCGGAAATAATCGGCGTCGAGGCGGTGCTGTCGTCCCGGCTGCGCCCGCATGGGCACGCCGAGGTAATTTTCTAACACCAGTAAAATGGGATCGAGCATGGACACGTGGGGCAGGGCATTCTCCCGGCAGAACTGGAACATCGTCTGGCGCAGTTCTTCCTCCACCAACGTGAACAGCACAAAGCCGGGGTTTTTTTGAATTTCCTTGATGACATCATCAAGCTGGGCCTGGGTGCGTACAAACGACCAGGAATATTCCCGCACCACGGCGTGCTCAAACTGCACCAAACAGGCGCGGATGACCTTCCCGGCCGTCTCCCCGGTAGAATCGGAAACAAGGTGTAAAATCCGTTCGTCGTTCATTGGGTGTGCATAAAACAGATAGCCAAAGGGGGCTAGGGTTTTGTGGGGAGTGTTCTGGTGAGTGGTGAGTAGTGAGTGGGGAGTAGTGAGTAGAGGCTTTCTTGCTTCTTTTTAAAAAACCATTCAGAATAAAACTGCGTATCCGCCACTCACCACTCACTACTCACCATTCACTATAAAACGCTATGCCTTTTGATATATCCTCTCTTTCTCCTCGCGGCCGCCTCACCCCCAACGCGCCCCTTGCCCCCCTGACGTGGTTTCGCACCGGCGGGGCGGCGGAATGGTTGTTTCGCCCGGCGGACGCGGCGGATTTGGCCGATTTTTTGAAGGTGTTGCCCGACGGGGTGCCTATTACGTTGCTAGGGGCGGGATCGAATATCCTCGTTCGGGACGGCGGGATTTCTGGCGTGGTGATCAAGCTGGGCCGGGGGTTTAACGAGATTACCCTTGAAGGCGATAGCTACCGTGTCGGGGCGGCGGTGCTGGATGCAACCTTAGCCCAGACGGCGGCGGCGGAAGGCCGGGCGGGGCTGGAGTTTTTGATCGGCGTGCCGGGCAGCATCGGCGGCGCGGTGCGGATGAACGCCGGGTGCTACGGGGCGGAGGTGGCGGATGTGCTGGAGTCTGTGGCGGCGGTGGATCGCCGGGGTCAGGCCCATACGGTGCAGGCGGCAGAGCTTGGCCTGTCCTACCGCCACAGCGCGTTTCCCAATGATTGGATGATCATCGGCGCGGTGCTGCGCGCGCCTCTTGGGGAGGCAGAGGCTATTGCCGATAAAATGGCTCATATCCGTACGATGCGGGAGGAGGCTCAGCCTCTAGGCACCCGCACCGGGGGCAGCACCTTTGCCAACCCGCCGGGGGACAGGGCTTGGCGGCTTATTGACGCGGCAGGGTGCCGGGGGTTGCGTCAGGGTGGGGCGATGGTTTCGGAAAAACACTGCAACTTTCTCATCAACACCGGCACGGCGACGAGTGCGGATATTGAAGACCTCGCCCTTGAGGTCTGCCGCCGGGTGCTGGCCCATAGCGGGATCGAGCTGCGGTGGGAAATTCGCTGTGTGGGGGAGAAGGCGTGAGTGTTTATCCAACAGCGATCATGATAAACAGCGCCAAACCCAACCAGCCGTTTGCCCGGAACGCCAAGCCGCAAGCGGTAGCGTTGTCTTTATTAAGAGGCAATACCACCCAAACAAGATACGAGATAATAAGCAACACCAGCGAAAGGCATCCCACGAATGCCATGTCGCCGCTTCGTCCCGAAGCTAGGTATGCTAGCACTAGGAACACTGCCATACCGCTATAACATAAAACCACCATGGGCTTTACCCAACGGCCAAAGGTGCGGGCGGAGGAGCGCAGGTTTAGGCGGGTGTCGTCCTTTATATCCTGCAAGGCATAAAGGGTATCGTAGCCTAGCGTCCACAGGACACAGGCCGCATACAACCACAGCGCAAAGCTAGGTAACTGCCCCAGTAGCGGTAATGGTACTACATGGAAGGTACACGTCACAACAGTATCGGTAACACACATCGTATCAGGATCATAATTGGTAAACGGTGCCAGCAGTGCCCCCCAAGCAAAAACCAGCCCCAGCACCAGTTGCGGCAGGGGAAAAAACCGCTTGGCCAGAGGGTAAAGCACCACCAGCGGCATGACCGCAAAACCCAGCATGATGCTTGGCAAGGGCAACTGCACCAGCACCAAAAGCCCTGCGAGCAGAAGCAGCACCAGCACCGCCAGTGCTTGCGGTATCGTCACTGTGCCGTTTGTTAATGGCCGGTTTTTGGTGCGCGCCACCTGTTGATCAATTTTTTTATCCCATAGATCGTTGATAATGCAGCCGGCACTGCGCAGCAGTAAGGCCCCCAACGCAAATAGACCGTAACCGTACAAACCACCAATCACCGGCGGGTCTTGTGTGGAGAGCGCCAGCCCCCACCAGCATGGCCACAGCAACAGCAGCGTTCCGACGGGTTTATCAAGGCGCAGGAGTTGTACATACGCTTTCATGTTGCGTGGGCAGATGGTATTTTTTCAGCTAGCCCCGCCGCCCAATACGTAATACTCCCCGCCCCAAGGCAGACCACAATATCCCCGGGTTTGGCCTTGGCTTTGATATGGCTGGCGAGGTCGGCCTCGCTGGTGAGGCTGACGTCCTTGTGGCCGTGGCTGCGGATGGCGTCGGCCAAGGCGGTGTGGGTGATGCCCTCAAGGGGGGATTCGCCTGCTTCGTAAATGGGTGTTAACAATACTGTATCAGCATCGAACATACAGCCGGCAAAATTATCCCATAAATCCCGGACGCGGGTGTAGCGGTGGGGTTGTACCACGGCGATGACCTTGCCTGCGGTGACGCTGCGGGCGGCTTTGAGGACGGCGGCAATCTCCACCGGGTGGTGGCCGTAATCATCAATGATGCGAACGCCGCCGACAATGCCGACTTCGGTGAAGCGCCGCTTGACACCGGAAAACCCTGCCAGCCCTGCCCGAATGGCGGTGGTGGGAATGCCGAGGTGCCGGGCGACGGCAATGGCGGCCAAGGCATTTTGAACATTGTGCTCCCCCACCATGGGCAGGGTGAGATCAACAATGGTCTCATGGGGAGTGTGGAGATCAAAGACGCTGTTGCCGCCGTCCTGGCGGATGTTCATGGCCCGGAGATCGGCCTGAGGATTAAAGCCGTAGGTGACGACGCGGCGATCGATGACGTGGGGCAGGAGGCTTTGCACCACCGGGTGATCGAGGCACAGCACGGCCAGGCCGTAGAAGGGGACGCTGGTGACAAACTGGGTAAAGGCGGCGTGGAGAGCCTCGGTGGTGTGGTAGTAGTCTAAATGTTCGGGATCAATGTTGGTGACAATGGCGATGGTGGCACGAAGCTTGAGAAAAGTACCATCGGATTCATCCGCTTCCACCACTACCCAGTCACCGCCGCCGATGCGGGTGTTGCTGCCGTAGGCATTGACAATGCCGCCATTGATAACGGTGGGATCGATGCCGCCTGCTTCAAGCAGAGCTGCCACCATGGTGGTGGTGGTGGTTTTTCCGTGGGTGCCGGAGATAGCCACGGACCACTTGAGGCGGACAATCTCGGCCAGCATGTCCGGGCGGCGCACGATGGGAATTTTCAAAGCCCTAGCCGCTTGAATTTCGGGGTTGTCGGGTTTAATCGCGCTGCTGGCGACAATGGCAACAGCACCGTTGATGTTTTCGGCTTTATGACCAATGAAGGTTTTAATGCCTTTGGCATTAAGGCGATTCAGGTTGGCACCGCTGGCGGCATCGCTGCCCTGGACGCGGTAGCCTAGGTGGGCGAGGATTTCGGCCATGCCGCTCATCCCAATACCGCCAATGCCGATAAAGTGGAGAAGCCCGGATTCAAGGGGAATAGGGGTTTTCATGCGCTCACCTGAATGGGACCTTGGCTCAGCCCATGAACAAATTGACGAACATAGGGGTTGTCGGTGCTGTCCAAGGCGGCCACGGTATCGTACCAGATAATTTTGCCATGGTAGAGCATCGCCACCCGGTCGGCAATTTTGCGGACGCTGGCCATGTCATGGGTAATGGAAAGGGCGGTTGCGCCAAGGTCTTTAACGCACTGAACGATCAACTCATTAATCACATCGGCCATGATGGGATCGAGGCCGGTGGTGGGTTCATCAAAAAATAAAATCGCTGGTTTGCTGGCAATGGCGCGGGCGAGGCCAACGCGTTTTTGCATCCCGCCGGACAATTCCGACGGCATGAGTGTTGCCACATCGGGAGATAACCCCACCTTGCGTAAGGTTTCGATGGCAATTTCTTTGGCCTGCTTGCGGGGGAGTTTTTGGCCTTGTATCAAGCCAAAGGAAACATTTTGCCAGACGGGCAAGCTGTCAAACAGGGCTGCTCCTTGAAACAACATGCCGATGTTAGCGTTTATATCTTCTCTGGCGGAACCACGTAGGTGTGTAATATCCTTACCATCCACAAGAATACGCCCGGCATCAGGTGTTTGTAGGCCAAGAATATTTTTAAGAAGAACGGATTTCCCGGTACCAGAACCGCCGATGACCACCACTGATTGTCCTTCGGGAATAGCCAGATCAACGCCCTGCAAGACTTTTTTAGAACCAAAGTGTTTATAAACACCCTCAAGACTGATTTTGATGGGCGCTTCCGTGAGGGAAAGGGATGAGACAGCGGTTTTTGCCTTTTGAAAAAGACCACCAAAAAACGATTTTCCGGTTTGTGCCATAATCCCTAAATTCCAAAAAATGCGGCGGTGATAAGGAAGTTGCTGATCAGAATTAAAATAGAAGCCAGCACCACGGCGTTGGTCGTTGCTGCTCCCACACCTTGAGCACCACCTTTGGAATGAAAGCCTTGGTAACATCCCATGAGAGCAATGATAAAGCCAAACACGCCGGCTTTGACTAGGCCGGAGACAACATCTTGGGTTTTGAGAATATCGAGAGTACTGTGAATGTAGCTAGCAGCGTTGAAATCAAGTTGATAGACGCTGATCAAAAAGCCTCCGAATACGCCGATTATATCCGCAACAATCACCAATAGCGGAAGGCAGAGCGTCGCCGCAATGAGGCGGGGGGCAACAAGGTATTTGTAAGGGTTTGTGGACAGGGTGGATAAGGCATCAATTTGTTCGGTCACCCGCATGGTGCCAAGTTCAGCGGCAATGGCCGCGCCAATGCGCCCGGCGACCATCAGGCCGGCCATGACCGGGCCAAGCTCTCTTGTGATCGACAAAACCACCACCGAAGCAATGGCACTTTCGGCATTAAACCGGGCGAAGCCGGTATAGCTTTGTAACGCCAGCACCATGCCTGAAAACGCTGCGGTTAAGCCCACTACAGGCAGGGAGTAATATCCCATTTCAATAAGTTGTTTCAGGATGTTGCGCCCAAAAAAAGGCGGACGGAAACAATGGCCAATGGCAATGCCGGCAAAGACGGTAAAACGCCCAGCCGCAGTACATAGGGTCAATAATGAGGCACCAATGGGTTGTACCACTGCTTGCATAAAAATATACCTCCATTGCGGCACCATAGGCAGACAGAAGGTATTTGCCAAGACAGACTTACTTGCTGAGTTATTTGCCCACGCTAGAACCGCTAAAAGCACTACTAGCCTGTATAATCGCTGGTGTCATGATAGACACGAGTAAGGGAATAAAGATAAAAAACATAATCGGTAAAGTAAGCTTAGCGGATAATTGCGCGGCTTTGGTTTCGGCGGCCATCATTCGTTCATTGCGCGATTCTACGGATAATACCCGCATGCTTTGGGCGATAGGGGTGCCGTAGCGCTCAGTTTGAATGAGGGTGTTCACAAAAGCTTTAATCTCTGGCAAATCAACGCGGACGGCGAAATTGTTGAAAGCCACAGCGCGGTCGTCAAAAAAGCTCAATTCTACAACAGTAAGACTGAGTTCTTCGCTCATGATGGGGGTTCCTACGCTTAATTCGCGGGCAACTTTTTTTAAGGCAGCATCGAGGCCAAGGCCAGCTTCGGCGCACACAACAATCATGTCTAATGCGTCGGGAAAGGTGCGGCGAATAGCCATGTAGCGTTTGCTAATGCGGCTGCGTAAAGCCCAATCGGGGATTAAAAATCCGACAAGAGCGCATAAGATGATCACTAAAAACTGATTTAAAAACGATTTTTCCCCAAAAGCGGCGACACCAGCAATCATCCCAACAAGCATCCCCACGCTCGCCCAGTTTATTTTATAAAACAAATGCCGAGCCAAATCCCCACTATCGCGCAAGCCAGCTTTCACAAGATCTTGTTGATATACACTGCGCTGCTTTTCAGCTTTGCCAAACATGATCTTGGTAATTTTGGCAACGGTGGCGTCGCTCACAATTTTTTGTGGCTTATGCTTGTTCAGTGTACCAATTTTTTGATCCCGGAGATTCTCCCTGCGGTTTGCAATACTACGCAGGCGGGTACGGGAGGTCGTCGATAGATTAAATGCTTTAACGATAAGCATGCACAAAATCATCGTGCCGATAAAAACAATGGCACTAGTGGAGGATATGATCATGGCAACCTAAAAATCAAAGCGGATCATTTTCCGCATCATAAATATACCGATGAGCATCCATATCAGACAAAAGCCTCCAATCATTTGCCCTTTGGGTGTTGTTGTTAAAACCGCAACATAATCTGGAGCCAAGAAATATAATGCACCCAAAACAATAAAGGGCAAGGCACCGAGGATTTTTCCCGTCATCACTGCTTCAGCGGATTTTGCTTTAATAGAACGAAGAACTTGTTGCCGTTTGCGTAGCAGGGTGGAGAGATTCATCAAATTTTCGGCAAGGTTTCCGCCACTTTCGGCTTGAATGGAAATAGTCATGGAAAAAAACATCATCTCTTGGGTGCGGATTTTTTCGGCTGTTTTAAGGACGGCATCGCGCAACGGCATCCCAAGACGAATGTCGTCACGAATTTTCGCAAATTCATCGCAAACAGGCTTGGGCGCGTCCTTGGCTACAGCCCGGAGGCACTCTGAGATCGGCAGGCCAACCCGAAGACCCCGCACCATGATATCTAAGCCATCAGGAAACAGTTTTTGAAACATATCAACCCTAGCGGCTGCTTTTTTATCGATATAAACAAGGGGGAGTAAGATGCCCATGCCCAAACCGATGCTAACAGCTATAATGAGCGGGGCTTGCATAAATGTCATTATGAGCAATGTGAACGCTGCGCCGATACCAGCCTGAAGAAAAAGCACTTGTTGCGCCGTCATGACGAGATCGGCGCGTTTTAGGCGAGACCGTAATGAATCAATATTAATACCTATGTTTTTTGCGAATCCCTCAACAACGGTTAAGGGCATGTCGCCTATGATCGTTTGTTCAGCGGACGATTGTTTTTTTCTTGTATTTTTGCGCTTTAGGCGTTGTTGTATTTGTTCACTGGCGCCTTGATTTTTTGCCATGCCCAACAAAAAGGCAATCAGTATCAAGCTACCGCCAATAATAGAAAACAAAATAAGGGTATCAGTGTTTATCATTAACCCATAGCCTCAATAAGAGGGCGAGATAAGCCATAATATTCTGCTCGTTTGGTAAAATGAGGCCGCAAACCGGATGAAACAAATTGCCCAAGCAGGCGTCCGTCGCTTGTTTCTTCTTTGAATTCATACCAAAATAAATCTTGGCAAACAATAGTGGTTTCCTCCATGCCCACCACCTCCATAATGTGGCTGATACGGCGGATACCATCGCGCATACGTTGGATTTGGACGATGAGGTTGACGGCAGAACTAATCATGGAACGGGTGACTTTTTCCGGCATAGAAAAACCAGCCATGTTGAGCATGTTTTCCATTCGGGTAAGAGCCGTGCGCGGGTTGTTGGCGTGAATGGTGGACATAGAGCCGTCGTGGCCGGTGTTCATTGCCTGAAGCATATCGATAATTTCTGAGCCGCGGCACTCCCCGACAATAATCCTATCCGGGCGCATTCGCAGGGCATTTTTGACGAGATCACGAATGTTAATCTCCCCCTCGCCCTCAAGGTTTGCAGCTCTGGTTTCGAGGCGGACGACGTGGGGTTGTTGCAGGCGTAATTCTGCGGAATCTTCTACTGTAACAACTCGCTCAGTGGGATCAATCATCTGGGACATTGCGTTGAGCAAGGTGGTCTTGCCCGATCCCGTTCCGCCAGAGATGATAATATTAAGCCGACACCTAGCGGCAATTTGTAGCACCGTTGCCATCTCTGCTGAGACGTTCCCTTGTTGCACCATCATGGGCAGGGTAATACCCTTGTTGGAAAATTTTCGAATAGATAGTGATGGTCCATCAAGGGCGAGGGGGGGTATAATGATGTTGACCCGGCTGCCATCGGGGAGGCGGGCATCCATGAGTGGTTGGCTCTCGTCAATGCGGCGACCGACGGCGGACACGATGCGGGTGGCGATGTTGAGCAGGTGCTGGTTGTCTCGGAATCGAACATCGGTTAACTGCATTTTACCGCCGCGTTCGATGTATGTTCGGTTGGGGCCGTTCACCATAATATCGGTAATGGCCTCATCGGCTAGTAATGGCTCTAACGGACCAAGGCCGAGCATGTCATCAAGAAGAAGAATGACGAGTTCTCGTTTTTCTTGGGTATTCAGTTGAATCCGTTGCTCTAATAAAATATCACTAATAACAAAATCAATTTGTCGTTGCAAATCATCGCGGGGCAATGAGGCGGCGGCAACGGCATCAATACGATTGAGTAATACAGGCTGAATTTTCGATTTAGACTGCAGGACAATATCGGATGTTTTTGTTTTTGATCCTGGTGCCCCGCCATACAAAAGTGGCTGTTGTTCAGGAAGGGAAAATGGCTGTACGGATGGCGATGGCCGCACCACGATAGGTTGGATTGGGGCTTGGATCGGGGGCTGCACTGGTTGCGGTGCAGGCGCAGATGGAGCAGATTCAAAAAGAGCGTCTAATAGGTAGGCTGTATTGTTGTGTTGTTCATCGGGTGTAATGTCTTGGCCGGTAGCAGCGAGCCATTCGGTAAAAATCTGCTCAACTTTTCGGGCGATTGCTGCACGTGGTTGTTGCTGTAGTTCGCTGATACTGATGCGTTTTTGCAGCAGTGGTAGGACGTGTTTGCGGGCAACATCTTGTAGAAAGGGTTGCTGTTGGCTTGCAGTAGGTTTGGATGCTGGTGCAACGATAGGTACAGCTTGGGGCTGCTGCGGGGTGCGTTTTAGGCGCAAACGGGATAAATCGAACCCGCTACTAGAAGAATCATTATTGCTCATGTTTTTTGCGCCTCTCCTATTTACTCATGAATTTTTGTAGGAAAGATTTCTTAACAATTGGTTTTCCTGCATCTAGTTCCCGGCATAAGGTTTCGAAAACACTGGTGCACCGATTGTTGCTTTTCATAACGGTTGGAAACTTTCCCTCATTAAGGGCGCGGCCAATAATTTCCGGGGCATCGGGAATAGCGGTTACGGGAAGGCCGATTTCCTTGGCGAAATCCCGCAAATCAATTTGTCCTTCAGCCTTGCCGCGCACCCGGTTGGCAACAATGCGAATATCGGCACCAGGGGCGATGCTTCGTAATTTATCGACTAAGGTAAGACAATCGCGCAGGCCAACAATGGTGAGATCGGTTACCACCACAATGGTTGATGCTTCGCTTACTAGGTGGGGAAAACGCACGATAAGGGTGCGGGGTGTATCAAGAAGTAACGTCTGACGCCCTGTCCCTAGTTTATCAAGCAACAAGTTGATGGCGGTGGTGCTGTAACTGATATAACTATCTAAGTTTTCTTCTGCTGCAAGAATAGACAGTTTATCACCGATCTTGACGAGGGCATTTTCCAAAAAGGTGGCATCAATGCGGGCAGGGCTTTCCAACGCATCCCGAAAGCCTATGCTAGGCTCTTTGTTAAAGGACAAGGCAATAGTGCCAAAATGGACATCAAGATCAACAATGGCCGTGCTTTGCCCGAAGCGTTCCGCAAACAAAATGCCAAGGCTTGCGGTGACGGTGGAGGTACCAACCCCCCCGTGAACACCCATAATGGTGATGATTTTGGCTCTGCCGGGAATACTGATAGCTTGGGGTGCGTTCGTGACTGGTGTATTTTTCAGGCTGGCATTGCTTATAATCGAGGCATAAATGTCCTCGGCGGCAATCGGCTTGACGAGATAATCACTGCCGCCGGCGCGAACAATAGTTCGGTAAAAATTCACGTCATTATTTTGACCTATAAAAATAATGCTTTGTGAGCCATTAAAAAGCTGAACAATACGTTCGGCGTCAACATCGGGATTGGCGGAATCACTGATATCAACCACTAGGTTTTTGGGCATTCCGTTCATGGCTGGGTTGGCGTTGAGAGCCGCGATGGAGCCGCCCTGAATCACCACGCCGTTGCGCCAATGCTGGTTAACTAAACTGTTTAAAGTATCCAAGGTGCGTGCATCGGTAGCAAACGCAAGGAAATCAATGGTTTTTTGAATGCCAATGAGGTCATGGCTCGGGGGTTGGGGTAGCATGGGAGACCTCCTAGTTTTTTGGTGTTTCAGGAACCAATATAGGCATTATCTTCCTCCTCCGCCACCACTGCTAAATGTGCCATTGGTTTTCACGGAGGTATCGTATTTGAATTCCCCGGTTTGAACCTTGCGCAATGCAAGCACCTGGGCGGCACTATCATAGCTATCGTCCATAGGTTTACCAATACCAAACACAGACTTATCTTGTACCTGAGCAATGAGATTTTTGTTCACCGTACATCCTAAAAGAATATTATGTCCCTTAGGTCTGGCGGTGTTCCAGTCCCAGTGCCCTATCTTGGCGCAGGCATCGGCCTCTGCGGTATACTCCCGTGCTACTAGGGCAATCACGGTCTCTCGCACCAAGTCTTTGGGATTAGGGGCTAGAGCGGTGAGAACGGGATCGTTTTCGGCGGTGGGGTCGGTGGCACTGGTGTCAATAATGGCTTTTTGCGCCCGGGCATGGACTTTCTGGCTAGGCACAAAGTTATTTACCTCTCGGATAAAGCGGGGCTGGATATTTTTTTGCACTAATTGCGTTTTAATGCTTTCCATCAACGCTTGGGTTTGCGGCGTGTGGGAAGGCAGGGTGCCAAGGTCTTCCTCATCGGGTTCCACCACTAAAGATATGAGAATAGAGGTGTTTTTTGCCTTGCCGTAGTAATTAGCAAAGCGATCAACGGTTGCCATCTGCTGGCCTGAGAGCTGGCGTTGCCCGGCATCAAAATGCAGGGTGACGCGGTCTTCGGCGTAGCGGGTGCTGATCCCCGGACGGTACAGCGGGTCTTGCTCTGCCAGCGGTGTTTGAGTGCACCCGGTAAGAGCCATGATGAGCAGGGGGATAATTTTTTTCATACGTTCTCTCTATTCCACAATAAAGCCGACAGGGCCGGCGAGGCTGCCGCCGTTTTGGCCAAACAGGGTGGTGGGGCGAAGGGCGGTGAGGGGGGTCTGGCCAAAGCCGATCCGATCGCTGTCGCTGGGTTCGCGCAAATTATCCAGTGGTGTGGTTTGCTCGGCAGTGGAGGTTGGTTCCACCACATAGGGGGTTACAATAATCACCAGTTCGGAATTGTTCTGTCTGAAATCGTTAGAGCGAAACAATGCCCCAAGAATGGGCACATCACCCAGCCATGGGTATTTGCTAATGGTATCGCGTACTTGTTGGTTGAAAAGACCGGCAATCGTAAAGCTTTGGCCGTTGCCCAGCTCTACGGTGGTATCGGCCTTGCGGGTCAGCAGGGCGGGGATGGCCGATTGTCCTTCGGGAGCGCCGGGAAGGGTAATAGCGCCTTCTGATGTTAATTGCGAGACAGTAGGGTTCACCCGCAGGCGGATGCGATCGGGGGAGAGCACCACAGGGGCGAAGTTGAGGGAAATCCCGTATTCTTTGAATTCAATGGTGGTTCTGCCGTCGCTTTGTGGTACGGCAATGGGAAATTCCCCCCCGGCAAGGAAGCTTGCCGTTTCACCGGAGATTGCCGTTAAGGTCGGCTCAGCAAGGATGGTTACATAGCCTTCCGTCTCAAGAGCTTTAAGAAAAACATCGAGGTTCATGCTGCCGTCGGCAAAACTCAGTGCTGCCCTGTAGGCGGTGCCGGTTATATCAAGAGGATTGAAGCCACCAGGGTTAAATCCACCGGACTGGGTAAAAGGGGCTTCCTTACTGAAGATCGCACCGATAAGGTTATCTTTTCGGCTGCCTTTTGAGGCCTGATAATCAATGCCGAAAACCTGTCCAACCTCGCGCCGGATTTCGGCGATTTTGACCTTGAGGGTAATTTGGCTCGATCCGGCAATGGTTAACATGTTGATGATGGAGGTTTCTGCGCGGCCGCCTTGCCCGCCGCCTGATGCCGGGGCGGCAGAGCCTTGGCCGCTTTCTTGCAGGTAACTGTCGGCGATTTTCAGGGCTTGATCGGCAATAGCTGCGGATTTGACCACGCCGCGCAGGATAACCTTATTGTTCGAGGGCAATACTTCAATAGCCGCATCGGGAAGTAGGCGCTTTAATGCTTCGCGCAGTGTATCGAGGTTGCGGGTTACGGTGACGGTGCGGCTGTAGATCACCCGTTTGTTTTTATCCATGACGTGGATGTTGGTGTTGCCTGGTTTGATGCCGTATAGGTATAACAGTTCGGCAAAGCGGATTTCGACATCGGCTACCGCTGGGTCGGAAACAAACACGGAATCTGCAGCGGCGGGAAGACTGATGAGGACGCCGCGGCCAGTGACCAGATCGGTGGTTTCTTCTGCCGTTGTGGTTGTGGCTAGGATTTCGGCTTTTATCGATGCCCATGGCGCAAGCGTTAAAGATACGGCAAGCAGCAGAACCCCGAAGCGTTTAACAAGGGCACCAATGAGTCGTTTTGCAAAAAATTTATGTGTCATAGCATACCTGCATTTCTTTACGGGAGAGAAGGCACAAGGGGTTGCGGGGCGGAGCCAGCGGGGACAGAGACAGTTTCGTTTTTTTGCGTGCCGTTGTTGGAGCCTCGGAATACCTTGGGGGCATCATCATTACCTGGCACAGTGACGTTTTCGGTTTTGCGGGCTGTTTTTTCAGAGCGGAAAACTTTTATCCTTTCGTCTTCGGCTTTACTGGCTCGGGCGGGACTGGTTTCCTTGCTGGTGGTGGCGGTGTAGCTGCCGTCGGTAACGCCGGATACTAGATAAGGGTAGCTATTTTCCAATTGTTTTTCGGCTTCGGTGGGATCGGAGCCATCAAATTTTGTCCGCATGGGGTTGAGAACAATACTGATTTTGCCGAGTTCCCCGGCCAACACGGTGACTTCGGCCAGTTTCGGGGTGAGTTCTAGGGTGACGCTGCGGCCGGTGTTTGCCGGTTGCCCTGGTTTGGTGGGGTCAGTCGCAAGGGATAAGGATTGCCCCACCCCGACAACTTTGACGTTTTTAATAATGGTTTCGGTTATTGATTTGGGGGCTTGAGGGGGTGCATCCGGTTCCTGTCTTGCGGTTTGGGGCAGGGTTTGGGTCAGTAAAATGTCCACCCGGTCGCCGGGGAAGACAAAGGCTAATGTCGCATCATTGTTTAGGTTGATGGAGGCGGCTTTCATGCCAGGGCGCAAGATGGCCGCCAGAAAGCCGCGTTCTCCTGGTTTGACGAGTTTTTGCGATAGTACTGCTTCGGCTGCGGCAATTTCCGAACGTACAACTGAACCATAGATTTTTGAAAGATCAGGGGTGTTGCTTTGGGTTATATATTCATTGCGTACTGCGGAAATCGGGAAGGGTTGGAACACGACATCACCTTCACGAAGCATGGAACCAACGCCCAAAGTGCGCTGGGCTATCAAAACACCGATGGTTTTTTCCTGGACGACGTTTTCTTGAACTTTTGTTTCGACAATGCGAACCTTGCCCGATTCGATGCGTTGTTGCACAAACATGGTTACGCCAAAGGCAACGAGGGCAATAGCAAGAAAGAGAACGATACGCATTTTATTAGACTCCTATTCCGGCCAATAGCATGGATAGGTTAATTTTTGGTACCAGCACGGCTAGACCGCCGGCACACAAGGCTAGCCCGTAGGGAAGATGAATTTTGCGTAATGATGCACCTTGTATATACCCTAAACGGCGGCGAATAATGTATAGAACGATGGCTCCCACAGACAATAAGCCACCGGTGAGAGCCACAACCAGCAAAAAACGATCAATGTCCTCACTGCCGATGAAGAATAGACTGGCAGTTATAAGTTTTACATCGCCGCCGCCTAAAACATTGACGGCGAATAAGGCCAAGCCTATGGCAAAGGCTAGTCCTGCTACTAAAACATGTATTCCAACACTGCTCCAGGTTATCT
Source organism: Holosporales bacterium (assembly GCA_046338525.1). Lineage (GTDB taxonomy): Bacteria > Pseudomonadota > Alphaproteobacteria > JAJTHO01 > JAJTHO01 > JBKCUA01. Next base: position 21,216 of record JBKDWF010000056.1, read on the forward strand.
CTGGGGTGCTGAGGGCATACGGTATAAACAAGATGATGAGGGCAATGCTTATCCAATTGGGGATTGTAAAGGTGGCGGCATCCCACAAGGCCGCCGTGCAGAGCAGTGCCGCCGCCAACAGTAAGCAGGTGTGATGAAGAAGTAAAAGAGATTCAGCCGACATAGGGCTTCCTCATGCCGGGAAAGTGTTAACAATGTGTAAAGGCTTTTTTATAGCCTAGCGTAATGCTCCCGCAGCAGGGAATACTTCACCCTAGCGTTTTCCCGATCTTGGTAATAATCGAGAAGCTCCTTCCACGGCGCAATGATGTCTTTATGGGCGGTCAGAGCCGCTATCAGCGCCCCAAACGTCAATTGTTCATGAATCACCAGCCAGCCTCCGTAAGCGTAGAAAAAAAACGGCGTCACCTGGGCAATAAAATTGTTGAAGAACTTGATAAAGAACTTGATGCGGTACAGCCGCAACCGCACGCCGTAAATGGCGTGAATGGTGGTGTCAAACCGCTGGCCGCGTTCCATGGCCGCAGCAGCGGAAAGGGGCAGGGCGGCAAAACTATCGGTGGTTGCGGCGGCCAGGACGCGAATTTCATGAATACGCTGCCTAGCTAGGATGTTTACTTTGCGTTGCAGGCGCGGCACCACCAAAATTTGTATGGGGAACATGGCGGTGGCGGCTAGGGCTAACAGTGGGTTTTGTATGGCCATGAAGATTAAAATGGTCAGCAGCGTGCCGCCCTGAAACACGGGCAGAGCAAAAGCATCGCCCGCAAACCCGCCGACGGGGTCAACTTCACTGGTAAGAGAGGGAACATACTCCCCGGCGGCTTCACCGGTGCGGGGTGTTGGTTGGGTAAGGATAATAGTGTAGAGATCATGGCGCAGTTGGCGCACGGTGCGCTCGGCGGCGATGCCCCGGCCTAAGTTGATGAGGTATTTTGCTCCGCCGCTCAGCAAGATGGCTCCTAAAAACCCGGCGCACAGCCACCACAGCCACTGGAGTTGGTTAAAAGAGAACCCCATGAATATAATCGGAAAATTATTCCCTTGAATAGCATCGTTGACAATACGCTTGGGCAGTTCCAACGAAGCGTAAAGAAAACAAAACGATAGTAAACTTAACGCGATTAATTGCACCTGCCTTGGCGCGGTGGTGCGCCAGATATATCGGTATAAGCTGGGGATGAGGGATGTATCTTGCATGATGCCCAACCCTATCTTTTTTTTCCCGCGTACGAAAACAGTTTTCAGTCGCCTTCAGGAAAGCTACACTGGGGCATAGGATCGAGGCGAACAATGCAAGGCTATTCTAAAAATATTTTTATTTGGTTGGCGGTGATGCTGCTCATTATTGGGTTGTTTAATTATTTTCAGCAGCCCGCCCCCCAACAAGGCAATGCGATGGTGGATTATTCTGAGTTTTTGGGGTATCTGAACGCGGGGCAGGTCAGCGAAGTGACCCTGCGCGGCGATGTGGTCAGCGGCACGCTCAAGGATGCTGGAAATACGCGTTTTGCCACACTAAATCCGGGGGATATGAAGCTCATAGAACGGCTTGAGGCGGCCAACGTGCGGATGAAGGCGCGCTTGGTGGAGGAGCAAAGCTCTGGAGTGCTGGGAATGTTGTTGTCGTGGTTTCCGATGCTGCTTTTTATCGGTGTCTGGATTTTTTTTATGCGTCAAATGCAAAGCGGCACCGGCAAGGCCATGGGTTTTGGCAAAAGCCGCGCCCGGATGCTCACCGAGAAAACAGGGCGGGTTACTTTTGAAGACGTGGCCGGGATTGATGAAGCCAAGGTAGAACTGCAGGAAATTGTTGAATTTCTTAAAGACCCACAGAAGTTTCAGCGTCTTGGCGGTAAAATTCCCAAGGGCGTGTTGTTGGTGGGACCTCCTGGTACGGGGAAAACCCTGCTGGCGCGATCCATTGCCGGGGAAGCCAACGTGCCGTTCTTTAGTATTTCCGGTTCGGATTTTGTTGAGATGTTTGTGGGCGTAGGTGCCAGTCGTGTCCGGGATATGTTTGAGCAGGGTAAAAAAAACGCGCCTTGTATTATTTTTATTGATGAAATTGATGCCGTGGGCCGGCATCGTGGCGCCGGCTTTGGTGGCGGCAACGATGAACGGGAACAGACTTTAAACCAGCTTCTGGTCGAGATGGACGGGTTTGAAGCCAATGAAGGGGTTATCCTTATTGCTGCCACCAACCGCCCGGATGTTCTTGACCCGGCTTTATTGCGTCCAGGGCGCTTTGATCGTCAGGTCGTGGTGCCCAACCCCGACGTAGTCGGGCGCGAGAAAATCTTGCGTGTGCATATGAAAAAAATTCCTTTAGCCGATGATGTGAATCCCAAAGTGATTGCTCGGGGGACGCCAGGTTTTTCAGGTGCAGATTTAGCCAATATTGTCAATGAGGCGGCCTTGCTCGCGGCTCGGCGTAACCAGCGCAGCGTGACCATGCGGGACTTTGAGCAAGCCAAAGACAAAGTGATGATGGGCGCAGAGCGGCGCAGCATGGCTATGTCTGATGCTGAAAAAAAGCTTACCGCGTATCATGAAGGTGGCCATGCTATTGTTGCGCTTAACTGCCCGGAGTCTGATCCGGTGCACAAGGCAACGATTATTCCACGTGGCCGGGCACTGGGGATGGTGATGCGCTTGCCAGAGGGTGATCGCTATTCTACGGCTAAGGCAAAGCTTCATGATGATTTGGCTGTTGCAATGGGTGGCCGCGTCGCGGAGGAAATTATCTTTGGCGATGAGCAAGTGACCACCGGAGCCAGTAGCGATATTAAAATGGCTACCGATATGGCTCGGCGTATGGTCACGGAATGGGGGATGAGCGCGAAGCTTGGACCCCTTCATTATGCGGAGAGCCAAGAGGGTTATTTAGGGTACGGTGGCTCTCAGCCGAAGTCTATTTCTGATGCTACTGCTCAGGCCGTGGATGAAGAAGTCCGCAGGATTGTCGAGGAAGCGTATACGCGTGCCCGTCATATTCTGAGAGAAAAACAACATGATTTAGAGGTTCTGGCTCAGGCGTTGCTGGAATACGAAACCCTTTCCGGGGAGGAAATTACCGACCTTCTTGCTGGGCGGAGTATTCAGCGTACAGAAGATAGCGGTAAGCACCTGAAACGGGAAAAAGCAGGGGGAAAAGCATCCGTGCCAGTGAGTGAGTAGCCGTGAGTGAGTAGCCGTGAGTGATACTAATTTACAGTCTATTGAGTAATTTAAAAACCCGATATCTGCAGTAAATATATTGTGGGCACCTCTATTAACCCATTTATGGGGATGAGTGGCTAGCAAAGACCTGACGACGCCAATCGCCCCAGAAATGAGGTTAATAGAGGTGCTTTTGTGTTTTTCTTGCTATTATTCTCGAACTTATAACGCCCTAATCCCTGCCTTAAGGCGGCTATCTCTCCCGAGAGGCTACCCCATACACACAAGTCTCATGAGCCTATGGAAGGGCGCGGTGCAACTCCCTCTCCCGCGCAGCGGGGGAGGCGTAAGGCCGATGGCCTTACGGGGAGGGGGTGAAAAGCCATGGG